>CAYTKK010000011.1:0-22449 GCA_964438355.1 uncultured Lachnospiraceae bacterium | reverse complement strand
TTACGATAATCGTCAAGTTCAGGCTTGAGTCTGTCTGCAGGACGGCAGGTAATTCTCTCCTCATCGCCTATAATCTTACGAACGACGTCCGCATCCGGTTCAACGGGAAGTTTGCCGTATTCGCCGCGAAGAACGCCCTTCGTCTCTTTCGTGACCATTTTGTAGCGTTCGCCTTGCAATACGTTAAGCACAGCCTGCGTACCGACTATCTGGCTGGACGGAGTAACAAGCGGCGGATAGCCTAAATCCGCACGGACGCGAGGAACTTCCTCAAGTACGTCAAGGAGTTTATCCGAAGCGCCGGCCTGAGCGAGTTGAGAAATCAAATTCGAAAGCATTCCGCCGGGAACTTGATATATCAATGCATTTACGTCAACCTTTAATACCTTGGGACTAAGGAACCCGTCGGCAGTAAGACGCTCGGCAACCTTTGCAAAATGCTTGGTTAATTCGTTTAACGCTTCTAGTTTAATACCGGTATCGTACTTAGTCCCCGCAAGCGTTGCGACAAGCGATTCGGTTGCCGGTTGCGAAGTGCCGTTTCCTAACGGAGACAAAGCAGTATCGACGATATCGCAACCTGCTTCGATTGCCTTAAGATTAACCATATCGCCCGTACCCGCAGTATTATGCGTGTGCAAATGAACCATAGTTTTGGGATCCAACTTGTCCTTAAGTCGAGAAACCAACTCGTACGCATCGTACGGAAGCAGCAGGTTAGCCATATCCTTAATGCAGATAATATCGGCACCCATCTTCTCCATTTCCAATGCAAGATTTACGAAATAATCAATCGTATGAACCTTACTGGTTGTATAACTAAACGCAACCTCAGCCGTTCCGCCGTACTTTTTCGTAGCGTTCAAAGCAGTGCGAATGTTTCTTACGTCGTTAAGAGCGTCAAAAATTCTAATAATGTCGATTCCGTTTTCAATAGACTTTTTGCAAAAGAGGTCCACTACGTCGTCGGCATAGTGCTTATAACCGAGAAGATTTTGTCCGCGAAGAAGCATTTGAAGTTTTGTATTCGGGATTGCCTTACGCAAAGCACGCAATCTTTCCCACGGGTCCTCGTTAAGATAACGCAGACAGCTGTCGAACGTTGCTCCGCCCCACGCCTCGAGCGCATAATAGCCGACCTTGTCGAGTTGCTCGGCTACGGGCAACATTTCATCAAGTCTCATACGCGTAGCAGCTTGCGATTGATGCGCGTCACGCAATATAGTTTCCATTATTTTAGTCATAATATAATTCTCCTAAAAAACTTTTAGAACAGTGCCAAGAATACGCCTGCCGTGACAGCCGAGCCTATTACGCCGGCAACGTTAGGTCCCATCGCGTGCATAAGCAAATAGTTTTGCGAATCGTATTCCTGCCCGACTTTTTGCGATACTCTAGCCGCCATAGGCACAGCCGAAACGCCGGCAGAGCCGATAAGCGGATTTATCTTACCTCCTGAAAGCACGTTAAGCAATTTTGCCATAAGCAATCCGCCGACAGTGCCGAACGAGAAAGCAATAAGTCCGAGTACGATAATGAATATCGTGGACCAGTTAAGGAACGTAGAACCCATTGCCTTAGTTCCGACGATAAGTCCGAGCACGATAGTGATTATGTTACACAACTCGTTGCTTGCCGTCTTTGCAAGGCGTTCCGTAACCATACTCTCCTTAAACAAGTTGCCCAGCATCAACATTCCGAGAAGCGGAATCGCGTCGGGCAAAAGCAATCCGACAATCAAAGTAACCGCTATCGGGAATATGATTTTTTCCTTTTTGGAAACGGGACGAAGCTGTTTCATTCTTATCTTACGCTCTTTATCTGTCGTAAGAAGTTTCATAATCGGCGGCTGTATTACAGGAATAAGCGCCATATACGAATATGCGGCAATCGCTATCGCCGACAACAATTCGGGCGCAAGTTGTTGCGTAACGTAAATAGCCGTAGGCCCGTCCGCTCCGCCTATAATGCCTATTGCCGCAGCTTGTTCGGGAGTAAAAGACAATCCCGGGATACCGAGCTGACCGATAAGAATAGCTCCGACAAACGTAACGAAAACACCTAGCTGCGCAGCAGCGCCTATAAGAAGGCTCTTCGGATTGGCGATAAGCGGACCAAAGTCCGTCATCGCACCTATACCTAAGAAAATCAGCGGCGGATATATTACCTTGGATACGCCGAATTCAAGATAGTGGAACAAGCCGTAAGAAAGTGTCTGCCCCGCGGCAATAGCCTCCTGCGTCTCTAAATCCGTAAGCGAATGCGCCGATCCGTACAAAACGTCATAAGCGCCGGGTATATTTACCAAAAACATACCGAACGAAATCGGAAGAAGCAACAACGGCTCGAACTGCTTTACAATCGCAAGATAGAACAGAATGAACGAAATGAATATCATCACGTAATTCTGCCACTCCGCGTTAGCAATCGAGTGAGCGATTCCGGTGCTCTCCCAAAGTGCAATTAAAGTATCTATTAAGTTCATTTGTCAGCTCCGTATTAACCGATAGACGCCAAATCGGCACCGGTCTCGACACTATCGCCCTCTTTAACAAGGAAAGTAACAACGCCGTCCGCAACCGCATTGATGTCGTTTTCCATCTTCATTGCCTCGAGAACAAGAATCTTGTCTCCCTTTTTTACGGTAGCGCCGTTTGCAACCGCCAATTTAAGAACCGTTCCGGGCATAGGAGAAGAAACAATTTCTCCGCCGGCGGGCTTCTGTACGGGCGCGGGCACAGCCGCTTGAGCAACTACGGGCGCGGGGGCAACCGCTGCAGCAGACGTAACGCCGTCCGCCTCTTCTACCTCTACCATATACGTCTTTCCGTTAACCTTTATATTGAACTTACGCATTTTAATAATCTCCTTATTCCCAAATTTATTTTAATAAAATACTTTTTACTCTGAAAGGCGGAACCTCTCCGTCTGTGCTTTCCGTAGCATAAACAGCCGCTATCGCAGCGGTAATCGCCGCAACTACTTCTTCATCGGCGTCAACCGTATCGGTCACGGCAACAGCCTTCTTTTCTGGCGCGGTCTTTGCCTCGTTCTTACTTTTTTTGTCCGTCACTTTGAACAGCAAAACGTAACCCTTGACGACAAAAATAACCAAAGCAAGCACCAGAAACGTCACGACCATTCCGACAACGAGCACGAGTAAGCCGTCCGCAAACGTAAAATCGGACGAAAGTAAACTCAAATCAACCATACACATTTACCTCTTACTAATAAAAGCTTGAACAGCCGCAATCAAATACTGGCGCGAGAAATTCGGATTTATTACGTTATCTATATATCCTTTCTCCGCAACGGTAACTGCAGAGGTGTTTTCTTCGCCATATTCCTTTGCTAAAGTCGTCAAAACCTTTTCCTTGTCCTTGGCAGCGGCAATTCTGTCCGCATAAACGAGTTCGGCCGCCGCGGCATTATCCATAATACCGATGGTAGCGCCCTCCCAAGCAATCGTATAATCCGAAACCGTCTTAGAGCATTGAGCAACGTACGTTAAGCCGATCGCCTTACCGACGATTAGTGCCACTTTGGCGACGGGAGCGCTTACATACGTGCAAATAAGTTTACCGATATTGTCGATAAGCTCTCCTTGGCATTTGATGCAATCTGCTACACCGCTACCGTTTACGATATTCACCACGGGAATCGACATATCGGAACAAAGATTTACTAGTCGGATGATTTTCTTTGCCGCAGCAGGCGTAAGTTTTCCCTCTTCCTCGCCCTCTGCATTTGCTACAACGCCAACCGCAATTCCGTTAAGACGAGCAAACCCAACCATAACTTCTTTCCCGAATTGAGAATAAAGTTCGGTGAAACTATTCTTATCGAATACTTCGTCAACAACCTTAGCAGTCTTTACGCCGACTTTCAGTCCCTTGCAAACTCTGTTGCCGTCGTCAGTCGGCTGAGCAATAGGCTCGCACAAAAAGTCCAATACTTTCTTTACCGCAGAAGATAGTTCGGCGTCGTCCTTTACCACGAGCGACGCAACGCCGTTTGACGCACATGCTTGAGCCGTACCCACGCCAGCGACGTCGGCATTGTTTTTAGCCGCAAGAATCAACGGACTGGAAGTTGCAACAACGGACTTGTCTGCCACGATTGTCACATCCGCAACTGCGGAAAGATACGAGAGCATTCCGTAGTTATTGCCGTTTACGACAAGTATTACGGGAATCTCGTTATGCGCCTCGGCAAACGCGCCGTAAATAGCACCGTATCCTTCGAGTACCTCTATTCCTTCGGCAAAACGAGCACCCATCGTGTCAACAATCGCAATTAACGGCGACGCGGTCTTTATTGCGTTTTTTACGCACTTGACTATTTTATCGGAATTTGCCTTGCCGATACCGCCCTTAAGCGTTTCGCCGTTTATGGCAAAAATCGCGACGCTTATGTCGTTAACTTTTGCAAAGCCGCTGACCACGCCTTCCCCGGTTGCCTCCCCGAAACAAGTCGCAGAGCGAATAAACTTATCGCATTCCACAAAAGTCATTTCATCTGCGATTGCATCAATGGTGGCTCTAACCGATTTTGTTGCCTCGTCGGTAATTTTGTTAAGTTCCTTAACGGTTTTCATTCTTAAGCCTCCAAAAATATTTGACGGAAAATCCAAAATTTCCACGTTATCATTTTAACTCTTAAATAAAAAAAAGGCAAGCGAATATGGCTTGCCTTTGTAAACTTTTGTATTTTTTTACTACTCGCTCTTATACTCGCCGTCTTTACACATTTACAAAAATTCAGAGAAACAGCTTTAATTGCGATTAAACACGATATTGAAAGTTCAACGTTGCCGTGGTGGAAAAATCAAACGCGCTTTAGATACTCAACCTCAACATCTCGAAGTTCGCGAAAAGTTCCTCGCGTCAGTCCGCCCAATTTAACTTCGCCTATCGCTATGCGTTTTAGAAATACAACCTCGCGATTGATCGCTTCGAACATTCTTCTGACCTGACGATTTCGCCCTTCGCTTATCACGACCTCTATGCGCGTTATCAGCTTATCTTCGCCGACGTTTTCTTGTCCGACCACTCTCGCCTTACACTTTTTGGTTCGAACGCCGTCGAGTTCTACGCCTGCGCGAATTTTGTTTAGCTCAGCCTCCGAAACCTCGCCTTCAATCTTAGCCACATACGTTTTCGATATCTCGTTTCTCGGATGCATAAGACGATTCGATAAATCGCCGTCTGTCGTCATCAACAACAAGCCTTCCGTATCGTAGTCCAGTCTTCCCACAGGAAAAAGCCTCTTTCCCGGGTACTTACCGGCAACCAAATCCATAACCGTTTTTCGTTGCTTTTCGTCACTTGTCGTACAGACATACCCCTTCGGCTTATTTAACATAATGTACAGATGCTTTCCTATGGGTTTAACCGGCTTATCGTCTACGCTGACTTGGTCAAATTCCGCGTCTATCTCGGTCGCAAGATTACGCACCGTCTTTCCGTTAACCTTAACTCTTCCGTCCAAAACGAACGCTTCGCAATTACGTCGCGAAGCCAAACCGCATTCTGCAAGATATTTATTGATTCTCATTTTACCTTCCGAAGATTTTTATTTGCCGCAGCGAAGTTACTTTTTCAACCTTGCGAAAAACGATTTTCGTCCGACATCGTTAATAGTAACCAATTTTCCGACAAAAATCAACCTTTTATTCAGTAAAATTTCAACTTTTCCGTTTTCTTGCCCCTTTTTTACGGGCGCTCGCATATCTCGCACACCCGAAACGCATATATCGATACGCCGCGCCTCATCGCTCGACAACGGATAAAAATTAGCGCCGTTAACCGACAAACCTACACGATTTTCTTTTCCTCCAACAACGTCGGAATAAATATTTTGCGAATTAACAAGCTCGGTTAAATCAATCGGCGAATATTCGGAAAACGCGTTTTCCATAAGCGCAGAGCATTCTTCGAACATCGGGCCGCAATTTAACACAACGGCTATAATATTCATTCCGTTTCGCGTTGCGCTTGCCACAAGACATCTTCCCGCCGCTTGCGTGTACCCGGTTTTTACGCCGTCTCCCCCCTCAAAAGTCTTAAGTATTTTGTTCTTGTTTAGTATAGTTCTACCATGCTCGTTATCATATTTCACAGTTACGTGTTTTTTTGTCGCCACTATCTCTCGAAACGTTTCGTTTTTCATCGCATACGCGGCTATTTTCGCAAGGTCCTCTGCCGTCGTATAGTGGTTTTCGTGATGTAGTCCGTGAGGATTAACGAAATTCGTATTCTCGGCGCCTACCGTTATCGCGGTTTTGTTCATCATTTCCGCAAAGCTTTCGACACTTCCCGCCGTTATTACGGCAAGCGCAACCGCGCAATCGTTTCCGGATTGCAGCATCAATCCGTACAACAAGTCGCGTACCGATATACGCTCGTTTTCTTTCAAATATATTGACGACCCTTCGACACCCACGGCGACTGACGGAACCATTACAATATCGTCAAGGTCGGCGTAATTTTCAATCACAGTTATAGCGGTTGCTATTTTTGTCGTACTTGCCATCGGACGGCGCATTTTTGCATTTTTCTGATTCAGGACGCGCCCACTTTCCCGCTCAACAACACACATACATTCCGCACACGAAGTTGCAAATACCACATCGCTTTGCTCGTTCCGAATTGCGCACACCGAAAAAAACACAATCAAAATCAACAGTGCTCCGAAGACTTTTTTCATTTTTTCTCCTTTTCTTTTTTCAATAAAGCGGCAATGGTTTCCGGCACAACCGAAAGCAATTTTTCAAACGCGTTTGCATCATCCACCGAAACGAATTTAACGCATTTGCCGTCGCTTATCAAAAAACCTACGGGATTTACCGACAATCCGGCACCGCTCCCCCCGGCAAACGGATATTCGCCCGCACCGCCGACAAGACTTCCGTACTCGCCGCCACCCGTCGCAAAACCAAGCGCAACACGGCTTATCGGAATTATATTTACGCCGTCAGCGGTAGTTACCGGCGTCCCGACAACAGCGTTCGCGCCCATAACGGACTTTATCTTTTCGAATGCATTATTGATAATTTTTTCGATATGATGTTCGTTGCTTCTAAACATTTTCTCGCCTCCGTTTCTTTTTTAGACTAAAAACATTTTTTGATAATTTATTTATAAAAAACTTAATTAAAATATAAGTTAAATCGGCAAACGAAACGCCTATATACGCGCGCAACCGAGCACTAAGAACGTCACGCGTAGAGAAACTAGCCGTAACGTTCCCTCCAATCGAAACGTTCCAAACCGCGGAAATCATTGCCGTAATAGAACAGACCAAACTTTTTACGCTCGCAGCAAGAATCGCACTCGCAAACGCGTCGGAAGCAACTCCCGCACAAACGCAAACTTCCAAAGCGCACGATTCCATCGGCGGAATAAAATCAGACGTTAAAAAACTTGCAAAAGAATACGCGTCGCTTTTATCCATAGTCAAATGAATGCTGTACTCCTTTTTTCCATGCTTTAGACACAAACTTTTTATTCCGTTATCTTCACCTATAAAAAACTTACCCTCATATACAACCAGCCCGAGCAACAATGCAATACGATACGTTCCTATAAAACGCGCAAAATCGCCATTCAGCAAAAACGAAATTTTAACCGGAACCAAACTAAGCGATAATAATATAAGAACAACAGAAACGCCCGCCAACACATAATTAGTGTTCGCGGGCACAAAAAAATTATTCTATTTCTTATCGTTTATTTAATTATTTCGGGCACTCGACAAAAGAATACTCGCAAAATCATTACGCTAGGCGCTCACCACAAAAAGCAAAAAACGTAATTTTCAAAACAATTTAGTACATTTAATAGAAATTTCGAATATATCCGAGAATCAAAAAACGGATAACAACTTACTTATCGCAAAAAATCTACTCGATTTTTTGAATGTCCTCGCCCTCCAAAAAATCAGGAATTTCATCGCCGTCGGACGGTTCTTCGTCGGGTATTTCAAATTCGTTATAAATACTGCGACTTCCTTCGCTTCCGGATTCGGGACGAACGCCGCTTTCGATAACCTTTATGGAATCCAACAACTGCTCATAATCAGGCAGCTCGTCAATACTTTCCAGCCTAAATCGCTTAAGAAATTCGTCGGTAGTTCCGAAAAGCAAAGGTTTTCCCACCGCCTCTTTTCGACCGACCACTTCGATAAGATTGTTCTTTAGTAGCATTTGCACCGTATACTCGCTGTTTACGCCGCGAATCTGCTCGATATCGAGGCGCGTCACCGGCTGGCGGTACGCAATAATCGCAATCGTCTCCAAAGCCGCTGTAGACAAATCGCGCTCGCGTATAGGATTAAGAACGCACGCAACCAAATCAGAATAGGCAGGATTAGAGGAAAATTGAACCTTTCCGTTATATGTAATAAGTTGTATTCCGCACTTTCCGCTATACTTTTCTTTTAATTTATTTATCGCCGCTTTCACGTCTGCGGGTTTTATTTCAAGATGCTCGGCTATATCGTCGATTTTAAGTCCGTTTCCGGAAACCAACAAAAGCGATTCTATTACCTCGCAAAGCATTTCTTTATCAATCATAATTGTTATCCCCTTTAATCCTATGCAAAATTATTTCTCCGAAAACTTCGCTTTGTTCAGCTTTGAAATACTGTCCTTTCATAAGCTCAAGCATCGCCTGAAACGTAGTAATTACTTCGATTTTACTGTAATCCGGCTCGAAAAGGTCTGTAAATTTCAAAGTATCCGCCTCGTGATAAATCTCGCGAATCTGCGCCATTTTTTCGGCAACGGTAAATCTGTCCTTAACAATGTTGTGCTCTTGATGCGATTGAACGCGCGCTTCAATCTTCACAAACATTTTTTTCAGCGCGTCCAGCAGTCCCTCCATATTCATATCGCCCAATACAAGTCTAGGCTTACCCACGCCCGGATCGGGATCACGATACATAATTCCGGTTGTCTCGATCTCCTTAATCTTTTTGCTTGCTTCTTTGTAAATGCGGTACTCTTCGAGTCTGCGAATAAGCGTACGTTCCGGATCGTCCTCGGGGTCTTCGATAACGGGAGGGCGCGGCAAAAGCGCCTTCGATTTAATTTCGATAAGACACGCCGCAACTTCGATAAATTCAGACGCGCTTTCAAGATCAAGCTTGTCTATTTGCGACATCGTCGAAAGATATTGCTCTGTTATTTCGGACACAAATATCTCACTAATGTCGATTTTAGAGCGACGTATTAAAAACCACAACAAATCTAGCGGACCGTCAAAATTTTCAAGATGCACCTCGTAAGAATCGGGATTATACACCTCTTTATCCGCCAACGAATCTATATATTTTTGTATTTCTTCCCTTCTTTGCTCTTCCATCACTACCCAATAACTCCCATCCAAAACGACGAGAAGCCGTCAATAATATATCCGCCAACAGTATCAACGTACCAACTAATCGGACTAAGCCACGCAGGCCAGCCAAACGCACTTATAAACATATTCATAATCACGCTTATACCTATCACGGTAATCAAAATATATTGCCCGTAATTACGCATAAACTTGGTAACCGGATTTACCGCGCGAGTAACGCTTTCAAGTACGCGATACCCGTCCAATGGGTACAGCGGAAGGACGTTAAACAAAATAAGATTGACGTTTATTACGGTCATCCAACGGAAAAAGTAGAATAAAAATAAAAATATCTGCCCGACTGCGCCGTCGCTAATATAATATTGTTTAAGACAGACGAGCAACAGCGGGACGGCAAAAAAAGCCAAAATTAAATTAACGGCAATTCCCGCTAACGACACGGTAAATTTACCCAAACGTTCGTGACGATAATTTTCAGGATTAACAGGCACCGGCTTTGCGTACCCTATACGAGCAAACATAAGCATTAGAAATCCGAACAAATCGAAATGTGCGGCAGGATTAAGCGTAAGCCTCCCGCTAAATTTTGCCGTAGGATCTCCGTTCCACAGAGCAACCACGCCGTGCGCAACCTCGTGCAGGATTATCGAAACAAGTATCGCAAAAGCCGCAATAAGAAATTGATAAACGTCAGAATATCCGAACATCGAAAATTCAGTCCCCCCCTTATTTAAGCCGCTCGGGCACAGCATCGCGCGCCATAATGTCCTCGTAAGTCTGCGGCCTTACTATGTAATCGGATTCGCCGTTATTTACGAGAATCATTGGCGGAATAAGATTTCGATTATAGTTGCTTGCCATGGAATAGTTGTACGCGCCGGTCGTAAGCACCGCCAAAATATCGCCGCTCTCAGCCTTGGGAAGACGCGCGTCAATAACAAGCATATCGCCGCTTTCGCAGCATTTGCCCGCCACGGTTACGGTCTCTGTTTTTTCTTTCGCGGCACGATTTGCCAAAATCGCTTCGTATTTCGCCTCGTAAAGCGCATATCTGGGGTTTTCGAACATTCCGCCGTCTACGCTAATGTATTTCTTTACACCCTTAATATCCTTAATCGCACCGACCGTGTATAAAGTTACGCCCGCTTCCCCTACAATAGAACGACCGGGTTCGAGTACCAAATGCGGCTTTCGTATTTTCTTTTTTGCAATACACTCGGACAACTTTTTGACAATTGCGCGAACGTATTGTTGCGGTTGAAGAGGACGATCCTCGTCGGTGTACGTAACGCCGTATCCGCCGCCCATATTCAGCTCCGAAACGTCAATTCCGCTCTTATTTAACTCCACTATAAAATCCGTCATTTTGTCAACAGCAAGCTCAAACGGCTGGAGTTCGAATATTTGCGAGCCTATGTGACAATGCAAACCGACAAACTCGAGTTCAGGAAAAGATTGCAGTCTTTTAATTGCGTCCAACGCCTCGCCGCTCGCAACGGAAAATCCGAATTTACTATCCACACGCGTCGTCTGGATAAAGTGATGCGTGTGCGCGTCGATTCCCGGATTTACACGCACCAAAGCTTTTACCCTGGTATTGTATTTTCTTGCAATTCGTGAAATGAGTTCGATTTCGTAATAACTGTCTACCACTATTGCATGTACGCCACGTTGAACCGCCAACTCGATTTCGACAGGCAATTTGTTGTTGCCGTGAAAATATATTTTATCGGCAGGCATATTACCTTCCAGCGCAGTCATAAGTTCGCATCCGGAAACGATGTCGGCGCCCAATCCTTCGCTATTACAAATAGCATATATTGCCTTTGTAGACAACGCCTTCGACGCATAGCAAACAAGACCGTCACCGTACTCGTTACGCAAAATATCAGCATAAGACGCAGCGATTTTTCTAACGTACGCCTCATCCATAACGTATAAGGGCGTACCGTATCTTTTTGCAAGTTCTACAGCATCGCACCCGCCTATTTGAAGATGCCCGATATCATTGATATTGAGAGTTTCTCGTTGCTTCATAGGTAACTCCATAAACAAAATATTTTCTAAATTAAAGTATACCAGTTTTTCTTTATTTAGTCAACCATCTTTAACTTGTTGACACAAAACGCCGTTTTTGTGCGAACTCGACGCAGAATTTTAACATACAGTTGTTCTCTAAATATATAAAAATCGAACGATCAACGCATTTGCCAACCGCTCGATTATGTCAGACACAGTAATTAAATTATTACCACTTTTTCACAAAATCATTGACAATATCAAAATATTCGATAGCTTCAACGTCATTTTGTGCAACAAGTGCGGTTTTTCCAACCACATCGCCGTTTTCATTCAAAAATCTTAATTCACCGCATTTTTGTCCTTTCACTACAGGAGCTTTAACCTCAAAAAACTCTGTATCCGTTACAAAATTTTTATTTTCGCCACGGCGCCCGAATACCTTAACGTCGTTTTCGGAAACAACGCCAACATTACTTTCTCTTCCCGCAACGACGCCTACGTTCCCCTCCAAAGGCGAACCTTTACCGATAAGCAATTTAGTTTCGTAATTAGCAAAACCATAATCCAAAAGCTTACTTACTTCCGCATTACGAACTTTCGCGTTATCGGCACCCACGACAACGCATATAAGCCTTGTGTCGCCCCTTTTCGCAGTGGCCGCCAGGCACGATTTTGCCTCCGACGTATAACCCGTTTTACCTCCGTCGCAGCCGTTATAAAAACGAGAAAGTTTATTCGTGTTAGTAAGCAACGTAGTTCTTCCGCTCGGATGAACGAGTTCATATGTCCAAACTTTTGAAAACTTAAAAAAATCGTCATACCCAATAAGCTTTTTCATCATTATTGCAACGTTTGAAGCCGTGGAATATTGCGTCGGAGCAGGCAACCCCGTACAGTTAACAAATACGGTATCGTTCATTCCCCACGCCTCCGCGTTCATATTCATCCTTTCGACAAAAGCCGGCACACTGCCACAAATATGCTCCGCCATAGCCACGCAGGAATCGTTTGCGGACGCAACGATTATACTTTTTATAAGTTCCTCCGCTTTATAAATTACATTCGAATCCAAAAACGCCTGCGAACCTCCCATACTTGTTGCATATTCGGACACAACAACATTATCGTCAAAAGCAAGCCTACCCATAGCAATCTCTTCAAAAATAATATTTAACGTCATAATTTTTACCATACTCGCGATTTGCAATCTCTCGTTTTCGTCCTTTGTCAAGACGACACTCCCGCTATCCGCATCGAGAAGCAACGCCGACTTCGCACTAACCGATATTTTACCCGAATCCGCATCAACAGAAGAAATATCGCCACTATCGGCAAATACAATTGCCGAAGTCGAACAAAATACCGAAATAATTATCACAATCATCGCCACAAAAGATATTTTTCTCATGTTTTTCTCCGTACAAATATTGTGCCACAAGATAATTCTTTTATGCAATCGACTCTACCCCAAATAACTAATCAACAAAAAATTTTATCCAAAAGCAATGCACCGACGCACAGAAATTAGTTACAACAAGTCACTTTAATAGATTTTACACAAACGCACCGCAAAAACACAACAATATCGTACACAACAAAACGTAAAATCCCCAGACAAAATAAAACGGAACGCTCTTTTCGGCAACCACCGTTATTTCACTTACGCAAAAAGAATACCGCAATTTGCTTTTATGTATAAACGCAACGTGAGTAATAACGATTAAACAGTGAACTATAGTCAGCGCTAAAAACACAAGCATAAACGGAAGCGCCCGCAAAGCAAAATACCTAACGATTATCACAATATCAAACAACGAAGTATATGCTTTTAGCGGCACAATCGCCAAAGAAATACAGACGGTTATATCGTTATATGACAGCATAATCGGCAAAGCCACAGCAACCAGCGCATCAAACAAAAAAGCAAGCAACATCCCGAACAACGAAAACTCGCCCCGCAAATACGAATACAAACCGCTTACGGAACTTTCAAAAAAATCAGTGAGTTCAGCCTTTGCGATTCCGCCGTAAATCCCCCAAAACGCAGCAAACAATAACAACAACACTCCACAAACGTAAATCGCCACACTTTTCTTTACAAACTCAAAACAATCGTTTTTTATCAAATACACAGACATTTTCATATATTTGAGTATATGACTCATAACGAATAGAATATGATTACGTCACGCATAGTATCTTATTGTGCTGAGTTATAATAACAATTTTGCTAATTTAACGTATTGCCAAGCTCGTTTAACATGTTTTCAGCATACATACCATACCCAGTCTTCGGATCATTAATCATCACATGCGTCACCGCGCCTACAATTTTATTGTTTTGAACTATCGGACTACCGCTCATTCCCTGAACGATTCCGCCGGTAAGTTCCAACAAACGCTTATCGGTTACGCGAATAGTCATACCGCGTTCCCCCTTTTCGTTTTGTCGTTCCGTACGTAAAATTTCCCCCGCGTACAGTTCCCTACGCCCGCTTATTTCGGAGCATATTTTCATGTCTCCGCATTTAACGTCATCTCGTTTGGCAATATCGTACATAGCGCCTACCGGCTCATTAACGTTCCCATAAACACCGAATTTCGTATTTTTTTCAATCTCGCCTAAAACGTTATTTTTATTTAACGATCCTCGAACAAAACCAGCTTTCCCCTTTTCACCTTTCACAACACCGTGAACAGAACAACCGTACACCGTTCCGTCCTCAATTGCAATCGGATTATTTAGATTTCCCATAGGGTGCCCCAACGCTGCAAATTTATTGTTTTGCGTAATAAACGACACCGTCCCGAGTCCGCTAAGTTCGCCTTGAACCGAAATTCCCAAACGATTTTCACCGCTAATTCGGTCAATAAGCGGCGCAATGGCAATCTTTTTTGTTTCTCCGTCACGAACAAGCTCAAATAAATATTCATTTTGTTTCTTAACGTTTATCGCCTCGATAATTTGAGTCGCGTTATGGATTTTTTCACCCTCGACAGACATTATAATATCGCCTTGATATATATTCTTTATACTCGCCATACCCGCATCGGTATCAACCTTACCGACTTCGACAACCATAACACCGTCCAAATTCACATTAAATCCCACAAGCTGCCCTCCGATATAAACTCTTTTTTTGCCGTCTCGCAGTTCTTCGGCTACCTCGCCCACAAGCGAGCCGCCCGGCAAACCAAGCGCTACACGCTCTTTTAATAATACTTCGGAATTACTTGCTCCACCGCCAAACGCAAAACAACAGCTCAACACCGCACATAATAATTTAACAACGTGCCTCATACAGTGATTATTCTGCCTTATAACAATTAAAAATATGCGCACCACAACCGTCCACAACAAAGAAGCCAACACAATATTTTCTATTTTCACATTCAAAAACTTATTTATCGCAGCAAAATTGCCCACTATTCATACACGATAAAAAACTTTAACAAAAAAGAGTCCGACGCTTGCCGAACTCCCTTTGTTAAAATCCGATTATTTGTCTGTCTATTATCACCGAAAATCTTTCACTTTTTCGAACAACAATAAGCCACAATCAACTTATAGAACTTTTATATTTATCGCTCCAAATCTTCATTTGTTCAGCATTTTCTTCGCTATGTGCGCTGATGTTTTGAGCGCCCGAAAGCCGAGCAATCTCCTCAATTTGTCGCTCGCGAGAAAGTCGTTCGACACGCGTACACGTCTGACCGTCGGAAACGTATTTATCAATAAAAAAATGCTCGTCAGCCATCGAAGCTATCTGCGGCAAATGCGTAACGCACAACAGCTGCTTATCTTTAGACAGGCGCGCAAGCTTTTTTGCAATCTCCTGCCCTACTTTTCCGCTAATTCCCGTGTCAATCTCGTCAAAAACAACGGTCGGAGTAGAATCAATCTTCGACAGAAGAACACGCAACGCAAGCATCAGCCTCGACAACTCGCCTCCCGAAATTATTTTGACAAGCGGTTTTAAGGGCTGACCGACGTTGGGACTTAAATAAAACTCAACTCGATCCATTCCGCTTTCCGTCAAACGCGCTTCGCAATCTTCAGCAGACGGAAGTTCCTCGAATCGCGCCTCGAACACGGAATGCTCCATATTCAGTTCCGCAAGCTCACTTTCTACCGCATTCTTCAATTCCGTCGCAGCTTGTCTACGAATTTCAGACAACTTGACGGCAAGAGCGTACGACTCCTCCAGTAAGGCACCGTATTCACGCGACAAACCGTCATATATCGCGTCCGCATTCTCAGCCTCGTCAATTTGTTTTCGATATTCGTCCCTAGCCGCCTCGATCCCCGCATATCCGCCGTATTTTCTCGTAAGTTGTCGCACATCGGAAAGTCTTCGCTCGATTTTATCATACTCATCGGGCGAAAAATCCAGCTCATCCAATTCGCTTGCAACATCATCTCCGATATCGTCAAGTTCAATAATCGCCGCGCGAACACGCTCCTCCCACTCAACATACTTTTCGTCATATTCGGACACTTTCGAAATGGAGTCTCGCACTTCCGCTAAAAGTTCAGATACCGACGGCTCTGCAGAAGAAAGAATTTCACTTGCCGCAGACAGCGAGGACGCGATTTTTTCCGCACCGGCAAGGCGCTTTCTTTTGGCAACGAGTTCTTCCTCTTCGCCGTCTTTTACAGCAACCTCTTCGATTTCTTCCAAACGATACTTGCACGTATCCAAATCTTTAAGCCGTTGCTTCGAATCTCCCAACTCACTCATCCTCTGCTTTACTTGCTGTAAAGCCGCATATTTCGCTTCCAAACTACGCGCGACATCTTGCATTTTATCGCGCGCAAAAAAATCAATTATCTTTATATGGTTACCCACTGCCGAAAGCGACTGATGCTCGTTTTGACCGCAAACGTCGACAAGCAGACCGGAGACGGCTTTTAGCATAGAAACAGTCACTGTGTTTCCGTTGACTCGAATCTCATTTTTACCCTCCGCGGTAAAACGTCTACGAATTATAAGACAATCGTCGCCATCGCACAAATACTCGCTGAACGCGTCGCGAAGAGAATCGGCAAGCGAAAAAACACCTTCAACATAGCCGAAACTTTCGCCGTAACGCAACATCGTCTTGTCGTAACGCCCGCCCATAAGCAGCATAATACAATCGACTATTATAGACTTTCCTGCTCCGGTTTCGCCGCTTAAAATGTTAAGATTTCCACCCAACTCGAGTTCCAAATAAGGAAGAAGCGCAAAATTTTTAATTGTCAACTTCTGAAGCATTTCAACCCCTTACCCGAATGCGATTTCCTTCAATTCCTTTTCTACTTCAATCGCGGACGCTTCGTCCTTGACTACAACCAAAACAGTGTCGTCACCAGCGACGCAACCGCAGACGGATTTATTGTTTATGCGGTCAAGCATCGCACCCGCAACGTTAGCGCTTCCCGATAAAGTCTTAATTACTATTATATTCAACGCACGTACTATCGACACCACGGAATGACGGAACATATCCGCAAACTTAAGAGCAACCGCGTTGTCGCCGCGCTCTTTAGTATAATATTGCTTGCGATCGCTCGCACTAACCTTAACGAGTCCAAGTTCTTTTATGTCGCGCGAAACGGTTGCCTGCGTCACTTCGAACCCCGCAGCAATAAGTTCTTTTACCAATTCCTCCTGCGTCTCGATTCGCTTTTCCTCAATCAATTCCAAAATTTTATGCTGTCTATTGTTTCTTGCCATTTTTTACTCCTTATCGGTAACGCTCCACTTGTTAAGTTTCGCAAGCAATTTACTATAAAATCCGTTTCCGCCGACACGAACGAACAGCAACGGCTTGTCAGACTTGCGAATCGCTATATCGCAACCGCCCTCGATTTCACGCACCAAAACACCGTCAACCGTCAGCGAAAACACACCGTTCATCGGATGAAGAGTTATAACATCGCGATCTGACGCCACAACGGGACGCGAATGAAGAGAATGCGAATTGATTGGCGTAAGAGCAAACGCATTTACTGACGGACTCAATATAGGTCCTCCGGCAGACAACGAATAAGCCGTCGAACCGGTAGGCGTACTTACTATAAATCCGTCGCAAAAGTACTCGTCCAAAAATTCACTTCCGACCGACACGCCGACATCAGCCATCTTTCCGCTAACCGACCGCATTAAAACGACGTCGTTAAGCGCGGAAAATTCGCTGTTGCCTACGTTTACCGTAAGCAGAGATCTCTCCTCAAACGAAAATTTCCCGCCTATAAGCTTATTGACAAATTCGTCTATTTTAGTCGGCTCCACTTCGGCAAGAAACCCGACGTGGCCCAAGTTAACGCCGATAATCGGTATAGAGTACCCGGCACAATATTTCGCGATTCGAAGAATCGTACCGTCCCCGCCTACGCTTACGATAAAGTCAAGCCGACATTTTCGGTTAACCGAAAAATACTCGTCACCGTCGACAATTCCCGAAAGGTCCTCGTAAAGAACGACGTCGACATTATTTTTTCGCAACGCGCGAATCAATGTCCTTGTTACCGACAAATCGGTATCCTTATGTAAATTTGTAAAAACGCCGACTCTCAAAACGACCTCCGAATACAGTTCCTTGAAACATTATACAACAATATTTATAAATATTCAACAATTCAAAGCAAGTTTTTAACGGTTTTATGCAAAAAATCTCTATTTATTCCGCCGTGAGCAAGAAGTTTTTCGCGGCTGGCAGCAGTAAGAAATTCATCGCAATACCCAAACGTTATGACACGCACAGGCATATTTTTACGCGCAAAAAAGGCACGCACGCTTTCCCCGAATCCGCCGCAAAGAGAACCGTCCTCGACCGTTATTACGGTATGCGCCCGCATACTCGTAAGAAAATCCACGTCGAGCGGCTTTATAACTCTCGCCGAAACAACCGTAGCGCCGCAACCGAGAGAAGCAAATATTGCTCTGTTCCCGCACGCAAGAACAATAACGCGCGAATTTTTATCTTCAAGAACCTCCCACTCCGGTCGAAAAGAATGCGTCGTTCCCAGTTCGCGCTCATACGACTTCGGATAACGAATCGCGACAGGTCCCTTAAACGTTGATGAAAATTTAATCATATCGGCAAGTTCTACGCCGTCTTTTGGCTGAAGTAACGTCATGTTAGGAAACGAATTAAGAATAGATATATCCATTATTCCTTGATGCGTTACCCCGTCCCCCTCGACAACGCCGGCGTGCTCGACGAGAAAGACCACGCTCCTTTTGTCGATACATACATCATGAAAAATCTGATCGTAACACCTTTGCAAAAATGACGAATACACCGCAAAATACGGCTTCATTCCTGCCGCCGAAAGTCCCGCGCACATTGTCGCGGCGTGTTCTTCGGCAATGCCCACGTCAAAATGTCTAGCGGGAAATTCGTTTGCAAAATCAGTTAACCCCGTTCCGTCCGTCATAGCGGCGGTAACCGTCACTATACGATTATCATCACGAGCCAGTTCGCACAAAGTCTTGCCGCACACCTTAGAAAAACTACACTCGCAAGACTCGTTCTTTTTCGGGACGCCGTGAAATCTCCTAGGATTATCCTCAACCTCTTTTATTCCATGGCCCTTTTGTGTAACTACATGCAACAAGACGGGTCCGTCACAATTTTTCGTTCTTTCAAAAGCATTGATAAGATCGCTTATATTATGTCCGTCAAACGGACCATAATAACGTACGCCGAAATTTTCAAACATTTTTCCGCTACTGCGTTCCGACAAACGCCGAACGCCACTTTTAGCGCAAGATAACAAATCGACAAGTTGATCTCCGAAAAACGGTAATGCGCTTACAGCTTTCTTTACGCCGTTCTTAAACCTGCCGTAATTTTTGCTTACGCGCAACCGTGCCAGATGCGACGAAAAAGCACCGACGTTTTGGGATATCGACATTTTATTGTCGTTCAAAACGATAATAATCCGCTCTCCTCGTTCGCCGATGTCGTTAAGCGCCTCAAACGCCATTCCTCCGGTAAAAGCTCCGTCGCCCACTACTGCAACGACATTATAATTCTCGCCCGACATATCTCTGCCGCGCACCAGTCCAGCGGCAAGCGACAGTGATGTGCTTGCGTGTCCGGTAGTAAAAACATCATATTCGCTTTCCGAAGCGTTCGGAAAGCCTGTAATACCGCCGTCGGTACGCAACCTAACAAAATCGTCACGCCTACCCGTAATAATTTTGTGAGCATAACTTTGATGCCCCACGTCAAAAATCAGTTTATCTTCCGGCGCATTAAAAACATAATGCAAAGCTACCGTAAGTTCTACCGCACCCAAATTAGACGCAAGATGCCCGCCGTTTTCGCAAACGACGCCGGAAATATACTCACGCACCTCGTTGGCGTAAGCAGGCAATTGCGACCGAGTTAGTTTTTTTAAGTCTGCCGGACTATTAACTTGTTGCAAAAATTTTGACAATGTTTACTCTCCGCGATTAGCAAAAGCTTCGGCAAGTTCAATAAAAAATCCGTCCCAATCCGTTTCTCCCGTTATCGAGCTTTTAGCCCTCGACGTATAATCCTCAAGCATTTTTCTAGCATCTTCAAGCGAATAAAAACGCAGTATGGAACAGGTTTCGTGTTTTTTTTCGTCCAAAATATCGTCGGCAATCTGAAATGCCATTCCCAAATTATAACCGTATTCGCTTATCCGCTTCACTTTATTGTCGTCTACGCCGGCAAATAACGCACCGCAAGCCACGGCAGATACGATAAGGTTGCAAGTCTTATTTTTATATATTCTCAACAAGGTTTGCTCGTCTTTTCCGTCGAAAAAAAGGTCCTCAGTCTGCCCGCCGATAGTACCTTCGGCACCGACGAGACGAGAAAACAAAGCGCCCGCCTTTACAGCACAAACGCTATATCCGCTTCTTTCAATAGCGGAAAAAATCAACTCGAAAGCAAAAGTTTGCAATGCGTCGCCCGATAAAACGCCGAGCGTTTCCCCATATTTTTTGTGCGTCGTCTCTTTTCCGCGCCGAAAATCATCATTATCCATACACGGCAAATCGTCGTGTACAAGCGTATAAGTGTGCAAACACTCAATCCCGGCGGCAAATTCATAAGCAGCCTCCGACAATTTCGCGCCCAAAGCTTTCACTGTCGCCAAAAACAAAACGGGACGTAATCGCTTTCCTCCCGACATAATGCTGTAACGCATCGGCTCGGCGAGTTTTTCGTTTACTGCACACAAAGCAAGTTTTTTTTCTAAAAACGCCTCGAAGTCGCACTTTATTTGGCTGTATTCAGCCGCAAAATTCATTGCCGGTTATCCTCCAAAAGAGCATCGAGTTCCGCGCGAACTTCGGACAGTTTTCCTCTGCAACCAGCAAGGTCGGACAGACATTCTTTTATCAAGGAAACGCCTTCCTCGAACAGCGTAACACTATTTTCAAGCGTTACGTCACCGCGCTCCATTTTGTCAACTATCTCGCGAAGTTTTTCAAGATTTTTTTCATAATCCATATATTTACTCCTTTTTTGTGCCTTTTACGGACAACACCTCTGCGCTTATTACTCCGTCACGCACCGACAATTCAAACTTGTCTCCGATTTTTACGCGTTTAATACTGCCTAGCACTTCATTATCCATATAAGCCCTCGAATATCCTCGCTCCATAAGCTTTAACGGACTTACGGCATCGAGTTTAACGGCAAGTATATTTACAGCATTACTGCTTTGCGTAAATTTACTTTCGGTTTGCTCTAAAATGCGATTGGACAACTCAATTGCGCACGTGCGTTTTTTGTCAATTTCTTTTTCGACAGCATCGCTTAATCGCCGAGCACACGCCGTAATCGAAGCGTCGTTACGGTAAATAAAATCAATTGCACGTCGGTCAAGTCCGTATGCCTCAACTTGCAACGCGTCGGCTTTATCCAAATAAATTCTTTCCGCGGCGTTTTTTAATTTTACCGCATAGGAAAAAAATTCACTCCAGAACTCATCGTTTATATGCGAAACGAGTTCTGCGGCAATACTCGGCGTTCCAGCGCGACTATCGGCGCAAAAATCACAAAGCGTATAATCCGTCTCGTGTCCGACCGACGATATCGTAGGTATTTTACACCTAGCAACAGCACGCGCAACGACTTCGGTATTAAACGCAGACAAATCAGAATCGGAACCTCCTCCGCGCGCAATTATTATTACGTCTGCAGAACTTTTTTCAGCCGACTCGATTCCTTTTACAATCGAATCCGGCGCGTCGTCGCCTTGAACTCGCGCATCAATAAAGATAATTTCGATGTAGTCGTGACGACGATTAAGGACAGTCAAAATATCGTGTATCACAGCGCCCGTCCCGCTCGTCACTATTGCCAACTTTCTAACAAAGGACGGTAATTTCTTCTTGTTATCGAACAAACCTTCAGCCAAAAGACGCTTCTTTAACAACGCGAAATCTCGATAAAGTTCACCCTCTCCGAACGGTTCGAAAGAGCGAACCGTAAACGACATTCTAGCACCCTTTGCGTAAAACGTCACCGAGCCGAGAACAGAAACTCTTTCGCCTATTTTAGGTAAAGCGGAAAAACCGAACATAACGCAACGCAAAATGCTCAACTCGTCCTTAATTGTAAAAAAAACATTACCCGCCGAAACAGAGCATTCCGAAACCTCACCTTCAACTCTTATATTCTGAAGAATAAGCTCGTCCTCAAAAACGCCTTTGATGTAATTATTTAATTGGCTTACGGTAAGCGGAACGCTATTCAAGTCTACACGCCGCCTTTACGGTGTTGCTAAGAAGCATCGCTATCGTCATAGGTCCTACCCCGCCCGGAACAGGCGTAATTGCAGAAGCAACTTCCTTTACCGCATCGAAATCGACGTCACCGTAAAGTCCGGTTTCGTCGCGATTCATTCCTACGTCGATAACTACCGCTCCGGGTTTCACCATATCCGCCGTCACAAACTTTTTTACACCGATAGCAACGACCAAAATATCAGCGTTACGCGTAAAGTCGGCAAGATTGCGCGTACGCGAATGACAAACCGTAACGGTGGCGTTATCTTTTAACAACATAAAAGCTATCGGCTTTCCGACTA
>CAYTKK010000010.1:20756-22605 GCA_964438355.1 uncultured Lachnospiraceae bacterium | reverse complement strand
CCGAGCGATCTTATTTTCCTAAGCAAATTGCCGGATTCTTGTCCCGCCGCCTCTACATGAAAAGTAATATAATCGGCACCCGCCGCGACAAAGCGCTCTACGTATTTTTCGGGGTTAACTATCATTAAATGCACGTCTAAAACTCGATCGGTATGACGACGAATATCCTCCACCATTTTGGGACCGAATGAAATGTTGGGGACAAAGTTACCGTCCATTACGTCGCAGTGTATCATATCCGCACCAGCTGCGATTATTCTTTCCACATCCGCGCCCATATTGCAAAAGTCTGCGCTTAAAACCGATGGCGCCACCAAAATTTTATCCATATTTTACTCTCCTCGTACTTAAAATATTCTTATGTGGATATAAAATATCCGCTTCTAATTTAACTGTAACTACTCTGCTTTTTTAGGCTACATTCAATATTTTTTTGCGCTTTTAAGCTCGTCAAAAATTTTCTTATATCTTTCGTAACGAACCGCAGAAATTTTACCTTCGGCTGCCGCCGCCGCAACGGCGCAACCGGGTTCGCAATAGTGAGTGCAAGGGTGAAATTTGCACTCGTCGGCAAGCTCTACGTATTCATCGTAATACTTCCATAAGTTTTCATACTCTTCTTCACTCGAATCCAGCATCGAAAACCCGGGAGTATCTATAAAATAAAAGCCTTGTTCGGCGCGAATCAGCGCCGCGGAAGTCGTGGTGTTTTTTCCGCGCTCCGTCTTTTCGCTAAGCGTACCCGTTTCTCTCATTCCCGCTCCTACTATGGCGTTAGAAAGCGTTGACTTTCCTACAGCCGACTGCCCGGCAAAAGCAACCAACGAATACGCGTCTAGCACGCTCAAAAGTTCGTCTATTCGCCCCTGTGCGGCGGAAACGGAAACCACTGCCGCCACGTCGCGATAAAATTGCTTTTTTATCGACGCCTCATCCAAACCGCCGATATCGGATTTATTCACGCACAACACGCAATCAATACCGACTTGCTTACAATTTATTATCAATTTATCGACCAAATAATAATCAGGCTGAGGAACGGAAGCAATCAATATAACTATCGCATCGACGTTTGCAACCGCCGGTCTTATAAGACTGTTTTTACGAGAACAGACGCTGTCAATCACACCGAAATCGCCCTCGGTTTTCACCGTAACAAAATCGCCGACCAGTATATTACCGCGCTTCTTCAAATTTCCGCGAGCAGGCAAAAGCCTTATTTTGTTTCCGTCCATAATTTCGAAAAGCGAGGATTTGTGCCCGACAACACGATAATATTCACTCATTTTCGTGCTCCTTATCGCCGATATATTGTCTGCGCAATTGACCGCAAGCACCGCCTACGTCCGAGCCTTTTGACTTGCGAATAGTCGCCGAAACGCCCATTTCGTTAAGGCGCCTACAAAAGCGCTCGCCCTCTTCCTTCGTGCATCCCACGACACTTTTCTTTTCCTTAACCGGATTTAGCATTATCAAGTTAACGTGACTGGGAAAACCTCTCGTTAGTTCTGCTAGACGTTTAGCGTCGAAATAATTCATATTGACGCCCTTAAGCATAGTGTACTCGAATATGACACGCCGACCGGTTTTCTCGAAGTAATACTTCGCCGCCTCTATAATTTGCGCTATCGTATATTTGTTTGCAATCGGCATTACGCTTCGGCGATATTCATCCGTGCTTGCGTGCAAAGAAAACGTGAGCGTAACCGAAAAACCGTCATCAGCCAGACGATAGACGTTTTCCACTATTCCGCACGTCGAAAGCGATATATTTCGCTCGCTTACGCCGAGTCCCTGAGGCGACGACAGAAGACGAACAAACTTCGTAACGTTATCGTAATTATCAAGC
>CAYTKK010000010.1:15077-20746 GCA_964438355.1 uncultured Lachnospiraceae bacterium | reverse complement strand
CCCATCAAAACGACGTTTGTCACGGCGCGCTTATCGCTTGCACCGCCGCCAGAAGCGCGATTTACCGCAAGCACCTGCGAAAGTATCTCGCCCGCCGTCAAATTACGAACAAGACCGCCTATTCCGGACGCGCAAAAAGCACAACCCATTCTGCAACCGACCTGCGTAGACACGCACAAAGTGTTTCCGTAACTTTGCGTCATATAGGCGCCTTCGATAATATTTCCGTCCGACAACCTAAATAGATATTTAACCGTGCCGTCAGACGACGTAAATGTATTCTCTATCTCCAAAGCTCTGTCACGATACGTTTTGCCTAACTCTTCGCGAACCGTCAAAGGAATATCACTCATCTCGCCGTAGCCGTTGAATTTAGTAATGTGAGAATATAGTTGTTTTGCACGATACGACTTAAGTCCGATTTCCGAACAAAGCGCCGAAAGTTCCTCGAAAGAAAGTTCTGCAAGTGCCTGCATTTATCCGTTCCTCCTTAGTTTAACAACAAAAAAGCCGTCCGCCCCGTGAGTATGCGGATATATTTTTACGTAACCGTCGTCATCGGACACTATCGAACGCGACGCTGTTTTTTCGACCTTAAAATCGGGATTCTGCGCCAAAAACCGCTCGATTACACGCTCGTTTTCCTCGTAAAGCACGGTACAGGTCGAATAGTTAAGCTCTCCGCCCTTGCGAACATAACGTGCGGCAACGGACAATATCGACTCTTGCACCTTAGACAAAGCAGGAATATCCGACTCTTTACGATTAAGCAAAATGTCCGGCTTGGAAAAAATAACGCCCAGTCCGCTACATGGAACATCGCATAAAACGCAATCGAATTTATTTTCAAAATCCGGACGAAAAACGGTTGCGTCGTTTACAAGCGCATCTATCTCCACCCCCGCACTCTTCGCATACGATTTTATAAGTTCTACTCTGTGCGGGTATATATCGCACGCCGTAACGCTAGCACCTGTCAATTCCGCAACGTAAGCGGCTTTACCGCCCGGAGCCGCGCACAAATCGAGAACCGTACTTTGCTCGTTGAGATTCACCGAATAATATTCGGCGGCAAGCGCAGACGACAGCGACTGCACGACAAACGAGCCGGCTGGCATACGCGTCATAGCCACGGCGTCGACGTAATATCCACAAGAAGTCTTTTGCTGTCCGCGCAAAATTTCATCTGCTCTTTCTTGTGAGATTTTGCCGCGAAGCAACCTGATGTGCGTTTTTTCCGGCAAACTCGCTTTCGTGAAAGCGGCCGCAAAATCACTGCCTTTTTGCTTGATAAGTTTATTCACTATCCATAACGGACAAGAGTTATTTACGGATATATCTAAAGCCGGATTTCCGGTAGATATCGGAAGCTCGATGCTTTCGGCTTTACGAAGCGTGGCGTTTACAAAACCGCTCAACTGCTTTTTGCCTATTTTTTTTACGAGTTCGACCATTCCGTCGACAATCGCATATGACGGAACCGACATAAATTTAAGTCCGTATATCCCCATCTTTAGCACGACAACCGCCTTGAGTTGCGGCTTTTTATCCGTCAACGAATCCACCATATAGTCGAGTAAGACGGATTTTGAAAGAACGCCGTAAAAAAAGCGCGTTACGTACGGCGCGATAGCCGAATCGAGCTTTTTAAGAGTTTTGTTCAATTCGATAGTCGAATAAGCACCTTCGGAATATACCTTATAAAGGAGCTTAAAAACTATTTCGTTTTTATCCGTCGTCGTCATTCGTCACTGTCCTTAAAATTCCACTTACACAAAATAGTTACGTTACTCGAACCTATCTCCCGCGGCTATCCTGACGCCGTTTAGAAAATCAGTGATTTTCAGTCTTTTTTTGCCACTCATCTGTAGTTCAAGAAGTTCGAGCGCGCCTTCGCCGCAAGCAACGACAAGTTTGTTTTTTCCGACTTCCGCCACCTCTCCGCACTCGGCAGCGCCGTTATAACTAATCGCATTAGCTTTGTATATCTTGACCGTTTCGCCGCCAAACGTGCAAATTCCGTACCCTATACCGCGAATGACGTTACGTAATTCGTTCGCACTTTTCGAAAAGTCTAAAACCGCCTCTTCTTTTTCAATCATCGGCGCATACGTAACCATGCTCGTCTCCTGACGAATAGGTCGGATTTTGCCGTTAGCGTAATCGTCAATAGCAGAAACTAGAGCTTCTGCGCCTAGCAACGATAACTTTTCAAATAAATCTTGAACGTAGTCGTCATTGTCTATCGGCAATTCCTTCGCATACAAAATATCGCCGCTGTCCATTCCGACGTCGGTTTTCATTATCGTTACGCCCGTCTTTTGCTCACCGTTCATCAACGCACGCTGAATCGGAGCCGCACCGCGAAGTTTGGGCAACAAACTTCCGTGCACATTGATAACTCCGAGCGGAGCGATATCCAATATTTCTTTCGAAAGAATTTGACCGTATGCGCACGTCACCATAATATCGGGGCGAAGCGACTTTAATATCTCTACGCCCTCGGTTTTTATGTGTTCGAACTGATATACGGGAAGTCCAGCCTCTAACGCGGCACGCTTTACTGCACCGTCAATCACTCTTCCTTTACGATCTCTTTCTCGATCAGGTTGGCACACCACCGCAACAACTTCGTGCTTTTCGCGCATTGCCTTAAGCGACGGCACGGCAAACTGAGGCGTTCCTAAAAAAACTATTCTCATTGTTCCTCCGCTTTATCGACGTAAAGGATTCCGTCCAAATGATCTATCTCGTGACAAAACGCCCTGGCAAGAAATCCCTCCGCAACGAATCTATGCTCTTTGCCGTACCTGTCCTGCGCCTCAACGGTCACGCGCATAGGTCTGACAACTGTTCCGCTTTTACCCGGAATGCTTAAGCACCCTTCCAGTCCGCGCTGTTCCCCGCTTTGCTTTTTCATGACGGGATTAACAAGTTCGTATACTCGCTCGCCGTCAATACTGACGACGCAAACCCGCTTTAATATTCCGACCTGCGGAGCCGCAAGTCCCACACCGTCGGCAGCAAACATCGTTTCAACCATATCGTCTATCAACTCCGACAGACGAGCGTCAAAAACAGTCACCTCGCGCGAGCGCGAACGCAAAACGTCATTACCTATTTTAACTATATTTCTCGTTGCCATATTCGTCTCCTTTTACGTTGCACGGCGGGACGCGAACGCCGACCGAAACGCTTCCTTATCGGTCAACTCAAATTATTCGGATTTATCTCAACGAATATGCTGACCTTACTATTAAGATATTTATCTACGATATTATACACCGTTTTTTGCAGATTGTCAAAGTCATCGACTATGCGCATAAGGATTTGCATACGATGCTTGTTTTGTATGCGTTTTACGGGCGACTTCATCGCCGCAAAATACGCGACAGCTTGGCGATTTTCGTCCACTTTTTCTGTCAATTCGTCAAATATGCTCTTAAGTACGCGAGAGGCTATTTCTTCGCTTTCGCCGGAAACGAGCACTCGTATTATTCTCGAAAACGGCGGATACTTCGTTACT
Organism: uncultured Lachnospiraceae bacterium; assembly: GCA_964438355.1. GTDB lineage: Bacteria > Bacillota > Clostridia > Christensenellales > Pumilibacteraceae > UBA10677. The sequence continues at coordinate 17,220 of CAYTKK010000010.1, read as the reverse complement.
TCACGCAAATTCGCCTCTTTTTCATAAAATCCCTTATAGTCGCCTGAAATAGCATAATGATACACGTAGTGGCGAGGCGTATACGTTTGAAGCACTACCTTCCCCGTTTTATTTTCTCGCCCCGCACGTCCCGCTACCTGCGTTATCAACTGATATGTTCTCTCGGTAGCGCGATAGTCGGAAAAGTGTAAACTCATATCGGCGTCGATTATCCCTACAAGCGTTACGTCAGGAAAATCGTGTCCCTTCGCTATCATTTGCGTGCCCACCAAAATGTTTGCCTTCTTCGCCGCAAACTCACCAAGTATAGTTACGTGAGCGTCCTTGTTTTGCGTAGTATCGTTATCCATGCGCAACACTTTTACCGACGGATACAATTCTTCGAGTTTTTCAACCACCGATTGTGTTCCGACATAACCGCGCTTGATATCGCTAGAACCGCATTGAGGGCACTCTTTAAGTACCGCGTATCTGTTCCCGCAGTAGTGACATTTTAACACGTTTTCATCCTTATGGTACACAAGAGAAACGTCGCAATCCGAACATTTTGCCACATAGCCGCAGTGCGGACACATCATATACGAAGAATATCCGCGTCGATTTATAAATATAATCGCTTGATTCCCTTCTCGAATACATTCGTCCAAAGCAGACAAAAGCGCTCGGCTGAACAAGCCGTTGTTTCCGTCGTAAAGCTCGCGACACATATCGACTATCTCTATTTGCGGAAGCGGTCTGCGGTTTACGCGCTCGGGAAGTTCTAGTAGCGTGTACTCGCCTTTTCGGGCAAGATAGTAACTGTCTATAGACGGTGTGGCGCTACCTAAAACAAGAGCGCAGTCGTTGCTCGACGCCCTAAAACGAGCCACCTCGTGCGTTGAGTATCGCGGATTGGATTCCGAAAAATAACTCGAATCGTGCTCCTCGTCAATAATTATAAGTCCTAGATTTCGAAGCGGAGCAAACACGGCAGAACGCGCGCCGACGGCAACTTTCGCCTTCCCGAAAAGCAATCTTCTCCACTCGTCGAATCGTTCGCCGACCGAAAGACCCGAGTGCAATAGCGCCACCTCGTCGCCGAAACGCGAACGGAACGAGCGCAAAACTTGCGGCGTAAGTGATATTTCCGGAACAAGCATTATTGCCGTTTTTCCTCGCTTAAGCGCGTCGTCTATACAATGCATATACACCTCGGTTTTTCCGCTTCCGGTTACGCCGTGAAGAAGATATGCCCTAGGCTTTTCGGTGATTGCCGCAACAACTTTTTTCTGTCCGTCGGTAAGTTCGACTTCGCGCCTAGCCTCAGTCACTCCTTTATAAGGCGAGCGAAGCGTTTCCTCGTCGGTCGTCTCGATTATGCCTCGAGCAACCAGGTTACGAAGCGCCGCTGCCGAAAAAGTCTTATTAAGTTGAGCCGTGCTCTCTTCACCCACTTCGCACAGGTGGCGAAACAGTTCGCTTTGAGCGCGCGCACCCTTACGAATAAATTCAGACTCGTCGCGACCGATGTACTTCGCCGCAACTCGAGCTTTTCTGACGGTTAGTTCCTTTACCCTCCCGCCACGCATTTGCGAAGGAATAAACAGACGTAAAACATCTACTCGCCGCAAATGATATCGCTCCGCCATGTAATCCATAAGGGCAAGCATTTCCTCGTTTATTACCGGATAATCGTCGATTGCGCGCGTAATCGGCTTGACGACGGGATAATCGCTGTTTTCCTTGACTCTGACAACGTATCCTTCCACAGTCATTCTTCCGAACGGCACCAAAACACGAAAGCCCGCCGTTACATCGGGCGAGCCGTCAAGCGAATAGTCGAAAATCCTATCGACCTCGGAATTACTTATGTCAACTATAACTTCGGCAATCATTTAAGCGCGATAATCCTGTCCAAAAGACAATTTGCAAGTTCGGTTTTACTCATAAGAGGAAGTTCTTCCGCTCCCGTCGAAGTAATTACGGTAACTATATTGGTATCAGTGTTAAATCCGGCACCCGCCTTCGTCACATCGTTAAGAACCGCCATATCAGCGTTCTTTTTTATCAATTTATCGGTTGCGTTTTTCTCGCAATCGTTCGTTTCCGCACTGAAAATAACGAGCTTTTTGTTACCTTTGACCTTTCCGACCGCCATAGCGAT
>CAYTKK010000010.1:0-14977 GCA_964438355.1 uncultured Lachnospiraceae bacterium | reverse complement strand
ACGTCTCCGCAAGCGAGAAAGCCGTTTCCGCTTTCGATAAAAAGCACCCCGCGCTCGCGTAAAATTCTTTCGTTTTCACGATAAGCGGCGGAATCGAGCATATTTGTATTCATCGCGGGAGCAAGAATTATCGGGCACTTAACAGCCATAGCCGTCGTCGAAAGAAAATCGTCGGCTATACCGTTTGCGAGCTTACCGGCAAAATTAGCCGTACAGGGCGCAACGAGAAAAACATCCGCTTTTTTCGCAAGAGAAACGTGCTCAACCTCCCACTCGAAATCGCGATCGAAAGTATTTACCGTCACGCGGTTATTCGATAACGTCTCGAAAGTAAGCGGAGAAACGAATTTTGTGGCGTTTTCGGTCATTGCTACGTAAACGTTCGCTCCCATTTTTCGAAGCGAACTAACCACGGTGCATACCTTGTATACGGCAATACCGCCCGTGACACCTATTACTATGTTTTTCCCTTTAAGATTCACTCTTTGTCCTTTCCCTTGCCAGTTAGTCTTCTTTGGAAATAATTACTTCGCCGGCGTAAATTTCCTTCGCCGCTTCCGTTACCGGATTTTCGAGACTCTCTTCCATCGACTCGACGTGCTTGTTCAAAATGGCACGCGCGCGCTTTGCGGTTACGTTTACAAGCGAATACTTACAACCTGCTTTTTCGATAAGCTTATCAATAGGCGGTTCGATCATCATAATTATGTTACTCCTCTTATTTGGAAATTTGATTTTATTTTACGTCTAAATACTTTTTACTCAAAAACAAATTACTTCTTGGTCGCAAGATAATCAGAAACGGCAGCTTCGTTCCTAGACATTTTGCTTTTTTCCGCGTCTATAATCGAAAGCGTACGAACTACGGAATCCTCCAACGCGTCGTTGAACACGATATAATCGAATTGCTTGTATTTTGCAAGTTCGCTTTTCGCGGAAGCAAGCCGACGAAGAATACTGGACTCGGAATCGGTGCCGCGGTCACGCAAACGCTTCTCCAGTATCTCGAATGACGGAGGGATAATAAATATAGCAACTGCCTCGGGATACATCTTTTTTACGTTTTTCGCTCCCAGAGTATCAATCTCGAGCATTACGTCCTCACCGCGTTCCAGCATTTCGAAAACACGAGCTTTCGGCGTACCGTAATAGTTTTTGTACACTTCGGCAGTTTCTAAAAACTCTCCGCGAGCAATCATCTCCTGGTACTGCTCTTCGGTACGAAAATAATAATGCAACCCCTCGATTTCTCCCTCGCGCGGCTGACGAGTCGTCACCGACACCGAACGTCGAATCTCGGGACGGCGACGAAGAATTTCGTTATAAACGGTACCTTTGCCCGCTCCGCTCGGTCCTGATATTACGATAAGAAGCCCCTTTTGTTTCATTGATATTTCCTCACTCAACGTTTCTTATTTGTTCTTTAATTTTTTCGAGTTCGTTTTTCATCAGCACCACAAGCGACGTAAGTTTCGCGTCGTTCGACTTACTGCCCATAGTGTTTATTTCTCTGCCGATTTCCTGCGATATAAAATCGAGGTTTCTGCCTTGCGGCTTATCGCTTTCGAGTGCGTCGCGGAATTGTGCGATATGCGAATGCAATCGCGATATTTCTTCGTTAATGTCCGCCTTATCGGCAAAAAAAGCCACTTCGTTTACAAGCCTTGCTTCGTCGACCTCGACGGAATCGAGAAGCTCGGTAATGCGAGTCCTTATCTTTTCCGCGTATTCGGTAACGACCTTCGGAGCGCGCTCCTCCGCCTGAGAAAGAGTCGCGTCTATACCGTCGATAATTCGCGTTAAATCAGCCTTTATCGTCGCACCCTCAACCTCGCGCATATTCACGAGCGCCTCCACCGCGTTTTGAGTGCCGTGCTCGACGAGCAGTCTTAAAGCGTCTTCGTCAAATTCCGCCGCTTCCGTGCGGATAACGTCGGGAAAGCGCAAAACCTCGCTCGCCTTAAGATCGTTTTTTATCCCGAACTTTTCGCCGACCAGCTTCGCCGCATCGACATATGACCCCGCGAGCGCTTCGTCGACGACTATTTTCTTGCCAACCTCGCTGCCGTTTTCGAAAGAAAAGAACACATCGACCGAACCGCGAGAAAGCGCGGACTTAACGGCTTTTTTAGCTACGTCCTCGAACGCAGACAGCATCTTGGGCATGCGACAATTTATCTCGATATATCTGTTGTTTACGGATTTTATTTCTACGGTCAATCTCAAACCGCCGTCTTCGACGACGCTTTTGCCGTATCCGGTCATACTCTTCATTTTGCTTTTCTCCGTTTTGCGCCTCGCGTCCAACGCGAAAAACGCACAATCAACTTTACTCTACTCGTTTATTATATCACTCTTTTAGAAAAATTTCAACTGTTTAGCATAGAAACAAATTCTTTTTCGTCGATTATTTTTATACCTAATTTTCCGGCTTTTTCCAATTTACTTCCCGCCGCTTCGCCCGCAAGCACGTAATCGGTATCGCGAGTAACGCTTCCGGATACGATTCCGCCGGCGCCTTCTATAAGCGCGCTCGCCTGCGTCCTTGTAAGAGTGGGCAACGTTCCAGTAAGAACGAATTTTTTCCCCACAAAAACACCGCTCTCGCTTTTTACGACTTTCGGATTTATCCCGATTGCCTTAAGCCGAGCCACTTCTTCGACGTGCCTAACAAAATACGTAACGACGTTTTCCGCAAGTATTTCTCCGACGTCGTCAATCTGCATAAGGTCATCGCGATCAGCCGCCATGAGCGCGTCAATCGAGCCGAATCGTTCCGCGAGGTCGCGGGCGGATTTTTTACCTATTCCGTCTATTCCCAATGCGTTTATAAATCGGTCGAGAGAGGCGTTTTTACTCTTCTCTACCGAAGTCAAAAAATTCGATATTTTTTTATCCTTAAATCCGTCGAGACGCGCAAGTTTTTCTTCGTCAAGCGAATACAAATCTGAAAAATTGCTTACTCCGAGCACGGTGTGCAATTGACCGATTATTTTTCCCGACACGCCGCGAATATCCATGCACTCTTTAGCCGCGTAATGCTCGAGTCTGCCTATAATTTGAGGAGGACAATCGTATTCGTTCGGGCAAAAGACGTGAACTCCGTCACGGTAAACAGTTGCACCGCACGCAGGGCACTTAAGCGGAGGCTCGATTTTTTCGCCACCGTTATCCTCGGCTACGCCCAAAATTTCGGGAATCACGTCGTTAGACCTACGAATAAATACGCGCGAACCGATAGTAACTTTTTTACGAAGTATATCGTCGTAGTTGTTTAGCGTCGCCTTGCGAATCGTTGCTCCGCAAAGTTCGACGGGTTGCAAAATAGCAAGCGGAGTAAGCTTTCCGGTTCGTCCTACGTTCCAAACGACGTCTCGAAGAATCGTCGTAGTCTCCTCCGCTTCAAACTTATATGCCATCGCCCAACGTGGAAACTTATCCGTATATCCCATTGCGGCGCGCGACTTAAAATCGTTAACCTTGACGACCATTCCGTCAATCAAAAAATCCAATCGAGAACGATCTACGCACTCGATATCGGAAACAATCTCGTCCATACTGCCGGTTACGAACAATTTTTCTGTTTTGAAACCATTCTCTTTCAAAAATTCTATGCACGCGGTTTGCGACGAAATTTCCTTTCCCTCGATATAATTCACATTGTAAAAAATGATGTCTAGATTTCTCGACGCAGTTACTTTCGGATCTAAATTTCTTATCGCTCCGGCAACGCCGTTTCTGGCGTTTTTCAGCGGCTCGCTTGCCGTTTCGTTATACTTTTCGAGCGCGGACAAACGCATTATTCCCTCGCCCTGAACTTCGACTTTGCCTTTATACGGAATCGACAAAGGAACGGATTTTATGGTTTCGACCTGAGCGGTGACGTCTTCGCCGACTTCGCCGTTACCGCGCGTTGCCGCTCCCGCGAAATAGCCGTCTTCGTAAGTAAGCGCAAGCGTTAAGCCGTCAAGCTTATATTCAAGCGTATACTCCGCTTGTTCGTCGAATTTCTTTATTTTTTCGTCCCAAGCGCGCAGTTCGTCGTAACTATTGCATTTGTCCAAGCTGTACAATCTGTGAAGATGCACGTGCGGTTCGAACTCCTTTATCGGTTCGCCGCCGACTTTTCTAGTAGGCGAGTCCTTCAAAACGACGCCGGTCTCCTCTTCCAGTCGGCGAAGCTCGTCATAAAGCTCGTCGTACTGCTTATCCGCGACTATCGGCGCGTCCAACACGTAATAGTGATATCCGTATTTATTAAGCAGCGCCGAAAGCTCCTCCATACGTTTTTGTTTATCTTTCATTTTCACCTCATATTATCCGAATATCGAGCAGCTTTGCACCGTCTCGAATAAGAAATGCCAATTTTATTTAATAACTTCGAGCGGAGCATAGTCAAGCATCAGCATCAATTTTCCTATGCCGTCAAAACAAACCTCAACATACGTTTCCTTATCCGAATTTATTTTTGTCACTGTACCGGCGCCGAATTTTTTGTGGACGACGCGCGTACCCACTGCGTAATCTGTAGGATTCTTCTTCGGCTTTTTTGCCGCCGTTTGGCGCGGAACCACCGGCTCGTAATCGGGCACGACCTCGTCGTTGTATGCTCGTCCACGGCTTTCCGTCTTACGTTCGTATCCTCTATTGTAACCGCCGTAACCGCGCCCTCCGTCATAGCCTCCGGAACCGTACTTTTCCGAATACGTCGAATACGAATTTTCTCGGCGAAGCCGCTCTTCCGCCGCGTCGTCGATAAGTCCGCCCTCTTTAAGAAAACGACTGGGACTTTGCACACATTCGCGAAAACCGCTTCTGCCGTCATCGGAACGCGCAACGCGATATCGCTTTGCCGCCATCGTAAGGTATAGCCTTTCCATAGCGCGGGTCACCGCAACGTACATAAGTCGACGTTCTTCGCTCATATCGTCGCGATCGCCGCGCGGCTCGCACGGAAAAATCCCCTCTTCCATTCCTATTACGAACACTACCTTAAACTCGAGTCCCTTTGCGCTGTGGACGGTTGCAAGACTTACACAACCGCTTTCCTCGTCCATTTCGTCCAGGTCGCTATACAGCGACACCATCTGCAAATAGTCCTCCAGCCCGCCGTCCGGATTGCTTTTTTCGAATTGTTCTATGCCGGCTACCAGTTCCCTTATATTATTCTTTTTGCTTTCGCTTTCATCCGAGCCGTCGCCGTAAAACTCGGAAAGTCCGATGACTTTAATTATATAACGCACGACGTCCGAAAGCGGATATTTTCCGCATGCTTGAGCTTGCACTATCGCCTGCATTACGTTTGAAAACGGCAAAACTTTTTTTATTACCGCACGAGGAAGGTCCGGATTATTCTCGATCCCCAAAATCACGTCAAAAAGAGGTTCCCCGGTTATAGCCGCATAGTTGCGAAGTTGCGCCACCGTTCCGTCGCCGATTCCTCGCTTCGGGACATTGATTATACGCAACAGCGCCTCATCGTCGGCTTTGTTCGCAAGTATCTTCAAGTACCCCAAAAGGTCTTTAATTTCTTTGCGCTCGTAAAACTTAAAACCTCCGTAAACTCGGTGCGGCACACCGTATAGCCTGAGTCTTTCCTCAAACGCGCGTGAAAGCGAATTTATGCGCATTAGCACCGCTATATCCGAAAATTTATATTCGCCGCTTTCGGTAAGTCTTGCTATTTCGCGCATTACAAAATCAGCTTCGTCGCCGTCGGAACGAGCGATATACAACTTGACTTTTTCCCCATCGGGTTTATCCGTCCAAAGCTTTTTTTCAAGTCTCTCGGTATTGTTTTTTATTATCCTGTTCGCAAGATTCAAAACGTTTCCGGTCGAACGATAATTTCGTTCCAACTTATATACCTTTGCCGAAAAATCCGCCTTAAAATCAAAAATATTACGAAAATTCGCGCCTCGCCAGCCGTAAATACTTTGGTCCTCGTCGCCTACCACAAATACGTTTTTATGCTTGCCCGCCAAAAGCTTTACGATACCGTACTGAATTTCGTTAGTGTCTTGGAACTCGTCGACGTGGATATATCTGAATTTTTCTTGATAATACTCTCGCACCTCGGCGTCCGTCTTAAGCAGATAATACGCCTTGTTGAGCAAGTCATCGTAATCGAGAGAATTAAGCCTTAAAAGTTCTTTTTCGTACTCGCGATATATTTGCGTAATTTCTTCCGTATTATCGTCCCACTTGTGTTCGTTTGCATACTCGTCCGGCGAAAGTCCGTAAGTTTTTGCATTCGAAATGGCCGAACACGCAACCTTAAAAATTCCGTCGTCGTCTATATCGAGTTTTTTTATTATTTTCTTAATACAACTCTCTTTTTCAGACTCGCCGTAAATCGAAAAACAAGAGGTGTATCCGTCCAAGTGACCGATAAACCTCCGCAAAATTCGTACGCACATCGAGTGAAACGTCGATACCCACACTCCGCACTCGGCGCCCAGCATTTGCTCGAGACGCTCCTTCATCTCTTTAGCCGCTTTATTAGTAAATGTTATTGCCAAAATTCCATAAGGCGAGACGCCGTTGTTTTCGATTAGATGCGCAATCCTATGAGTAAGAAGCCGCGTCTTTCCGCTACCAGCGCCCGCCGTGACGAGGACCGCCCCCTCGGTATCTAAAACGGGTTTTATTTGTTCTTCGTTAAGCGTTGATAAATCAAATACCATTATTCGGCGTCTCCTCTTGTTTAGTATTGCCTTTCCCACGATTAGCGCAAGGGCGCTTGCGTTAGTCATATATAAATTCGACATTTCGACATACAATAACATTGTACCAAATTACTCGAATAAAAGTCAAGGCTTTTACCTTAAAAGCGCGCCGGTCAAACCGCTTATAAAAACAATATACTCACACGAAAACACAAAACGCCAAAAATCGTCCGCCGTCAAGAAGTCTTCCCCGAACGCTCCAAATAATAACGCTTCGTCAGTTCACGAAACTTCGACGACAGCTCGAGAACGTACTTTTGCCTGCCGAACTCGTCCAGACTCGCGTAATATTCCTTATCGATCAATTTGCCGATAGGACCTATTATATCCTCGTCGGAATCGAGAATTTCACACACCTTGGCGTATAATTTTTCCTCCTTTTCGGCGGCTTCCTCATCCGTTGCTCGAAGAACGTCGCGCGATACTTTTGCGCGTTGAAGTTCACTGATTCCGAGCGAAGAAACCTCGCTTTTTTCCATTTCTCTGCGTTCTTTTTCCATTTTTTGCCAATATCCCATTTTTAATCGTTGTTTTGCAATCAACGCTCTGCGCTTAAGCTCGTCCATCTCCATAAAATCATCTCCTTTTTTATTGCAATCGTATAATAACATATTGCGCGATTAAAAAAAGCGCTTTGACAAAACTCGTTCGATTTTTGCATATTGCGACTTCATTAGAAATTTATAGAATTTTTTCGTGTTTTTTCGTCATAATGCGGCGCAATTCGACACAATAATTATACTTCCGAATTTATTCTTCTAAAAAATTTTGCTTTAACGACAAGTAGACGGAAACACGCGCGCCTCGCAGATAATCTTCACGGCGAGTTTTAACGTCATCGTCGCCTACGATTGACTTTTTTCGTCAAATGCGCTATCATTGTCGAAGCGGCGCAATTAACACGAGAGCCGCCGATAAAAGCTACTTGCGAGGTCATAAAGATATGGGAATGAATTTTGAAAGAAAACTACCGATACCGCAGGAAATCAAAGAGCAATTTCCGCTATCCCACGCCGAAAAACAATTGGTAAACGAAAGAGCAGACGAAATTAGACGCATTTTTGCCGGCGAAACGGATAAATTCGTTCTAATAATCGGCCCGTGTTCGGCAGACAACGAGGACAGCGTAATTGATTATATATCCAGGCTAAGACGAATCCAAGAAAAGGTGTCCGATAAAATATTTATAGTACCGAGAATTTATACGAACAAGCCGCGCACGACCGGCGACGGATACAAGGGCATGTTGCATCAACCGGACCCGAACGAAAAACCGGATATGCTAAAGGGAATTATCAGTATTCGCGACTTACACATACGAGCAATCAAAGAAACGGGGTTTTCGTGTGCGGACGAAATGCTATACCCCGAAAACTATCGCTACCTATCCGACGTCCTTTGTTATGTCGCAATAGGCGCTCGTTCTGTCGAAAATCAACAGCACAGATTAACCGCCAGCGGAATTTCCGTTCCTGTCGGAATGAAAAATCCGACGGGTGGAGACATTTCGGTAATGATGAATTCGATTACCGCCGCTCAACATAAGCACACTTTCATTTATCGCGGCTGGGAAGTTAACTCCGACGGCAATCCGTACGCTCATGCTATTTTGCGCGGCTACGTAAACAAGCACGGACAATCCCTCCCCAACTATCATTACGAGGATTTATTGCACCTAAACGAAGCGTACAACGCAAGCAATCTGACAAATCCCGCACTCATAGTCGACGTTAACCACGCAAACTCGGGCAAGCAATATCTAGAACAAATCAGAATTTCAAAAGAAGTTCTGCACAGCTGCAGATACAACGCCGACATCAAAAAACTCGTTAAAGGTTTAATGATCGAAAGTTACATCGAGGACGGCGCACAAAAAATCGGCGACGGCGTTTACGGTAAATCCATAACCGACCCCTGTATCGGCTGGGAAAAGACGGAACGACTTATACTAGATATCGCTGAAAGTTTATGATTTTTTCGAAAACGGAATCCGCACTCGAACGAGCTAAAACGTTAATCGGTTACATAAAAATCACACCAATTCATCGCTATTCCCAAAGGTACTATTACCACAAAAAAAGTATTAAAATACGCTCGGACAGCATAATATGCTCAGAACAACAAAACGGCACATTTGTAGAAAACAACAAAACGCTTCTTTTGTAGTAATACACTAATTAACAAAGCGGCTTGTTCGCAACATAAAAAGGCTAACGACAAAATTTTCGTTAGCCTTTTGTGGTAATTTTTGTTCGAATTAAACGGATACGAATTAGATATACAGTTATTAAACCGCTGCCTTGCACTGCAATTTATGTTTAGCGAACGCTATACAACGCGAATAATCGACATTAAAGTTATTCCGTTCGCCGTAATAGTCGATGACTTTTTTACGATTGTGATTTGACTCAAAGGTAAAACGCTCGCCACTGCCTACTCGGCAACAACAAGCGTTCTTTTTTTAGTTTTTAATACGCTTTCTTGCAGCTTCTTGCTTCTTCTTTCTACGAACAGAGGGTTTCTCGTAATGCTCCTTACGACGAAGATCACCCATGATGTTATCCTTTTGGCACTTTCTCTTAAAACGCTTAAGAGCGCTTTCCAAAGACTCGTTTTCGCCGACTCTGATTACAGACATTCTTACACCACCTTTGTTCACGGAACTCGTTTTAGCCTTGATATTATATTAAAACCTGACCGATTTGTCAAACGTTTTGCGGTGACTTTTCAAAAGTTTTACAGCCAAATCATTCGTTATAGACAAAAAACTTTATTTAACTAGCAGGTTCCTTCTACACCGCAAAAACATATCGTAATTACCAAAACTTTTTGCAAAATCGCAAAACAAAAAAACAGGCTCTTTTTTTCAAAAAAGGAAAACCGAATCAGTTTTTAAGCGACGGAAAATCCATAGGCTGACCGCCCAAAATATGCACGTGAAGGTGATTGACCGTTTGCCCTGCGTCATCGCCCTGATTTATAACCAGTCTATACCCGCCGCTTAATCCTAAATCGTTTGCGAGTGCGGGAAGCTTTTTAAGGCACGCGGCAAGATTAAGGCTATCCTCCTCGGTCATATCCGCAAGCAGCTTGTAATGGTGTTTGGGAATCATTAGATAATGACGCTCCGCCTTCGGGTCAACGTCGGCAATTATCATCATCAATTCATCCTCATAATAAATTTTCGACGGAATCTCTCCTCGCCCAATCTTACAAAAAATACAGTTTTTATCGGCAAAATTTTTTACTTCACTCATTTTATTTAACATAATATTGCTTGGTTTAGGTCGAAAAAATCCGAACTACAATATTATCCCTTACATTATTTATTAGGTTCACCGCAGATATCGCAAAAAGCAAAAACGCGTTAAACCTCTATCGACTGTCCGGACGGAATTTCAATCGGCACGTCATCGACTTTTATCCACACGGAAATCGCAGAAGGATTGTACACCAAAGTAGAATCCGCGTTCCATATCAAATTCTTTTGCGCGGTAACGTACTCGTAAATTTCGCCATTTGTGGCATACCATATATCCGGCTTACAAGAGACGCGTTTTAGATTATTTTCGAACTTTTGCCAGTCGTCTTCGGTCTCGAATTCATAAGAATGTCCCCACACGTATAACAGACTAAACTTGTCGTCGATTCCGTAATCGTCAAAATTCTTATGATGGCATGTTGTGCCCCACTCCAAAAAATCCTTGGGTATTCTTCGTTGTCCGCCGACAGTTGTTCTGGAATACTTAATTCCGCACACCGCGGCAATCTTCTTGACTCGCTCGTCAAAAGTGCCGAACGGATACGCCATTCCCGTTACTATCTTGCCGGTAATGCGCTCTAAATTTCTCTTATCCTCGTATATTTCGCCCAAAATAATCTGATCTCCGAGCGACTCCAAAAAGGGATGATTCAGCGAATGAACGGCAATTTCAAAACCGTCCTCCGACATTTTCCTTACGTCGGATTCCGTAATGTATCCTTCGGTTCCCAGCTTCGACGAATTTAGATTAAACGTCGCCTTTAATCCGTATTTTTTGAAAAGTTCTGCAAGGCGAAGATCGTTCGACCGCCCGTCGTCGTACGAGAAAGTCACGCACATTCTTGCTTTGTTTTTATACACGTTGTATGATATCTTCTTCATAGTTACCTCTAAAAAACAAATTTTTTAATAAATATCGGAAATAAACGACTAATCTTAACTCTATTAAATATTTTAATTATAAACTTATTTGACTGCACTGTCAATTAAAACTTGATTTTTCCGAAAAAAACTGCTAAACTCGTTTCATGGAAAAAATTGCCAAAACAAATGCAATGAGGGCACTCGACGTCTCAAAAATCAATTACGACATTTCGTCATACGAAGCGGACGAATCCGACCTGTCGGGAATACACGCCGCCGCCATGCTGGGAATAGATCCCGACATAATGTTCAAAACGCTGGTCACAAAAAACGACCGCCGCGAAGCACGTGTTTTCGTAATTCCCGTCGGGACTGAGCTGGACCTAAAAAAGTGCGCGCTTGCCTCCGGAGACAAGCGCGTCGAACTTATTCCCGTCAAAGAACTTCTTCCGCTTACAGGATACGTTCGCGGAGGTTGTTCTCCCGTCGGAATGAAAAAGCGCTTCCCCACGTATATAGACGAAACGGCGACGCTTTTCGATAAAATTTACGTAAGCGCGGGGACTAGAGGCGTACAAATAATCATCGAGCCGAACAATCTTTCCGCGTTTATCGGAGCAAAATACGCAGATCTTACGAAATAGGCAACGCCCGCGTAAAGGTAATTTTATTATCAAATAAAAATCGACGAAATATAAATTCGTTAAGCGCCGAATTAAATAATCGGAAATAATTAGTAAATCAAATCCAGACTGTCAACATTTTTCTTTTTATCGTTGCTTTTAGACAAAAACCACACCTCAATGGCTATAGTCACGGAGGTGTTTTGTTTTTTATAACTTTTGCCTTATGCATAAACAGCAACCCTACATATCAATCTCGCGCGTGAAAACATTCAACGCGTAGGCCAATACCGCACAATGATATTTCTTTTTACAAAAGCGTCAAAATCTTAAAAGAGTCTAAAACCACTCAAAGCATTTCGCCCGCTAAACCGTCACGATACAGCGCCGTCATTTTAGCTTTAACTTTTTCGTGTAGCGGAGCGAAAGGAACATATACTTTGATAAAATTAGAGGTATGACCTACCCCGTAATTTCCGTCGATTTCCTCTACGAACACTTCGCCGACGCTGCCTATCCTCGCGAGCAAAAATTCTTTTTTCATCTGAGCGGCAAGAGCGCGTAACCGCGCGGCTCTTTCCAAAGAAACCTCTTTATCGACCTGTTCCATTTTTGCGGCTACAGTCCCTTCGCGAACGCTGTACGGAAATACGTGCATATCGAAAAATCCAACCCTTTTGCATGTTTGAATCGTTTGCAAAAAGTTCTCTTCGCTCTCGCCCGGGAAACCGACTATAACGTCCGTAGTAAGTCCGGCATTCGGAAAATACTTCCTTATCAAATCGGACTTTTCAATAAAAAATTCGGAGGTGTATTTTCGATTCATTTTCTTCAAAATTTCGTCGCTACCGGACTGCATTGATAAATGAAACGAGTCGCAAAATCCGGACTCTTTCATCGCTAAAAGAAGTTCGTCGGAAAGGACTCGGCACTCTAACGAACCGAAGCGCTTTCTTATCTTGATTTTCCCCAGCGCTTTTACAAGCTCGATAAGCGAACTGCCGTTGTCCTCGCCATAAGCGGAAACGTTAATACCCGTAATAACCAATTCCTCGGTAAGGCTTTCGGTTTTTTTTGCCTCTTCGATAATTGCATCGAGCGAGCGCGAACGCGACCTCCCCCTCAGATACGGGACTATACAATAAGAGCAAAAGTTGTTACACCCGTCCTGAACCTTTATATACGCTCGGCTTCTGGTAAGTTCCGGAGTTAGGTCGTCCTCATAGATTTTCGGCAAATTTTGTATCATTTCGACCGGAGAATCGACATTTTCGTCTGTTATTATGTCACACATAATACTCTTAACAAGCTCCATTTTTCCGCTAGAACCGCCGATTATCCTAACATTTTTCTTGTTTTCGTATTGTTTTGGTGAATTTTGCGAACTACAACCGCAAATAAACACGCGAGCGTCCGGATTTAACCTTAAAACGCGCGCAACAGCTTGTCTGGACTTTTTATCAGCCTCTGCCGTAATCGAACAAGTGTTTAATATGTAATAATCCGCAACACAAAGTTCCGCAGTCGCCTCGCAACCGTCAAGAGAATTTATGTACGAAATCATTGATTGCCCTTCATATTGGTTTACTTTACATCCGAGAGAAAAAACGCAAAACTTCAAACTCTTCTCCTCCACTCGTCCATTTCATACATCACTACAGACGTCACCGCTACGCACGCGGTTTCCGCTCGCAAAATCCTTTCGCCCAAGGTCACGCAAGATGCGCCGCGTTCGATAAGCGAACTTGCCTCCTCTTCCGAAAATCCACCTTCGCTTCCTATAACTATTGCTATTTTTTTATATTGCGTCTTACGCGCAAACACGGAGCGCAAATCGCATTTATCTTCTCGCTCATACGGAAAAATCACCAATTCGTATGAAGAAAGCTCATCGTACAAATCATTAAGTGCACATACGTTCAACACGACGGGAATTTCGCCTCTTCCGCTTTGCTTTGCGGCTTCCTTTGCTATTTTTCGAAGGCGCTCAGACTTTATTGTTTCCGCCCTTACAGAACTATAATCCGAAAGAAACGGTACCATTCTTTTTACACCAAGTTCGGTACATTTTTGCACCACAAAATCGTTTCGGTCACCCTTCATTGCGCCAAAAAACAAAGTAATTTCAGTATCCGGCTCGGATATATTGCGGCGTTTTTCCTTTATAATGGCGGTAGTCGCGTTTTTAGTTATTGACGTTATTTCGGCGATATAATCTATTCCGCCGCTAACTATCGTAATTTCGTCGCCCACGCGAGAACGCAACGAAAAGGCAAGGTGATTGTGGTCCTCGCCCGTCAATATTATCTTATCGCCATTGACTTCTTCCAAAAACAGTTTTCTCATGACTTTACTATTCGTTTATTTCTTCTTAAGCAACATTGCTTGCCATTCGCCGATTACTCTCTTGTTAACGAGTTCAAAATCAGCCGCATACGCATGTTCAATTTCACTCGCACGAGCATTAATAATTCCGCTTATAATTATATCTCCGCCTTTCTTCAGCACGTCGCGAAGCAAATCGCAAAGTCGCAAAAGAACATCGGCAGTTATGTTGGCAACAACAACGTCAACAGTAACGCCGCCTGAATTAAGATCGCCACCCAAAAACGCACAGACCTCGCTTACTCCGTTAAGCGCGGCATTAGCACGTGACGCAATCAGCGCTTGCTCGTCGATATCCGATAAAATTACGTGCCGTGCTCCGAGTTTTGCCGCAGAAATTCCCAAAATTCCGCTTCCGCACCCCATATCGAGCACCGACTTTCCGCGCATATCGACAAACTGCATAAACGAAATGCACATCGACGTCGTTTCGTGATTGCCGGTACCAAAAGCCATTCCCGGCTCGATAAACACAGGCACTTTTGCGTCCAACGGAGGCCTTTGCCAAGCAGGTACTATAACTACGTCACCAAAATACAATGGCTTATAATACTTTCGCCACTCATTCTCCCAGTCGGCAGAATCAATGACCGAGGTAACGGCTTCCAAGCTCCCTACCTCGATAACGGCACGCTCCTTAAGTGCACGCAAATCCTCATAAATCGCGGATACATTACAATCGGTCGAGAAAAAACCGCTGACAAGGGCCTTATTCGAACAGCATTCAAGCAATTTTTCATCGACGTAATCCCAACTTATTTTCTTTTCGATAAGCTCGCGGACATCGGCGTCATCGTTAATCGAAACACCTTCGCTTCCGTTATCGTACATTATCATAGCAACCAGTTCGCTAGCCTCGCTTAACGTGGATACGGTAACCTGCAAATACTTCAAAATTATTCTCCGTATAATTTTATTTTCGTATAATTTTACCACGTTTACGGCCTCCGTGTCAATTGTTTAAGCTTTTAATCCGTATCGGCTAAATAAAGTAGAAAAACTGCTCGATTCCCTAAAAATTCCATTACCGTTTACATATTAAATATATTTACGCTCGCGCCGAAACAAACACGGCAAGATATAACGATATCTCGAATGAAGTATTAAAACAAAAA
>CAYTKK010000009.1:0-23021 GCA_964438355.1 uncultured Lachnospiraceae bacterium | reverse complement strand
ATCGACGCTTGTGGTAGAAAAGCCGCTCTCGCTAGTCGACGCTGCGTCGATTTGCGTCCAACCCGAAACGGGAAGAGGCGTAGAAAGTACGTTGCCGTTGAAAGAAATATCGTCAAAGTCGTCGTATGTTCCGACTGCATCAAGCCAACCGTTCGTGATGCCGGAGTCGTCGCTTACGGAATCGAGCGTAACCGCTTTGTTTCCGTTGCCGCTGTTATCGGTGTAGAATTGAGGAAGAATATCAGTCATCGAGAAGTCGTCTATGGCAATAGTGCCGCTGGATTTAGATTCCTTCGTGCCGAGACTGATTTCGAATTTAGCGACGTAATCCGCGTAATCGGAGCCTTTTACGTAAAAGTTTACAAGCGTCCAACCATAATGTGCGTGATTGCTGTCGGCGGAGTAGGAAATCGACGTAGCGGTTTCGGTGGTAAATTCCGCATCGGAGTTAAGCGTGCTTTTGTAGTATAGCGTAGCGGTAACGCCGTTCGAGCCGTCTACGTCTTTGGCGTAGAACCAAGCCGAAATTACTTTATAAGAATACCTTTCAATGGTAAATTCGCTTGAACGAGCGCCTGCATATACCGCGTTTTTTGTGGAAAGATAAGCTGCGTTGTTAAAGGTTGACGCGGAAGTGGGGGAGTATATCGAACTGCCGTCGACGGTGATTCCGGATTTTACGTACGCGCCGCCAAATAACTCATAGTTTGCCGTTAATGACGATTCGAAGTCGCCTTCGCCTATTATGAAACTATCGTCAAGAGAATAAACGAAAGAGTTTGCGTTTGTGACGGTGGTTTGTCCGTATTCGGGACTCAGAGCGTTTTGAGTTCTGTCAAGGAACATTCCGGCAGATATTCTCCGTGCGGTCAGATTATCGAACATAACGTACCCCGACGCGGTTCCTCCGGTTCCTTCGTGACCGAGTTGAAGAGAAATCGTAACTTCTTTGCTGATAAGGCGTGAAGTCTCGATGTAAACGGTATATTCCTCGAAACCTTCCATTGCGGTGGAATTTGTGCGGATACCTATTATTCCGACGGGAGTGTCCGTCAAACCGTTGATGAGGAAGGCTGCTCCCTTGCCGCTTTTAATATTTGTTTTTGCCCAAACCGAAATTTCGTAATACGAGTTTGCGGCAAGCGAAAGACTGGTAGACGTATATCCGTACGCGGCGCCGCCGTTTGACTTTATAAGAAGAACGTTGGTGTTCGTGTTCTCGATGGCTTCCGCACCTGTCTTTCCGAAAGGCGAGCGGTACTCCGCGGCGTTGCCCTTAATTTCAAACGGATCCGCGTCGTAATCGTATGAACTCAAATCGGTATTAAGCACACCGAATACGGCGTCGCTGGAAGAGCCGCCAAGGTAGCCGCCGGTCCAAGACGACGGTTGTGCGGGAGATGCGCCGTCGGTGTCCGCAAACTGGTTGTTCGTTACGTTGACTGTTTCTTGCCAGATTCCGTTTTCGTGTTCGGCATAAGCTGTAGGCGTAATCATTTGCGCCGTAAAGATAAGCGCAAACGCGATCAGCAAAGCGATAATCGCCGTAGCAAGTTGTTTCGTTGAGATACTTTTCTTCATTATCTGCACCTTTATGTTAAAAATCGTATAAGCGTGCGAGAGGCGTGTCTCGTACATTCTTTAATTATATAATATACGCGATTTTTTTGCAACCGTTTTAGTGTTGACAAGATGAAAAAATTACAAATATATTAGTTGAAAAGTTATAATTCGCGGAGGTTCGCTCAAAAAACGGGTGCGCTCGAACATAAAATTCGTTGCGCTCGGTTTAGAAAACGTTTAGTCGGGGAATGCTTGAGTAATGAAAAAAATATTAAAGTTCTTTTTCGGCGGTGCGCTTTCTGCTGCGGTCGGATTTATAAACGGTTTTTTCGGCGGTGGAGGCGGAATGCTTTTGGTTCCTCTTTTGGAAAAAGGAATGTCTGTGTCGGTTAAAAGTTCGCACGCTACAGCGATAGCCATAATTTTACCTATGAGTGCGGCAAGCGCGGTTGCGTACGTAGCAAACGGATACTTCGAGTGGTTGCCGGTAATTGCGGTTAGCGCGGCGTGTATCGTAGGCGGAATCGTAGGCGCACTGCTCTTAAAAAAATTGCCGGCACAGCTTGTCGGAGTAATTTTTGCGCTTATGATGCTGGGAGTCGGGGTAAAACTTGCTTTTTTCGGAGGATAAAATGCAGATAATTATCTTTATTTTGGTAGGCATTGCCGGGGGTATCGTAGGCGGAATGGGAATGGGCGGCGGCACGTTTTTGATACCGCTGCTAGTGATTTTCGGAGGCGTTGGACAACATTTAGCACAAGCCATAAATTTACTTGCGTTTATACCGATGTCGATTGTCGCGCTTGTTTTCCACGTTCGCAACGGACTTGTAAAATTCAGGTATTTGTTGCTTGCTATTCCGGCAACTGCGGTAAGCGTTCTTGCGGCTTTGCTTTCCAAAAACGTCGACGCACATAGCTTATCCGTGCTGTTCGGCTATTTTCTAATTTTGCTCGGATTGTATCAATTGACGTCGATAGCCGCGAAAAGTGCGAAAAATGTCGAAGGAAAAGATAAAAACGATGTTTAGCTGACAAACTATATGGCATAAACAACGTGAAAATATCCGCATAAGTGTTTACAAAAGTTCTTAAATGTGTTATAATACAAAAACATCATTGTGTTTTTGCTACCGCTTTCGTGCGCGCAAAAAACGGAGGACTTAAAGTTGAAAAAACAGTTTGTGGGCGGCGTTCATCCGTCGGATATGAAGGCTCTTACGGAGCATTTGCCTGTCGAGGTTATGCCTGCTCCTTCGCAAGTAAGCATACCGCTCGTCCAGCATATGGGCAAGGCGGCAAGGCCGATAGTTGCCGTCGGAGATGCGGTTAAATGCGGTCAAATTATCGCCGAGCGTGAGGACGTTATAGGAAGTAACGTCTTTTCGTCCGTAAGCGGAGTCGTTAAGGAAATTGATAAAAAGGTTACGCCGACCGGAAGCGCGCTTCATATCGTGATTGAAAACGACCGGCGTGACGATAGAGTCGGTTTCGAACCTTTGAAAAATCCGACCGCACGACAGGTAATAGACCGAATTAAAGAAGCGGGAATCGTCGGTATGGGCGGCGCTGGATTTCCTACGGACGTCAAACTTACGCCGAAGACCGCTGTAGATACGCTTATAATAAACGCGGCTGAATGCGAGCCGTACATAACGTGCGATAACCGTATAATGCTCGATTATACGAATGAGTTTTTACGCGGCGTGAGATATCTTGCGACGGCGTTGGGACTAAAAAAAGCATATATAGGGATAGAGGACAACAAGTCCGAGGCGATAGAACTTGTGTCGGACGCGGCGCTTTTTTCCGAGGAAGAAACTGGGATAGAGGTCGTTGTTTGTCCGCTTAAAACGCATTATCCTCAGGGCGCGGAAAAACAAATGATTTACGCCGTGTCCGGCAGAAAAGTGCCTGTCGGAGCGATTCCGTCTGCAATCGGAGTGGTTGTGTGCAATGTGCATACGGCGCTTTCAACTTATTACGCTGTTGCCGAAGGTGAGCCGCTTTACAGAAGAATAATGACGGTTACGGGGGAGGGGATCGCAAATCCAAAAAACATTTGGGTGCGGACAGGAACTTTGTACGGCGATGTTATTGAGTTTTGCGGCGGTCTTAAGCCGGATAGGCGCGTGGTTAAAATGATTAACGGCGGACCCATGATGGGTACGGCTGTGTCCGGTTCTACTGTGTCGTGCACGAAGACTACTGGATGTCTGTTGCTTCTTACGGATAGCGAGGCGTCTACGATTTCTCCGTCGGCTTGCATTAATTGCGGAAAATGCGCAAAGGTTTGTCCTATGCGACTTATGCCTATGTATATTGATCTTTACGCGCGCGGCGGCGATATAGATACTGCCGTAAAATACGGACTTAGCGCCTGCATCGAATGCGGTTGTTGCGCTTTCGTATGTCCTGCGAAAAGGACGCTTGTTCAATCGTTCAGACTTGCAAAGAAACAACTTAAGGGGAGGAAAAAATGAGCTATACCGTATCGTCGTCTCCGCATATTACCGAAAAGGGTAATAGTACGCGAAGAATAATGTTAGATGTACTGATTGCGCTTGTTCCTTGCGTAATAGTCGCAACGGTGTTTTTCGGTTACCATGTCCTTATAAATCTTCTTGCTTGCGCTATCGCTTGTATGGGTACCGAAATATTGATGGGGTGTATTATTAAAAAGTCTTTTAGTCGCGATAGTCTTAGATTGTCGTCCGCTTTTGATTTTTCGTGTCTTGTAACCGCCACGATTCTTGCGTTGAATTTGCCGGCTACGATGAACGTTTGGGGATTAAACGTGGTCGTCGGTGACGCTACCGTTTTTAGTTTCGATACGGTGATAGTGTGCTTCATCGGAAGCGTATTCGCGATAGCTGTTTGTAAAATGCTTTTTGGCGGAATCGGCAGGAATTTTGCAAACCCTGCTTGTACGGCAAGAATATTTCTTCTTTTGACGTTTGCATCTTCGTTTGTTGCTTCGCAGACATTAGGTTCGTTCGGACTCGCCGCGTCGACGGGCGCCACTTGGCTGGGCAGTCAATATAAACTAACGGACGGAACGACGCTGTTTAATCTGTTTGTCGGAAACGTCGGCTCATCTGCTGTCGGCGAGACTTGCGTTATAGCAATTGCGCTCGGGTACGTCTATTTGTCGTTACGTAAGGTTATAAATTGGAGAGTTCCGCTTATGATTGTTGCTTGGTCGGCGGTTTTTGCCTTCTTGTTCGACGCAACCGTCGTTCAACAACTACCTGTCGAAAAGGGACTTCTTAACGCGCTTGCGAACATTATGTCCGGCGGATTGCTGTTCGGCTCGGTTTTTATGGCAACTGACTATTCCACGTCGCCGAATACGTTCTTGGGTAATTGTATTTATTGTTTCGGAATAGCGCTTTTAACAATGCTTATCAGAGTTTTTGCGGCGTATCCCGAAGGAATGAGTTTTGCAATATTGATTATGAATTGCGTTGTGCCGCTTATTGACAAGTATGTTTATCCCAAACCTTTCGGATATGTCGGCAAGAAGAAGGAGAGCGGACTATGAAAAAGACAACAAAGGATATGATAAAAGCGGTTGTTGTGCTTTTTGCAATAACGCTCGTGTGTGTAGGCTTACTTGCGGTCGCTAACGAATTTCTTAAATATGAGCCGACACTTGATGCGGAAACCGCGGCTAAATTAAACGCCGTAATGCCTTCAGGCGTGGATGACGAAGCGGCGTATAACGACGGCTATTTTAAGTTGTTTACCGACGACGAATTGGATAAGGTTTGGAGTCGCGTTAATTTCAACAAGGGCAGACAGAGTACGGTTAGTGCGGTATACGTTGCCTTGAAGGGCGACGGAGCGGGGCGAATAATTATCGAAAGCGTAGCCAAGGGATACAGTAACGATATAACGATGCTGACAGCCTTTAACTTCGACGGCTCGGTCAGCGGCGTAATAGCCAAGTCGCAAACAGAGGACGCTTTTGCCGGTCAGATATTTAACGATAAACTTTTCGAGTCGTTTCGCGATTATGTTATCGGAAAAAATTCTTCGATTACTGCCGGCGGAATAGAGGCGGCGACCGGAGCTACGACCAAGAAGTCGATTAACGGACTCGTGAATGCGGTTAATACCGCAATTGAAGCGGCAGAGGAACTTGTGTCGGTCGAGTTGCCTGTTTCGGGGGTGTAATTATTATGGATAAAAAAGAGCTTAAAGAGGTCGCGCTTGGCGGTTTGTTGAATAACCCCGTGTTTGTGCTTGTTTTGGGGACGTGTCCTACGATTGCAAAATCGGATACGGTTTCTAACGGCTTGGGATTGGGACTTGCGACGATGTTTGTTCTCATATGTTCGAATCTTTTTATTTCTTTGCTAAGAAAAGTAATTCCCGATAAGGTTCGGCTTCCGGCGTATATAGTGATTATTGCCACGTTTGTAACGCTTGTGCAGTTATTTGTAGCAAAATTTTTACCGAGTCTTAATTCGAGTATAGGAGCGTTTATTCCGCTTATTGTGGTAAATTGCATAATTTTAGGAAGAGCAGAGGCTTTTGCAAGCAAAAACGGTCCGCTTCTTTCGGCAATTGACGGAGTAAGTATGGGCGTTGGTTTTACTCTTGCGCTCGTGCTTATGGGCGCTATTAGACAAGGACTTACGGCGTTAGGACTTACTATTTTTAAGGCGACCGCGGGCGGATTCTTGATTTTCGGTTTACTTATGGCGCTGTTTAATTTTCTTATTGAAAAAATGAACGGACACAAAACTCACTTGCTGTTTGAAAAAGGAGGTAGAAAATAATGGATTTTACCGCTTTAATCAGCATTGTAATTGCAGGTATTATAACGGATAACATAGTTTTAAGCCAATCAATCGGTATTTGTCCGTTTTTGGGCGTGAGTAAAAAACTCGATAGCGCCGTAGGAATGGGCGTTGCCGTTATTTTCGTACTTGCGGTGTCCAGTGCGGTTTGTTATTTGTTGTATTATTACGTTCTCGTTCCGCTCGAAATCGCGTATTTGCAAACAATCGTATTTATACTTATTATAGCCGTACTCGTGCAATTGCTGGATATAGTTCTTAAACGTTTGTCTCCGTCGCTGTATAACTCGCTCGGAGTATACCTTGCGCTTATAACCACTAACTGTGCCGTTCTCGGTACCGCGAACAACGTAATTTCGTTCGGTTATGACCTTCTCACCACGGTTGTGCACGCTCTCAGCGTCGGTATCGGCTTTACGCTGGCGCTCGTGCTTATGTCGGGTATACGCGAAAAACTGGAGGTTGCGCCGGTTCCAAAGTATTTCAAGGGGTTACCGATAGCGCTTATAACGGCGGCGATAATGGCTATGGCTTTTGCCGGACTTAGCGGACTTGCTTTCTAGGAGGAGGTAAAAATGACGATGATAATATGTAGCGTTTTTATGTCGTATTTTTTGCCGGCGATTCTTATAGCGGCAATTGCGGGCGTATTGGCGTTCTTTCTTTCCTTTCTCGGCAACAAACTGTCGGTGGAGCGTGACGCGCGAATAGACGACGTAAAGCGTCACCTTTCGGGCGCGAATTGCGGCGGTTGCGGATATGCGGGGTGTGACGCTTTTGCCGAGGCGTTAGTTAAGGGCGAAGCGTCGCTTTCGGCGTGCAATGCAACTTCGAAGCAGGGCAAGGAAAACATAGCCAAGATTCTTAACTTGACGGTTGAAGACTCTAAAATGACCGTGGCTGTCGTGCATTGCAACGGAGGAAACGCTTGTGCGAATAAGTATGATTATCAAGGCTACGGCGACTGCGTAAGCGCCGATATGTTGGCGGGCGGAAATAAGGCGTGCGACGTAGGGTGTATAGGACTGGGAAGTTGTGTCGACGCATGTAAGTATAACGCCATATCTGTCGGTAAGGATACGGCGGTTGCTCGTGTCGACTATAAGCATTGTACCTCATGCGGCGCATGCGTTGCGGCTTGTCCGAAGAGGTTAATCAGCAGAATCCCGGTCGACGCGGCGGTTTATGTCGCTTGCTCGAATTTGTGCCGAGGAAAAGAAGTTGTTGGCGTTTGTAAAAACGGCTGTATCGGTTGCGGCAGGTGCGAGAAAAATTGTCCTACGCATGCTATTTCCATACACAATAATCTGGCGGTCATTGATTACGATAAATGTAATAAATGCGGCAATTGCATGGACGTTTGCCCGAGAAAATGTATTCGCCCTTTTCCGTACGATAAACCGCTTATTCCTGTTTATACCGACAAAAAAGAGTAGATAACCGACAAAAAATAAATATTATTTAACCTCTGTTAAAACGCGTTTGCTTTTGAAAATACGATTTGAAAGTTTGCGTTTTGGCGGAGGTTTTTTATGTGCGTTGATTTACTGTAGTTCTTTGTTTTACGAGAGAACAGTTTGTTTTTTCGTTTTCTTGTCCACAATACTTAGAAAAGGAGGTTTATATTATGGTAAAGAAAACGGCGGCGCTGTTAGCGATTGCGGTTGTTTGCGCTTTGAACGCGGTATCTTGCGGCGCGCAAACGGAAACCGAGGGTGAGGCGTATGCGCTTGTGTACAACGAGCAATCATTGTGCAAAGCGGAGGTAAAGTGTAGCGGAAACGACGTAACTTATTGCCATATCGACGAAGTGATGTTGATTGAAGAGTGGTCTAAACAAGCGCTTTTTGCAAGCGGAGACGTTGCTGACGAAGATTTATCAATTGTCACCGAGGATGCCGGCGCCGTTACGCGAGCAAAAAAAGTTCGGTTCGGCGATAAAATATTTACTCTGTCTCCGCAAGGAAATTACATCGGGGTAGACGGTCAATTGTTTATTGAATGGCTAAAGTCCGCCGATGCGAACATGAAATATTATTGGGAGCGAATGGAGGCGGGCGATTATTATATTTTGAAAGAAAACGGAGATATGTATTCCGTCGAATATTCGCCGTACGATGTTGGCGAAACCGCGAATAAAGACAAGCGCTTTTTTAAGCGACGTAACGGATATTGGAAGGCGGGAAGTTATGGAAAAGGCTATGAATACAATATTACCGCTATCGAAAATTTTGTAAAAGCAAAGGGGGTCGGATATTCTGCAAACGCTGCCGTAAAGTCTGACGGAGGAAGTTACGTGCTGGGCGGAATCGACACCGGCGCAACAATATCGGGATTTTCCGAATATTACGCTCTAATCAAAAAAGCAGTCGAGGCAAAGACGAAAAAAATCTTTGCATAACAAGTGTGTACAATAAGAAAGTTTAATCAAAAAAAGTCGTTTCGGAACTTAAGTGTTTCGTGGCGACTTTTTTGGTGTTGGACGTCTTAAATAACGTTCTAAATACCCATTACTGCGCGTAGATTAGAATGAAATATAATGGCGGGCGAAAAATTCGCGAATTTTCGTCAATAAAAGCATATATCAGTCATTTATCTTTCACTTAAATAAGTTATGATAGGAGTGTAATCGGAATGAAATTTGCCGTTTTCTCGAAGAAAAAAGTTTTTGCGACGTTCGCGATTTCGCTGGTAATGATGATACTGCTGTTTGCCGTCGTTTTTAGCGAAAGTTATGTCGTGTTTGCCGGCAAAACGACGAGAGAACTCCCCATTTATTGCGTCGATAGGCAAGATAAGGTGGTCGCTCTTTCGTTCGACGCCAGCTGGGGTGCGGATAAAACGCCGGCGATACTTGAGGTTTTGGAAAAGTACGACGCCGTGGCAAACTTCTTTTGCGTAGGTTTTTGGGCGGAAAAATATCCCCAACATCTTAAGGCAATATCGGACAGCGGAAGAATGGAAGTCGGTACACACTCCGATACGCATTCGAAGATGTCGCTACTTTCCGCCGCACGAATAGAACAAGAGCTTTTGTCGTCGTGTGCTAAGATAGAGGCTGTTACGGGGAAGAAAATAGATTTGTTTCGCGCACCGTACGGAGATTACGACGACGAATTGATTCGGACGGCTCGCGATAACGGCTATTATACCATTCAATGGGACGTAGACACGCTCGATTGGAAAGGCTACTCGGCAGGTCAAATAGCGAATCGCGTCCTTAGCAAAGTCAAGTGCGGCAGTATTGTGCTTATGCACAACGACGGCGAACATACGGTAGAGGCTCTTCCTGCCATAATCGAAGGGTTGAGAAACAAGGGGTATACTCTGGTGACAATCGGCGAGATGATATATCGCGATAACTATACGATTGATCATACAGGTAAACAAATACGTAATGAAGGATAGAAATCATGACGGTAGACAACAATTTTTTGAAGAACAATAAGGTGTTTTTAAGCGGAATCGTTCAAAGCGAGCCAAAGTATTCGCACGAATTATACGGCGAAGGCTTCTATGAGTTTTTTCTTTCGGTTAAAAGGCTCAGCGGACAAAGCGATGTTTTGCCGATAACCGTGTCGGAAAGGTTGCTTTTGGGTAATCCCGTAACTATCGGAGAGGAAATTGCGATAAGCGGTCAGTTCCGAAGCTACAACAAACTCGAAAGCGAAAGAAGCCGATTGATGCTGACTGTTTTCGTGCGCGATTTTTTGCCGGTATCCGAGCGAGAGCAGAATCCGAATACGGCGGAACTTAACGGATACGTATGTAAACCTCCGGTATATCGAACGACGCCCTTTAATCGCGAGATATGCGACGTGCTCTTGGCTGTAAATCGCGGTTATAATAAATCGGATTATATACCGTGTATAGCGTGGGGGAGAAACGCGCGATTCGTTAAAAATATAACGGTAGGACAAAACATTCAAATTACAGGAAGAATACAAAGCCGTAATTACAACAAAAAACTCTCTGACGATAGCGTCGAGGTTCGTACGGCGTACGAACTTTCGGTAAGTAAGATTATTGTTTGCGGACAGAGCGAAGCGGACGAAATGTACGAAAGCGCTACCACGCTTGCGGAGGACATCCCTGCCGATATATAGTCTTGCGTTATTTCGGTGTTTGTTATAAAACGTCAAAAATTCATTGATTGCTTTGTGTTTGAATAAAACGAAAAAAATGATATAAAATTATTAAAGCCGTCCTTTTTTGTAAAGACAGAGGACGGCTTTTGACGTTTTGAACTAGAGTATTATGCGAGAGAGTAGCGAAAGCTACAGCTTTCTTTTTGTAGAATAAGCTTTAATTATTACTATTGCCAATAAAATTACCGTGACTACAATCACTGCTATTGCAACTATTTGTACTACCGAGTAATTTTCGGTGCTGAGATAAATCGTTTCGACGTACGCTTCGGCGGCACCCAACTTTTCGTCGTAATATCGTATAAGCGTATATTTTTGTGAAACGTCATACATTCCGACAATTTCGACGCGAGTGCCGTTAAGTAAGAATTCGCCGTCGATGGCGGTGTAGGTTATATCGTCTGTTTTTGCGTACACTTTGGCGCCGACCGAACCGTTGTGTTCTATAATCGTCGCATTATATTGCGGTCTTTCGCCGTTCGGAAAATGATTCTTTATTGATACGCCGTTGGCTTTTACGTAGCCGCTTTTTCCGTTTGAAAGTTCGACTCTGTACCATTTTCCTCCGTTATCGAAATCCGCGAACGATCGCAAAGCAAACGACGTATTCTTTTCTACGGATATTATAGCTTTGCTCGAGTGAATCGAGGGCAATGTGTATATCGGCGTGTTGGAAACAAATACCGTTCCGTAGCTTGCAGGCGGGGATATGTATTCGACGGGAGCACTTAAAACGCTTCTATGAATATATCCGCTCGTTATTCCGTCGTCTTTGCCGAGAACGACGCAAGCGTAGGCAAATTCACGGTCGTAAGTAAGGTCGTATTTCGATACCAGCACGGTCGTTCCTGATTTTACGAACGTCCTTTCGCGAGATTCGTTTATTTCGGAGTAAATATAGCAATCGCATACCGTGGAATAGATGATATTTTCTTCGTCGATATCGGTAACGTCGACGGCGGATTTTACACTTGTGCCGACGCTTTGCGAAAAAACTACTTTAATAAAAGAGTTTTCGGTGTCGGCGATAAGAATGTCGCCGTAGCCGATTTTTCCGTAGGCTGTTCGCGAAATTGCAACGGCGTTATATTTGCCGGTTACCGACGTTACTTCCGTGAGTCCTTCGGCTGTATATTTGTAAAGAGTTTGTTTGCCCGAGTTTTCCGCAAGCGCGAAAATCGTTCCGTCGGAATCCTCGGTAATGGCGGATATCGTTGCGTTTGTTGAAAAAACTTCGTTATCCGTTGCAAGGTCGAATACGGAAGTTCCGTTTGCGTATTTTACTCGCAATCCGTCCGTAGAAACGCTGATTGCGGACGCGTTGTTTTTTATAAGAGTGGGAGAATCGCCTTGAATAGAGTAAAGTTTTTCACCTGCTATAAAATACACGGTGCCATCCGGCGTTGCTTCGATGTCGGTTATTTTGCTGTCCGTCGTATACTCTTGACTCGAGCCTACAAAAAGAAGTTTGTTTGCCGAATGCGCAACGATAAGTTCGCCGCGATAATCGAATGCTACTGCATACGGTCGACTGTAAGTAAAGTAAGACGATCCGTCCTTTGTGTTGATTTCGACGCGATTGTTATAGTAATCGGCTACCGCAACACTACCGAAGCGAGAGTACACGTCGGTGGGGGAGCGATAAAAGCCTTTCTCGTCGCTGGTTGACGCAAAAATCAAGTTGCCGTCCGCGTAAGCTTCTCCTGCGGTCGATAACGTGTATAGGACGCCGTTTCGCTCCGTTGCGCTTACGTTGCCGGCATTTGTTACGGCGGTGCCGCCGCCAGCGTCGATTTTTATTACTTCGCCTTTAGAGCTTATGCCGTAAAGTTGAGTTTCGCTTTCGAAAAGTTTTCCGACTACGTTTG
Source organism: uncultured Lachnospiraceae bacterium (assembly GCA_964438355.1). Lineage (GTDB taxonomy): Bacteria > Bacillota > Clostridia > Christensenellales > Pumilibacteraceae > UBA10677. Next base: position 10,634 of record CAYTKK010000009.1, on the reverse strand, counting down.
CTCCGTAATAAACAAAGGAGCCGTTGTCAGCTTTCATAATGTCGGAATACTTGTCGTTCGTGACCGAATAAATCAGCTCGTTCGAAAAGTAAGCTACGGACGAGACGTTCGCTATGTCGTATGACTTTTTAAGCGTTATGTTGCCGTTTGATACGATGTATTCGCTGATTTTAGTATTTGTCGCGACGGCAAGTAAAGAATCCTTCGATGTGACGGCGGTTATTCCGCTTTCGGTTACGTTCGTTTGTGAGAATGTGCATTGATTAAAGTCGAGCGTGTATAAAGTACCGGACGCGGTTAGTGCGTATTTTCCTTCAGAAATATCGGTGACGTTAACGAGCGAAATAGTTGCTTCGACGCCGTTTTTGCCTATGAGGTAAACGCCGTTTGCGTCGCTTACGACAAGGCTTGAATCCGTTGACGAAATGGCGGCGGGAGAGTCAAGTTTAAGATAAAACGGAGTTTGTATCGAACTGTCGGATGCGTTTGCGGCGGCAGTGAATGCGAAACAGAGTGCAAGCACTGCACTTGCAAACAGTATGCATATCGAAAAATTTTTTTTCATCGAGGTTTACCTCCAAGGTACATTGTAGCACATATTTAAGAAAAAGTAAATTGTATGACTGCGTTTGTAGCACTTCTTTTTCTTCTTAATATGAAAACATGTCGGTGGACAAAATGCACTAAAAATAAGACGTAAAATTGTATAGTTTTTTTTCAAAAACAGTCTATACAAGAATTTGGATTTGTGGTATAATTTACGCTGTGATAGTAAGGGGAATGGTGATATTTTTCGTTAAACATGCAATGAAATACTGACATACGGAGTGTGAACTGTGGAAAAAGTAGCAATTATAGACCTTGGAAGCAATACCGCGCGACTTGTTCTTGCGAACGTTACGTCGGGTGGTCAATTCGTTATTTTTGACGAAATGAAGGAAAGCGTCCGTCTCGGACAGGATATGGACAGAGACGGTTTTTTGAAGCCGTCAAGAATAGCGCAAGCGGTAAAAACGCTTAAGATGTTTCGTAAACTGTGCGATAGCTACGGTGTCGACAAGGTGTATGCTTTTGCGACGAACGCGGTAAGACGTGCGAAAAATCAAAAGAGTTTTATTGACGAAATAAACGCTGTTTGCGGTTTCAAATTCAAGATTCTTTCCGAAGAAGAGGAAGCTATGCACATCTATCACGGCGTAATAAATTCGTTGGATGTGCCCAAGGCGGTAATTATGGATATCAGCGGCAGCAGTCTGCATTTGATACACTATAATCGTCGTAATATTCTAAATCGCGAGAATTTGCCGTTCGGAACGATAACGCTTAACGATTTATTCTTCGATCCGTCCATGCCGCCCGAAGTTCAGGCAAAACAAATCGAAACATATGTAACCGAGCAATTGTCGCATGTCGCGTGGTTAAAAGAGCTTGAACCCGACGTGCAATTTATAGGCGTCGGCGGTTCGTTTAGGAATTTGGCGCGCATCATTAAAAGAATGAAGCGATATCCGATGGACATGATACACAATTTCCACGTTTCCGGCGATGACTTCGAGGGACTTTACGAAATGCTTTCGCCGCTCGAATTGGAAAAAAGAGCAAAAATCAAGGGACTTAACAGCGACCGCGCAGACATATTTGTCGCTGCAATGTGCGCGATAAGAGCGTTTTTGAAGAGTACCGGATTTGACGAAATTATAGTATCGGGAAGCGGTATTCGAGAGGGAATATTATATAATCACGCCGTACCCAGCACGATTGAAAAACCTATAAGCGATATACTCGGCTATTCGGCTTATACGTTGATGACGTATTACAACGTCAATATTCCGCACGCCGAGCAAGTATGTAATTTGTCGATTCAACTTTACAAGCAACTTCGCGTTTTGCATAAACTTCCGCGTCAATACGTCAAGGTTTTGCGCGTCGCAGCTCTTTTGCACGATGTCGGTTTGCGTGTGAAATTTTATGATAGATATCGTCATAATTTGTATTTTATACTCAACTCTAACCTTAACGGCGTATCGCATCGCGAGCTTTTGCTTGCGGCGTTCGTTGCGCAGGGTACTCGCCGCGATGAATTTAACGTTGCCGAGTGGAATAAATACAAGGAAATATTGCGCGAAGAAGATCTCGTTGCCGTAATGCGTTTGAGTGTGATTTTGAGAATTGCCGAAAGCCTTGACCGTTCTATGAACGGCGCTGTTAAATCGCTTAATTGCGACGTTTTGGGCGATTCCGTAATAATGAAGACGGAAGTCGAAGGCGATTGCTCTTTAGAGATTAAAGACGCAATGTCGTCGTCTGCCGAGTTTGCGCGCGCGTTCAGAAAGAATCTGGAAATACTGTGATGCTTATACTTGCGAGCGCAAGTCCTCGAAGACGCGAACTTATAAAAAAAGTTACGACGCGGGAGGTGCGGATTTGTCCTTCGCACGCCGATGAAAATATCGGAATAAAGGAGCCGCGCGTTCTGGCTGGGCAGCTTGCACTGATTAAAGCGAAAGAAGTGTTTGCGAGAGAGGGCGAAACGGTTATCGGGGCAGATACCGTGGTTGCGCTCGGCGGACGAGTGCTTGGCAAACCGATTGACGAGGCTCAGGCAAGAGAATACCTCGAGTTATTATCTGAAAGGACGCACGAGGTTATAACCGGCGTTGCGGTTGTTTGTCGCGATAAAGAAGTGTCTGCCACCGAGGTGACTCGCGTTACTTTCGGGAAATTGACGCCCGATTTTATCGAAGAATATGTTGCGAGCGGAAGTCCTATGGACAAGGCGGGCGCATACGGATTGCAGGATGAAATGCTTTCTCGGTTTGTAACGGACGTTGAAGGCGACGGGGATAATGTGGTTGGATTACCGGTCGAGCTACTGAAGAAAATCCTGAAGGAGAATTTTGATGGCTGTTTATGATATAGCAATAGAAATAGGCACGTCGTATACGTCTATATATATGGCAGGTGCCGGACTTGTTCTTCGCGAGCCTACCGTAATAGCTTTTGTGGGCGACGACGATAAAAAGAACGTGCTTGCCGTGGGGTATAAAGCCGATAAAATGCGCGGGCGCGTGCCTGAAAAGACGACTGTCGTTACTCCCGTTTCGGAGGGGTACATAGCGGATAAAGATGCTTGCGCAAAACTAATGACTGAGTTCATAAAGAAAATTTTACCGACGAGTTATATTATTTTCCCGCGAATAAGAGCTATTTTGGTGGTGCCTACGGGACTAAAAGTAGACGAACGTAGAATGTATGAAGACGTTGTACGTACGGCGGGAGTTTACGAAATAACGCTTATAGATAAGGTTTTGGCAACGGCGCTCGGGTTTGACATTCCGATAAATAAGCCTATCGGGGGACTGGTTGCGAATATCGGCGGCGGCGGAACGGAAATTGCTATAGTCAGTATGTGTGCTACGATTACCGGTTGTTTTGTAAGCGTCGGCGGCGATATGATGGACAAGGCGATAGTCGACTTTGTAATGGGCAAGTATGCGCTTAAGATAAGTCTTGAGACGGCGCGCGAAATTAAAGAGGAAATAGGAAGCCTTTACCCGAACGACGTATCGTCGATGGTTGTCAAAGGTATGAATATGAGAACGATGACGCCCGCGTCGTTAAGCGTGTACGCTACCGACGTTTATGAGGCGCTGTTACCGTTTTATACCCACATTGCCGAGACGATACGCGGTACGACAAACCTGTGTCCGACGGAACTGGCAAGTTCGTTGCACGGCTTAGGATTATACCTTTGCGGCGGTGGCGCGAAGATGCCTGGAATCGAAAGAGTTTTTGCTCAGCAACTAGATCTTCCGATTACCGTTTCCGACGAAAGCGAGCTGTGTACCGTTTTGGGTGCCGGTAAACTTTTGGGAAACAAAGAAATGATGGAGGAAATTAGAAAGCAGCAATAATTTTGTGAGACTGTAAATTATTTAATAGTTTAGACATCAAAAACAGCCGTTATTCGACGAAAGCGGCTGTTTTTCTTTGCTCTTAAAACGTTATCATTATTTGGCTGTTACAAGCGCGGGAAAAGCGGCGCGGCGGATATTTCGATGTGCAAAAAAAGGAGAGGTTTTATGTCAAAGGCGATAGTTGTGACATCCGGAAAGGGCGGAGTAGGAAAGACTACGCTGGTTGCAGCCATCGGGAAAATGCTTGCGAGTTTTTCGTTGCGTATTGCCATGATAGATACCGATGTGGGACTAAATAATCTTGACGTCATTACAGGGATAGAAAATAAAATCGTATATGATTTAGTGGATACGGTCGAAAACAGATGTCGCGTATCGCAGGCTTTAGTGGAAGTTGAGGGGGCTAACGGATTGTACGTGCTTCCAAGTGCGCACTCTTACGACGTGAGTGAATTGGACGGGCAGTCGATAAGGGCGGTCGTGCGTTCGCTCAAGTCTAGATTCGATTACGTGCTTATCGACTGCCCTGCGGGAATCGACGTCGGATTTCATCGTGCCGTTGCTGCCGCGGACGGGGCAATCGTGGTGACGACTCCGCATTTAAGTTCAATTAGAGACGGCGTTAAGGCAAGCAAACTCATATTGCATTATGGATTGTCGGAATGCTATCTAATTGTAAATAGGGTTAGGGCGGATATGGAATTGACCGGCGAATCAGTAGCGCTGGACGATTGCGTTGCAATGTTCGGACTTCCGCTCTTGGGGGCGGTGCCGGACGACGACGGGATAAACGCGATGAGCTGCGTTTGCGGCGAATCGGTAAAAGGAGAGGCGCGTGAGGCGATAACGGCTTTGTGCAGAAGCTTGCATTACGGCGAAAAAAACAAATATAATCCGATGAAAAGATATAGCGGAGTTTTCGGATATTGGAGAAGACAACTTAAAAAACATTTGTAGGAGGAGTTTTTATGGCTACTAAATCGACTTCGCGTGTTAAGGATAGACTTAGAGGCGTCGTTACGGAAAACAAAATAAGCGAAATAGAAAATATGTTACGGTTGTTAAAGAGCGACCAGTATCGGTTGCTTACGAATTATATGTATCTTAATCGCGACGATTTGAAGGTATATATAGACGTCACCGACGAGGGCGAGTATATTCTTACTGTTCGAGCGGTAACCGACAAGCTTATTGACGTCGGCAAAGTGCTTTAATAAAAACAAGCCTAGTGTCGGATATGAGCTGAGTTATCCGACATTCCTGAGAGTAATATTTGTATTAACGTAATAACTTTTGTACTCGCCTAATATAATACGAATGACTCCATGAAGCGAATTAAGATTAAAATATCACCGTTTGTTATCGTTATGGCGGTGATTATGTCTGCTACCGGACAGGTTGCGCCGTTTTTGTGTTATTTGTGCGCAATAATTTTGCACGAAACTGCACATGCGCTCGTTGCCGGACGACGCGGTTATGTCTTGAAGGAGTTTCGTCTTATGCCTTACGGCGCGGCGCTTATGGGAGAGTTCGAAACGATGAGTCGACGCGACGAGATAGCGGTTGCGATTGCGGGACCTTTTGTAAATACGGTGCTCGTCGTTGTGACGATGGCTGCGTGGTGGATATATCCGCCGTTGCAGTTTTATAGCGAAGGCTTTGTTCTTGCCAACGTTAGTTTGCTTGCGGTAAATCTTTTGCCTGCATATCCGCTTGACGGCGGACGCGTATTGCTTGCTTTACTTTCTCGTTCTTGCGCTCGTGAGTTTGCGTACAAAAAGGTCAGAATCGTCGGCTTGTTTGTCGGTTTCGCTTTTGCGGCGTTGTTCGTTTGTTCGATTTTTGTCGGTATCAATCTGTCGTATGCGACTATGTCCGCGTTTATACTTTTATCGTCGTTGATTCCCGAAAAAGCAAGCTCGTATACAAGGCTATATTGTATTTCTAATCGAATGTCGGCATTAAGTAAAGGCTTGAATGCGCGTTTTGTGCTTATAAGCGACGCCGCACAGGTAAGAATGCTTTTTCGGCAACTTACGCCGGAATACTTTACTTACTTTGTCGTGGTGGACGCGCAGGGCAGAGAAGAAACCGTTATTGCGGAAACGGAAGTGGAGCGGATTCCCGTAGAATTGTTGCATAAAACCGTGCTTGACGCGGTTAAAAGCCTAAAAAATAAGAAAAAATTCGCAAAAAATGCTCAAAATTTATAAAAGTAATGCGTTTTTGTTTGTAATTGTGCTCGTTTTGTGATATAATCTAGGCGAAAATAATTTATGAGGCGAAGAATCATTGAAGAATGGTTTGATTTTAGTTGACGTGCAGCCTTATATGTCTGCCATATCCCTAATCGAGGCGGGAAAGCTTAAGGAGTATTACGTCGAATATAAGGAATCTGAAAATATAACGGGCAACATATACAAGGGCAAGGTGCAAACGGTTCTCACGGGACTGCAATCCGCTTTTGTAAATTTCGGTTCGGCAAAAAACGGCTTTTTGTCTGTTGAAGAAGCGGCGGCACATAAAAGCGTTTTGGAAGGGGCGGGCGTTATTCCCGAACGAATAGAGGCGAAAGAGGGCGATTATGTAATGGTCCAAGCCACGAAGGAGGAGTTGGGTACCAAGGGCGCTCGACTTACGACCTCTATAACGCTTCCCGGCAGATACGTCATTTTGTTGCCGACGCTTGATTTCGTGGGAGTATCCAATAAAATAACGGATCCTCAAACAAGAGAAAAACTTACTAAGTTTCTTACCAAACTTAAGCCTGCTCATGGCGGTTACATAGCGCGTACGGCTTGCTTGGAGGCAAAGCGTTCGGAAATTGCCGACGAGGTGAAACGTCTTAACGAGTTATGGAAAAAGATAGAACAATCATATGACGAGTTGGGTGAAGTCGGGCTTGTTTATCGTGACGGCGATTTGATTTTCCGTACCGTTCGCGATATGCTTTCGGATAATATCCAAGCAATCGTTTGCAACGACGAATCCACAGCGAAAAATCTTATTTCCGCATTTAAGGAAAGAAATATCAAATATTATGACCGAATCGAAGTTTATTCGGGCGAATACGATATCTATGACGCTTTCAACGTACTAGGTGAGGTAGATAAACTGCTTGATCGCAGAGTGAGGCTGGCTAGCGGCGTAACGCTCGTTTTCGATTATACGGAGGCGTTGACGGTTATCGACGTGAATACGGCTAAATTCGCGCGCGGGACGAATCACGAAGAAACCGTTTTCCAAGCGAATCTTGAAGCGGCGCACGAGATCGCTCGGCAAATACGACTTAGAAACATCGGCGGGATAATTATCGTCGACTTTATTGATATGACGGATAACGAGCATCGAGAGCAAGTCCTGGAGGCTCTTAGAAAAGAGGTCTTTTTCGATAGGACTAAAACTCGCGTTCTCGGCATGACGGGTTTAGGACTTGTCGAAATTACGCGTAAAAAAGTAGGCAGAGAGATTAGCACCGTGCTTTTGGATAAATGTCCGTTTTGTAAGGGCGACGCTCGCGCTTATTCGGTTGATTACGTTGCTAGAAAACTTAAGGGTAAACTTAAAAGATTGTTTGCCGACAAACATACTAAGACCGCAATCGTCAAGCTTAACGGAAATCTTATGGAGAGTATTATCGCCGGTAAATATTTGTCGGTGGATTGTAACACGATTTGGCGCGACAAAAGGATATATCTTGTGCCGGACCCCGAGCTACTAAACAGAAACTTCATTATAAACGGTAGCGAAGATCCGGCAGTTACCGTACCTGCAAGTGCAAAGTTGTTGTATTGATTGTTATAATTTCTTTTGGTTGTTTGTGAAAAAATAAATAAAAATCGTATTTGTTTGTATAAAACGCGAGTTATAAGCGCATTATAAGAGTACAAGGAACGGATGAACTTTGGCGGTTGTATTGCGACTAACAAAACGAGCGTACAAAAATCCCTTCCTTGATAAATAACTCCGCGTTGCGGAGGAGAGGAAGGGATTTAATTTTCCACGCGTTCGAGGTTAGCTTGCCGTTTAAGAGGTATCTTACCGGATTTACACTCATACGGATATAGTCTTTCCGACGGGAACAGCGAATACGGATATTATTGAACTTTCTCTTTTTTTTTGTGTGAGCGAAAGTGCCGTTATCGACTTGTCGAAGTAGTGGTAAGCGAATAAAAAGCAATTTCTGATGCGAATCGTCGAAATATTAATGCGGGTACTAAGAGTGAAAAAGAGCGCAGACTTGCAATTATTCGTTATCCCGATGTGGCGAGAAAAATAAAAAAGACGCAAACTCTAAAAAAGCTTGCATCTTTGATTTTGGTACCACTATGGGGAATCGAACCCCAGTTTTCGGCGTGAGAGGCCAACGTCCTAACCGCTAGACTATAGTGGCACACTTGCTAACTTCGGTGACAGCTTACATATGATACTACATAATTAAATATTTTGCAAGCGTTTTTTGGCTAAATTGCAAAAAAATTTTCGAATGCAATGTGATTTTGCGAGCAAACAGCGAATGGTCTTCGGCATTTTTGTAATCGTAACGGAAGAATTTATTTTGTGTGCAACAAGAATTGCTTAGAGGACGCGCACGTTTTAGCTTAGGAAGTCGCTAGGCGTTAATTAAACGTAACGAAATAATTCTTTGCGTCGATATATCGTGCAAAAGCGCTTGACTAACAGCCGAGAAAAAGATAAAATATAATGGAAATATTTTATAAGGAGTTTAACACTTATGAACAAGAAAACCATTAAAGATATCGAAGTTAAAGGCAAGTTGGTGCTTGCACGTTGCGATTTTAACGTTCCGCTTGACGAGAACGGCAAAATTACCGACGAAAACCGTATCAACGGCGCGCTTCCCACCATCAAATATTTAATGGAGAACGGCGCAAGAGTAGTTCTTTGCTCTCACATGGGTAAACCCCATAATATTTTTACTCCCGGCTTCGGACTTACGAAGAAGGAGAAGAAGGCTGTTGCGGCTCTTCTCGAGTCCGAGCGTGAGGCGGCAACCAAGGAGTATCTTGAAAAGGCGCTTAAGAAGGATCCGAAGAAGTTTACGCTTAAGCCTGTAGCCGATAGACTTAACGAACTTTTGGACGGAAAGGTAACGTTTGCTTCCGATTTGGTCGGAGCAGACGCGCAAGCAAAGGTTGCTGCTCTTAAGGAGGGCGAGTGCGTATTGCTTGAAAATACTCGTTTCGAAGCGGGCGAGGAGAAGAACGATATCGAGCTTTGCCGCAAACTTGCCGCTTTCTGCGAAGTTTACGTAAACGACGCGTTCGGTACCGCTCACCGCGCGCATGCGACGACGGCGGGTATCGTTCAGTACGGTTTTGCTCCCGTCGCTGTAAGCGGATTCCTTATCGAAAAGGAACTTAAATTCCTTGGCGGTGCGGTTGAGAAACCCGTTCGTCCGTTCGTTGCTATTCTCGGCGGAGCTAAGGTAAGCGATAAAATCAACGTTATCAACAACCTTATCGAAAAGGTTGACAGCTTGATTATCGGCGGAGGAATGGCGTATACGTTTAGAAAGGCTCTCGGCTTCGAAGTGGGCAATTCGTTGCTTGAGGAAGATAAGGTAGAACTTGCAAAGGAACTTATGAAGAAAGCCGAAGACAAGGGCGTTAAACTTCTTCTTCCGATAGACAACGTAATAGCGGATAGATTCGCGCCCGATGCGAATACGCAGGTAGTAGAGGGCAATATTCCCGAAGGTTGGGAAGGACTCGATATCGGTCCCAAGACGATAGCTGTTTATGCGGCTGAAATCGCAAAGGCAAAGACGGTTGTTTGGAACGGGCCTATGGGCGTATTCGAGATGGAGAAGTTTGCTGTCGGAACGAAGGCTGTTGCGCAGGCGCTTGCGGATAACGCGGATGCAGTAACTATTATCGGCGGCGGCGATTCGGCTGCAGCAGTTACTCAGCTTGGCTACGCGGATAAGGTAAGCCATATTTCTACCGGCGGCGGCGCATCGCTCGAGTATCTTGAGGGAAAGGTTCTTCCCGGTATCGCTTGCTTAAACGACAAGGACTAATTCTGTAAAATTTTTATAAAGTTTTGTTGTAGGCGCTCACGGCTGTTTCGGCTGTGAGTGCCGCTTATGACCGATGGAAATAACAAAATGGAAAAATTGAACATTGCTACATTTAATCTTCGTTGCGTGTGGAAAAGCGGAGACGGTATAAACGGTTTTGTAAATCGTGCCGGTATTATTCTTCTCGCGATTGAACGTGAACAACCCGACGTTATTCTTTTTCAAGAAACAACCGAAAAAAACGGTGCGTTTTTGCAAAAGTATTTGGTCGATTATGATTTTTATCGTAACGGAAGATGCGATGACTATTGCGGCGAAGGACTTGCTATCGCGCTAAAAAAAGGCGTTTGTACGATGCTTTTTTCGGAATGTTTTTGGCTTTCGCCAACGCCTAGCGTGCCCGGTTCTCGGTTTGAAAAGCAAAGTAAATGTCCGCGTATATGTCAGGCGGCTCTTGTAAAAAAGGGCGAGCAGCGCTTCCGTGTTTATAACGTTCACCTTGACCACGAGTACGAAGAGGCGCGTGTTGCGGGTATTAAGGTCGTGCTGGAGAAGGTTTTGTGCGATTGCGGTAATAACGAACTTCCGTTCTTTATTGCGGGTGATTTTAATGCCGAGTCGGAGTCGAATGTTATTGAACTTTGCAATTCGTTTGCGGGGCGAACATTGGTTGA
>CAYTKK010000008.1:16285-24062 GCA_964438355.1 uncultured Lachnospiraceae bacterium | reverse complement strand
ACTAATAGAAAGGAATAACAAATATAATGAAATTTGATTCACAAAAAATTAAAAATATGCCGTGGGAAGATTGTCCAAAGGGATTTGATGGTCCAATATGGCGCTATAGTAAAAATCCAATTATTAAGCGTAATCCGATAAAAGGAATTACACGTATTTTCAATAGTGCTGTAGTTTATCATAATGATGAATATTTAGGGATTTTTAGAGCTGAAGATATTTCAACATTGCCAAATTTACGTTTTGGAAAAAGCTATGATGGAATCAATTGGGAATTTGAAGATCATACTTTAAATGTAATTGATGAAAATGGAAAAGAGGTTCATTTATATTATGCATATGATCCGCGAATTACAAAAATTGATGATGTTTACCATATAACTTTTTGTTGTGATTTTTATGGCCCAACAGTTGGCTTAATTACAACTACTGATTTTAAAACTTTTATATTTAGAGAAAAACCTTTTATTCCTTATAACAGAAATGGGGTCTTATTTCCTCGAAAGTTTAATGGCTATTATAAGATATTATCAAGAGCATCAGATAATGGACATACGCCATTTGGCGATATTTTCTCAAGCGATAGTCCAGATTTAGTTTATTGGGGGCGTCATCGTCATGTTATGCAACGAGGTGGAAATGGTTGGTGGCAAGGAACAAAAATTGGTGCAGGACCAACCCCAATTGAAACTGATATGGGATGGATTATGTTATATCATGGTGTAACAACAACTTGTAATGGTTACGTATATAGTATTGGTGGTGCAATTTTAGATAAAAATGAACCATCTAAAGTATTATATCGAACGAAGGATTATTTATTAACACCAGAAACTTCATATGAAGAAGTTGGCTTTGTTCCAAATGTAACTTTCCCATGTTCAACATTAGTTAATGAGGATGGACGAATTGCAATTTATTATGGGGCAGCAGATTCTTACGTTGCTTTAGCATTTACAACAATCGATAGACTTGTTAATTTTATAATGTCACATAATGAAATAGTTGGATCTGATAATGAAATTGGAAAATAAAATTAAAAAAATGTTTTTAATAATTGTAATGTTTTTAATAACAATTGTGATTGTTGGATGTAATGATGATAAGCCAATAATTCCTGATCCAACACCTGAAAAAGAAGTTTTAAACAATTTTAAGGTTATCACTTCTGAACCAATTATCAAAGAAAAAGTCGAATTTGCTTTATATGAGGCGACAGCAAATTATATTCAAGAAAATTATAATCCATACGATTATACACAAATCAATGTTTATGCGGAAATTACAGCGCCTGATGAAAGTGTTATAAAAGTATATGGATTTTGGTATCGTGATTATGAAATAACAATTAATGAAAATTATAAAGGAACAATATCGGGTGTTAGTGGAACGGCAAGTACAAATCCAAATGAAATTCAAGGATTGGAACAAGTAAAATGGATATCTGACACATATCATTTTCGTTTTCGTTTTACGCCTACTATAACCGGTTTACATAAAGTAACTGTTAAAGTTGAAGAAAAAGGCGAACTTGTTCAAACAATTAAAAATAATATTTTAATTAATGATAATGACTCTTCAAATTATTTAGGAATTATCAAAGTTGATTCATCGAATAATCGTCATTTTATTGATGGTAATGGTGAAACATTCATTCCAACAGGAATTAATTTATGTTGGTGGAGTAATTCAAATCGTAAAACATATGATTATGATGTTTGGTTTGAAAATTTAAGTGCAAATGGTGGAAACTTTGCCAGACTTTGGATGGCAACATGGGGCTTTTGTCAACATTGGTCATCAGTTGATAATTATAATTCTTCGCAAAATATGGCTGCAAGATTAGATCGTGTAATGGAAGTTGCGGAAAAATATAATATTTATATTCAATTATGCTTATTAAATCATGGCCAATTTTCAACTGTTGCTAACTCTGAATGGGATAATAATCCATACAATGAAAAAAATGGCGGAATGTTATCATCACCAACGCAATTTTTTAGAGACGAAGACGCAAAAAGAATTTATAAAATGGAATTAAGATATCTTATTGCTCGTTATGGTTATGCGGATAACTTAATGGCTTGGGAGCTTTTTAATGAAGTTGATTGGACAGATGGTGCCGAAAGTTATAATATGATAAATATTCGAAATTGGCACAAAGAAATGGCTACATTTATTAAAGAAAATGATCCATATAATCATATGATTACGACGAGTTATAAATATATTAATTCATCTTGGCAATTAGCATTTAATTTAGATGAAATTGATTTTGCAAGTGTTCATAGTTATGAATTTACTAATAAAAATATCAATACGACATTACCTGAACAAATTAAAACGGTAATGAATAAATACAATAAACCTATTCAAGTCGGAGAAATCGGAATTGATTGGGAATCTGGTTATAAATCTGCAAGTATTGATCCTGATGGCGATTCTATCAGACAAGCTTTATGGGCCGGAATGATGTGTGGAAGTGTAAGTGGCGCAATGCAATGGTGGTGGGAAAGTTGGATTCATCCAAGCGATTTATGGTACTTATTTAAAGGAGCAGGTACTTATGCACAAATGCTTGATTTAACAGGAGATAATTATCAATTATTATCGAACGATAATTATACATTGAATAATCAATCAGCTGGTTTACTAGGATATCATTTTGATAATCGTCTTTATGGTTATGCATATAATACAAAATGGGCTTATTATACAAGTAACATAAGTGATATTACTAATTTAGTTATTGAAACATCTTTAACAAATGGTACTTACGAAATCACATATTACAATACAATAAATGGTAATGTTATTTTAAAAGATACACTTACAGTGACAAATAATAAATGTCAATTTTCATTACCAACATTTAACGAAGATATTGCATTTATAATTAAATAGCTAAATTACAAATCAACATTCACATTTTAAATATAACACATTTTAACAAAATATTCAATAGAAATTGAAAGAAAGGAAAAAAAGTATATTTTAATAATTGTTAAATGAGCCAATTATAATATACCAGGAGAAAATAAAAAATGAAATTAAAAAAATATCAAAACAATCCGATTTTATCGCCAAATCCAAATAATTATTGGGAAAGTTTGGTTACATGTAATCCAGCAATTTGGTATGAAGATGGAACATTTTATATGTTATACAGAGCTGCTGGAAATGATCCAGAACATTATATTTATTTAGGACTTGCAAAATCAAATGATGGTTATCATTTTGAAAGATGTTTTTCAGAACCAATTGTAAAACCTGATCGTTATGGCTTTGATGAAGGCTGTATCGAAGATCCACGAATTGTAAAAATGGGTAAATTATATTATTTAACATATGCATATCGTACTTTTGCGCCTGCTAGATATTGGGAAGCACCAGAAAAGAAAATGGATACAAAATATTTACCAATGGATGATTTTGTACCTTCTGGTGTTAGATGGAATATCTCGCAAACAGCTTTAGCTATTTCTGATGATTTGATTCATTTTAAAAAACTAGGACGAATTACAACTTATGATACGGATAATCGTGATGTAATATTATTCCCTGAAAAAATTAATGGCAAATTTGTTCGTTTAGAACGACCAATGGATTATGTTGGTGAAAAATATGGTTGTGATATTCCTTCAATTTGGATTAATTATTCGGATAATTTAGTTGACTGGGAAAAACCAAAACTATTCTATACTGGAATCTATGATTGGGAATGTAAAAAATTAGGTGGTTCAACACCACCACTTAGAACAAAAGATGGATGGTTAGTTTTATATCATGGTGTAGGAATTAATGATGCAATTTATCGTGTTGGCGCAATGCTTTTAGATATAAATAATCCAGAAAAAATATTAGCTGTATTAAAAGATTTTATTATGGAACCTGAATATGATTATGAAACAAAAGGTTTTTATGATGGATGTGTATTTCCTACAGGTAATGTAATTGTTGACGATACATTATATGTATATTACGGTGGAGCAGATATTTATTGTTGCGTTGCAACATGTAAAGTTGAAGAAATATTAAATGAATTAAAAAAGAATCTTTTATAAGATTGGAAAGGAATAAAAATGAAAAAATTTATTAAACTATTTTTACTTGTTATGGTTTGCTTATTTTGTTTTAGTCTTGCATCATGTGGTGATGAGAATGATAACAAAAAGCCTAGTGGTGGTATTAATGGTGGTGAACCATTAGATCCATATTGGGATGCAGATCAAAATGGCATTTATGATTGGCAAGAAAAAGAGATTACATTAACCTATGCATCATGGCAATATAACAATGCGGATGCAGAAACAATTGAATCTTTAATGATCAAAGAATTTACCAAGAAATATCCAAATATTAAAGTTGAAATGCAAATAGTTGGTGAAGATGCTGAATGGGATTCAAATATGATTGCCTTACTTGAAACAGATAATCTTCCTGATGTTTTCTTAGTAAAAAGATTAGAAAACTTTTTACCGCTTGGAATGTTAGCAGATATTACTGAAATGTATGAACATGATAGTGATACAAATGCAATTTTTAATTCAATTAAAAATCTAGGTGTTTATCAAAATAAACGTTATGTCATTCCAACTTATATTTATCCGTCATTCTGGGTTGTCAATTTAGACTTATTACAAGAATACAATGTTTCGAAACCTACTTATGATTGGACATGGGAACAAATGGAAGAAATTGCTAAATCATGTTATGATCCAACACAAAATGTTTGGGGAATTTATGGTTCTTCAGCATATTATTATGAATATCCCAAAGTTGTTGAAAATAAAACAAATCCTAACAATGGTTGGTATGCGATGAGTTATGATGGAAATAAATTTAATTTTGATAGTTCATCATTTTTACAAGCGATGAATCATTTAGAACAAGCCTGGACAGAAGGTTATGTAAAAGATTCTTTAAATGATGAAGATATTTATAATTTATATGGTCAGGATGCATCTACATGGGATCCACGATATAATGGTAAAGTCGCAATATGGCGTGAAGCATCTTGGAGTTTAAAAGAACATTTAGATGATATGACATTTGAATATGATATTTACCCTGCACCAAGTGGAGTTGGTATGGGCAATACGGATATTGCAGCGGTGTCTGCTTTATGTGAACATAAGCAAGCTGCATATCAATTACTAAAATGGATGAGTTATTCAGAAGAAGGAATTATTAGAAGATATGAATTATATGAAGAATATAAAGATGAATTATTCATGTCTGGTAATAATTATCCATATCCTGTTGCAGATTATGGAATTGATGCAACTGGCGTAAATAAAATTTGGGATAATATTCCTTATGGTACTACGGCTAAAGGTTTAGTTAGCTATCAATTTACTGAAGCACTTCGTAATGCCGCAATGCAAGCCAATAAGGAAGTAATAGGTTGGGATGCAGCAGATGAACAATTCCAAACTTATTATTCACAAATTGTTGTTGGCGAAAATACTTTTTCCGCGTTACAAAAAACGATTCAAGAAGTTGCTGATAAAGCTTTAAAACAAAAACGAGATGAGATAAATCAATATATTTAAAAATAATAACAACTAAAGAAAGAGGTGAAAAAATTGAAAAAAGGTCTGCTTATTGGCATAATAGGACTATTTTCAATCTTACTGCTATGTATTTGTATTTTCCCTTTAGTTGAAAATCATCTTGAAAATACAAGAAACTCTAATTCGGTTATAACTGATGTTAATGAAATTAACGCTAATTTTACAGGAATTTCCGAATTGGAGGGCCTTGGATCCTTTCGTAAAACAGCTTATTATAATACTTATAATACTTGGAAACAAACATATGATGTTATAAATCTTGATGAAGAATTAGTTTTTAAGCTAAATAGTGAAGTAAAAAATAATAATCCATTGGTTTCTTTTTCGTCAGTAGATGAAAATTATATTGCAAATTTATCAAAAGATGAAATGATTGAAATTGAAATTACTGCACCAAGGACAGGATTATATGAATTAGGATTAAATTATAAACCTATAAATAATTTTACTAATAGTCCCATTATTGGTGTTAAAATCAATGGGCAAACGCCTTTTAATGAACTATCTAATTTAGCATTAGAAGTAACATGGCGCCTTGATGAAAGAACAGAAGAAAAGCGGTATAATCGCTATGGTAATGAATTATTACCCTATAGCACTTCTGAAAATATATGGTACAAACATTATTTAAATGATGTCAATTCAAGGTATATAACACCTTATAAAGTATTATTAAATGAAGGAAAGAATACAATAACAATTACTAATTATTCAAATGCAATTTCGATAAAAGAATTATATTTGAATAATTCAATAGAAAATATTAATTATGAAGAATATTTACAAAAATATTCAAATGCTAAAGTAATAAATGAGCTTATAACTATTAATGCTGAAAAAATTACTTATAAAAATGATATTGAAATAAAAGCAAGTTATTATAAAGACCCAAGCATGACACCCAATGCTTATAAAAATACCATTTTAAATATTTTAGATGGTTCAAGTACAAGTAGAGGTGGAACAAAAGCAACATATTCATTTGAAGTAAAATCATCTGGCTTATATCAAATTAGTTTTAAATATTTGCAAAATTCTTTAAATGGTTTGACAACATCAAAAACAATTTATATTGATGATGTAATTCCTTATAAAGAATTCGAAGTATATCAATTTCCTGAAACAAATAAATGGACTAATCATACTTTAAATTATAATAACAAACCATACTATATTTATTTAGAAGAAGGAACACATACATTAGCAATTGAAACAACAACTGCTCATTATAATGCATATATGGAAGAACTTTATATGATTATGGATGAAATTAATAATTTAGGTCTAACAATAACATCATATACGGCCTCATCATCAAATCAATACACCGACTGGGATATTTTAGGACTAATTCCAACACTTGTCGATGATTTGAATAGTTATGCAAAAAGAATTGATGATATTTATAATGCAATTAATAGCTTTAGTCCTAATTCAGATGAAGCTTCAGAAATTTCAACATTGAAAATCGCGTCAAAGCAACTAAGAAGACTTACAAAACATCCAAATAAAATTCATTTGAAATTAAGTGAATTAAATTCTGGAAGTGGTTCGGCGTATCAATTGATTGGTAATGCAATAGGAGTTTTATTATCACAACCAATGTCAATTGATTCAATTTATATATCAGGCAATGATGTAAAACTTCCTAAAGCAAGAGCAAATATATTTAAAAAAATTTGGTTTAATCTAAAATCATTTGTATTTTCATTCTTTGACGAAAGATATAAAATTGAAGCAGATAATGAAGATGATACTTTAGAAGTTTGGGTTGCACAATCAAATTTATATTTAGATATTATTCAAAGCATGACAGATGATGAATTTACTAGAAAAACAGGAATTGATGTAAAAATTAGCATTTTACCTTCATCACAAAAAATTATTCTTAATAATGCGACTAACACAAACCCAGATGTTGTTTTAAGTATCGATAGCTGGGAACCATATAATTATGCTTTAAGAGGAATGCTTGAGGATTTATCTAAGTATGAAGGCTTCGATGATGTAACTAAAAATATTTATTCAAATTGTTTTACACCAGTAATTTATGGTGATGGCGTATATGCAATTCCCGAAACAACAGGGTTAAATGTATTATTTTATCGAAAAGATATTTTAGAATATTTAGGATTAGATATCCCTACAACATGGGATGATGTTATTAATATGTTGCCGATTCTTCAAAGTTATCAAATGAA
>CAYTKK010000008.1:3966-16185 GCA_964438355.1 uncultured Lachnospiraceae bacterium | reverse complement strand
GCAAAATATTCACGAATTCCGGCAATTACACCAGGAAGTTACGCAGTTGAAAGGGAACTTTCTAACATTTGGAATAAAGTAGTTATTGATTTGGTTGATGTTAGGGTTGCTGTAGGTGAAGGGGTTGATACCGTAAATCACGAATTACAAAGAAAATATGAAGAATTCGGTTATATTAAAAATGGTAAAATTGTTAAAGATTATAAAGTTCCAAATAATAGTAATATTTGGGAATGGGTAAAAGGAAGAGATTATTATGAATAGTGCTAAAAATAAAAAATTCAATTCATCATATTTATTTGTTTTACCATATGCTATCATCTTTTTAATCTTCATTGTTTTATTACTTTTAATTTCCTTTTTGCTTTCATTTACTTATTATGATAGCGTAAATATACCATCGTTTGTAGGGTTAAAAAATTATATTACCTTGTTTACACAAGATACTGATTTTATGCAATATGCTCTTCCTAATACAATTATGTATGCCTTAATTGTTGGACCTGGAGGATATGCACTTGGTTTCTTAATGGCTTGGTTACTTGCGCAATTACCGAAATCAATTAGAAATATTTCGGCGATTATTTTATACTCACCTTCTCTAACAGGTGGTGTTTTAATATCCGTTGTGTGGAAAGCTGTTTTTAGCGGTGATAACCGTGGGTATTTAAATTACCTTTTACTAGAACTAGGAATTATTAATGAACCGTTTCAGTGGCTTCAAAACACTACCGCAATTACTTGGATAATGATTTTTGTTGGGCTTTGGAGTAGTATGGGTATCGGTTTTCTTGCGATGTTATCTGGTATTTTAAATATAAATCGTGAATTATACGAAGCAGCTTACGTTGATGGATTAAAAAATCGATTCCAAGAAATTATGTATATTACAATACCATCAATGAAACCACAAATGATGTTTGGAGCTGTTATGGCCATTGTAAATACATTTAACTCAGCAGGTTTAGCATCAGCTTTAACAGGTGCAAGTCCAACACCTCAACTTGCGGGGTGGTTGATAACAGATCACATGAATGACTATGCTTTTAGTCGAATGGAAATGGGCTATGCTTCAGCAATTTCGGTTGTATTATTAGGCATTGTCTTAGTATTCTATTTTATTGCTAATCATTTCTTTGGAGGTAAAAAAGATGAATAAAGATAATCGCTTAGAAATGATTAAAAAGAAAAATGCCAAAAAAATTAAGAAAAAGGCTTCTTATTTTGGCACAATGATTGACCCTAAAAGATTTCATAAAAGTCAAATTAAATTCTTAATCATTTTAATTCCTATTTTAATTATCATGTTATTACCAATATTATTTATTATATCGCATGCTTTTAAACCTATTGAAGAATTATATGCTTATCCACCAAAATTCTTTGCAAGTCGATTGACATTTGATAATTTTCAAAATTTACTAGTCGCGACATCACAAACGGGAATTTCTTTTGGACGCTATATTTTTAACAGTTTATTAGTAACTATTAGTGTTATTATTCTTAGTTTACTATTATCAAGTCTTGCAGCGTACTCATTTTCTTATTTAGAATTTAAAGGGAAAAAATTCCTTTTTATGGCTAATCAATTTGCGATAATGTTTATTGCGGTGGCAGTAGCGGTTCCTAGATTTATGGTTATTACATATCTTGGGATAACAAATACTTACCTAGCACACATTATTCCCTTACTTGCAATGCCTGTTGGGGTTTTCTTATTAAAGCAATTTATGGATCAAATTCCCAAAGAATTAAGCGAAGCTGCAATTATCGATGGTGCAAATAAATGGCAAATTTATTGGAATATTATTTTACCACTTGTTAAACCAGCACTTGCAACAGTTGCAATTCTTGCTTTTCAGTCAGTATGGAATAATACTGAAACATCAACTTTATATGTTGTCGATGAAGCATTAAAAACATTACCATATTATTTACAATCATTAACTTTTGGCACAAGTTCAGTCGCAGTTCAAGGAATTTCTGCTGCGTCATCATTAATTATTTTCTTGCCTAATATCATAATTTTTATTGTTCTTCAAAGTAAAGTTATGAATACAATGGCACATTCAGGTATTAAATAATGAAAAGAAGAATATATCGATTTTTATTAACATGTTTAATATTAGTATTTAGCTTATTGGTGCCAACTAAGGTAAATGCTAGTGCTCCTTATATTACAGAAACAGTAAATAGATATGATGAAATGGTAGAAACTCAAACAGCATATGAACCTTTAAAAAGTATTTCAACAATTGAAATAGGTGGCATTAAGACATCAATTGCCAATAAAGCACAAGATTTATTTATTGATGATGATTATTTATATTTAGCAGATACTGGAAATGCGCGAATATTAATTATGGATTGTGATTTTAATTATTTAAATCATATTGATAATACATATTTAAAACAACCATATGGCGTTTTTGTAAGAGATAATCTAATTTATATTGCCGATTATGGTGACGATGCCGATCAAACTTCAGGAAGAATTCAAATTTTTAATTATGATAAAATAAATAATCAAATCACACATTTACGTGAATTAGGATGCCCAGATAGTAAATTATTACAAGTTAATAATTTTAATTTCCGACCTCTAAAAATAGCTGTCGATAAAAATTTAACAATGTATATTGTAAGTAAAGGTTCGTCTAATGGAATTTTACTTGTAAATAAAGATAATCGCTTTTTAAATTTCTTTGCGCCTAACCAAACAGAAGGAACACTTTGGGATTCAATTAAGTATTTACTTTATAGCAATAATGATAAAGCAAAACTTGAAAAGAAGATTCCAACCCCACCAACAAATGTTATGTTAGATGATTCAGGGTATATTTATACTGTAACATCGACAGTTGTTCAAAATAATATTGGTGACACGTTAAAGAAAGTTAATATTGGTGGCGTAAATATGTATCCAACAGATATGACGGTTGCTGGAAGTTTTATTGATAGTTGGAGTAGTGATTTTAAAACAATTTATGCCCTAACCGCAAATGGTTTTATCTATGAATATGATATTGAAGGAAATTTATTATTTAGATTTGCTGGGAATAGTACTGGTGATGATAAATTGGGGTTATTTAAAACGGCATCAAGCATTGCTGCAGACAGTGAAGGCTTACTTTATGTAACAGATGCAAATAATAATACTATTCAAGTTTTCCAGAAAACAACATTTACACAAAAAGTACATAGCGCATTACTTCTTTATATGTCTGGAAAATATACAGAATCGAAAGATTTGTTTGAAGAAGTTTTAAGATATAATTCAATGTTTGATTTAGCCCACAAAGCTATTGGCCTTGCGTATTATGTAAATGGTGACTATAAAGCCGCAATGGAAAAATTTGAAATAGCTTATGCAAAAGAAGAATATTCTGATGCTTTCTGGGAAGTAAGAAATGATTGGTTAATGGAAAATTTAGGATTATGCATAATAATTATTATATGTATAATTATCTTACTTGTGATATTAAAGAAATTACAAAGTAAATTTGGCATTTTTAATAAATTAAAAATTAAATTAAAAAATTTTGCCAATAATGAAACAATTTCAGGAATATTAGTGATGAAAAAGTTCATTATTAAACCATTAGATGCTGTATATGAAGTTAGAAATTATAAAAATGTAAAAATTTATAATGGCTTTATATGGCTACTACTAATTTTCTTAGTTTATTTATTCAACATAACATGTACAGGCTTTTTATTTAATAATGTTATTTTAGAAAAAACAATTCTTTTAAAAGAAGTTTTAAAAATAATCTTACCAATAGTATTATTTATTATTTCAAACTATTTAATTTCATCATTGATGAGTGGTGATGGAACGATGAAATCAATTTTTATTAATACCCTTGGATCATTAACGCCAATAATTATAATGTTACCATTTATTGTTATTATTTCAAATGTCTTAACTTATAATGAAAGCTTTATTTATTATTTTGCGTTAATTGTTATGTTTGTTTGGACGACAATTTTATTATTTGTCGTAATCAAAGAAACACATAATTATACATTTAAACAAACAATTGTGAATTTCATTTTAACAGTTTTAATGATGTTTATTTTAATTGTTGTTGTAATTTTAATCTATATCATTATTTATCAAGTATTTGGTTTTGTTGTAGACTTAGTAAAGGAGGCGATATTTTAATGAGAAAACGATTATTAATCTTAATATTTGTTGTCATTATTATTTTTAGTCTCGGTCTAATTACGAATGCGACAAGTGATTATACAGCAACAAATATTTTAGAAGTGAATTCTAAAATAGATTCTAAAACTAATTTCTTTACACAACCAGCTAATCAAGAAAAAATAAACATTGTTGATGAAAAGGAAGAACTTATAAGTGAAAATGGTTATAAAAGAATAGCCGAAAATAACTACTTAATAATGTATCGAAATGATCAAACAATGGCTATCGCTATTTATGATAAAACAAATGGTTATATGTGGTATAGTAATTATAAAAATGTAGATCAATTAGGATTATCAGAATCAATTACAGCTAAAATTAATTCCGGTGTTACAATTGAATATTTTGACGCAAATAGCGGCTCAATTTCAACTTTAGAAACATCAATTACTTCTAAAAAAGCATCAACAGAAATAAGTTATGAAAAAATTACAAATGGCTTCGTTGCTCATTTAAATTTTACTGCAATAGGAATTAGTTTCGATGTTTATGTTACACTTGATAATCAAAAATTAATTGTCGATGTGCCTTATACATCAATTAATGAAGTAACAGTTGGAAAACTTAAACCAAAAGACTATCAATTAAAAGCTATTTACTTGTTTCCTTATTTTGGTTCGGAAAATTATGAAATAAATGGTTATGCCTTTATTCCTGATGGAAGTGGTGCATTAATTAGATATCAAAATATTAATGCGACGGCCGCGTATATTGCAAAAGTATATGGAAACGATGAAGGTGTCTTAGAGACATCAGAAAAAGATAATTATCATATTGTATCAAATAGTGTTGTGTCATTACCTATTTATGGGATAAATCATGGATATCAACAAGCAGCTTTTTTGTGTGA
Source organism: uncultured Lachnospiraceae bacterium (assembly GCA_964438355.1). Classification (GTDB taxonomy): domain Bacteria; phylum Bacillota; class Clostridia; order Christensenellales; family Pumilibacteraceae; genus UBA10677. The sequence goes on along the minus strand of CAYTKK010000008.1, from coordinate 11,122 downwards.
AATATTAAGTGGTGACGGATCTGCGGAAATTCATTCATATCCATATAATTATAAGAATACACCACTTAATACAACATTTTTTAAACTTGGTGTTAGAGATCAATTTATGGTTAAATTATCATCATCATCGCCAATGACTTTAATTAATGATGATCCATATCCAAATAATTATACATTACAATACTCATTTTTAAGTAATGAAAATGCAAATTACGTCGGTATGGCAAAAGAATATGCTACACATTTAAATTTAAATCAATCTATTTCATCAAATGATATTCCACTACATCTAAATGTTTTAGGTCTTGATTATAAAAAAGGACTTTTTGGAAAAAATTACGTTACTATGACTAAATATCTAGATACAATGAATATTATTGATGATTTAAAGCAAACAGATGTTAACAATATTCATGTAAGTTACTTAGGATGGAATAAAGGTGGATATTTTAACGATGGAGCTATCAATGCGAAGGCTGCATCACAACTAGGCGGGAAAGCCGCTTTAAAGAAGTTGAATGGATATTTATCCGAAAATAATTTTTCGATTGATTACACGATTGATCCTTTAATTGCAGATAGTTATGGGTTTGGAAAAGAAACAATCAAACGAATCAATTTGTCTGCCTTCAATGTTAATTTAAAATCTTCACTTGAACAAGAAGCATATTATATTTCACCAAATGTTTTAAGTAATACTATTTTAAAAAAGAATAAAAAATACCAGAATTTAAATATTAAAGGATTTGATATTGATCATTTAACCGATGCATTTTCATATCGATATAAAAATAAAACTTATTCTCGTTCACAAATGATTAACATTATCGAAGAAGAAGTATCTAAAATTGTCAATTATAAGATTTCAACAAGTAATCCTAAAGCATATTTATTTAGATATTTAACAAATTATTATGAAGCAGAATATGAATCAAGTAAATTTAATTATGAAACAGATTCAATTCCATTTATATCAATTGTGCTTAGTGGATGTGTAAATTTATTTACAAGTAATATAAATTATATTAGTGATTATAATTTATTTACATTAAGAATGATTGAATATAATTTGTATCCATCTTTTATTATTACTAAAGAAGAAGCATATAATTTACGTTTTACTAATTTTGAATATTTAAATAGTACTCAATATGCACTTTGGAAAAATGTTATCATTGATATTTATCAAAAAGTAAATAACGCCCTTAAAAATGTTACAGGTGCAACAATTATGTCTCATGATGCAATTGCAAATGGTGTTGTTAAAATTTCTTACAGTAACAATGTAACAATTTATGTAAATTATAATAACGAAACATTTAAAACTACAGATATTACAATAGAACCTTATAGTTATATGGTAAAAGGAGGTTCTAATGCGTAATTTATTTAGTCAAATTAAGAACTTTTTTACAGATAAAATTAATCCAAAATTAACAAAATTCTTTAATTTTTTAAAGAAAATATTAGGAATTAATCGATTAGTAGAAGTTTATCAAAAAAAGTTAAGTAACAAAACAAAAAAAGCAATAACAGGCTATTTATTTATTTCCCCATTTATTATTGGAACAATTATTTTTGGTATCGAACCAATATATAAATCGATTCGTATGGCTTTATCAGATTTTTCTGGTACACGCGTTATCGATGGGAAGCCAAAATTTATTATTGAAGGATTTGGCTTTGATCAATTTAAAGCAATATTTAAAAATAATCCTGATCATTTAGAAGCAATTCTTGCGGTATTTAAGGATATGATGATTGTTGTTCCTTTAGTATTAGTATTTTCGCTAATGTTATCACTTTTATTAAATAAAAAATTAAAAGGAATAAAAATATTTAGAATGATTTTCTTTATTCCAGTAATTTTATTATCCGGGAATTTATTAACATATTTTCAAACATATGGACTACTAAATGTACCTGCTTTATCATCAACAGGTTTAGCTGAGACATTATCGTTTTATTTACCAACGAAAATAACAAAAATCATTATGAGTGCTTTTAGTAAAGTAATTTTATTACTTTGGTTAGGAGGCGTCCAAACGTTAATTTTCTTATCTGCACTTCAAAAGAAGGATAAACCAATTTATGAAGCTGCCACAATAGATGGTGCATCAGGATGGGAAATTTTTTGGAAAATAACCTTTCCCCAATTAGTGCCAATGATGATTTTAAATATTGTCTATACGACAGTAATTTATGGTAATTTAGGCAATGAATTAACATCAATTATTCAAAGTTCAATTGTTTCAGTTGAATTTGGCCGTGATTATTCATCAGCCCTTGCCTGGATTTTATTTGCAATTGAATTGCTTGTTATCGGTATTTATACTTTAATTCTAAAGTTGACTGATAAACATTATCAATAGGAGCGTTTTTTATGGAAAAAAAGTTTAATACTCCCAAGATAAAAAGATTCTTATTCGGACGTTATGGAGAATATGGCTTATTAACGAAAATTTTTCTATATACGCTTCTGATTGGAATTAGTTTTATTTTCCTTTATCCTATTTTGCAAATGCTAGCCATTTCTTTTATGGGCCTTGAGGATTTGATTGATCCAACGACAATTTGGATTCCATCAAAAATAGTTTTCAAAAACTATGTCTATGCCTTTGAAACCTTGAATTTTATGAAAACACTAAAAGATTCAATTTTGGTTTCACTATTACCAACAATATGCAGTGTCATATCATCTGCATTAATTGGTTATGGGTTTTCACAATATCAATTCCCAGGCAAAAAAATATGGTTTGGATTAGTTGTTGGTATTTTCTTAATTCCAACATTACTAATGAATATTCCTACTTATGTTTTATACAATAATTTAGGAATTTTAAAATCTTTAAAAGCTTATATTTATCCGGCATTATGTGGATATGGACTTAGACAATCAGTTTTTATATTAATTTTTTATCAATTTTTCAAAATGATGCCTAAGGAGTTAAGTGAATCAGCAGAAGTAGATGGCGCAAATGCTCTACAAATTTTTCTTAAAATTGCAGTGCCAATGGCCATTCCCGCTTTTATAATTTGTACATTATATTCATTCGTTTGGTATTGGAATGAAACATCACTTGCGACAAGTTATTTTAGTGGCAAATATCGTACTTTACAAATGGCTGTAATTAACTTTGAAGCAATATTCCGTGAAAATTTCCCAAGTGGCAATGTTGGTTTAGATAGTGCCAATGAATCATTTAACCAGGGAGTTTTATTTGCAGGAACAATACTATCTATTTTACCATTACTTATTTTATATGCATTTACTCAAAAATGGTTTGTGGAAAGTGCTGATAAAGTAGGAATTGCAGGCAATTAAAAAGGAGAGAATATGAAATTTAAAAATACATTAAAAATTTTAATAATGGTACTTATTTCAATTTGTTTAGTTTCATGCATACCAGATAAAAATAAAGATGACAATAAACCTGTTATTACTGGAGCACAAAATCAAACAATCGATAAAGGAACTAAATTTGTACCATTAGCAGGTGTTACTGCAACAGATAAAGAAGATGGTGATTTAACAACCAGCATTAAAGTTGATACAAATGTTAATTATAATGTTGTAGGAACTTATGAAGTTACTTATACAGTGTATGATAGCGATGGTAATAAAGCATCTGTTACAATTACTGTTACAGTTGTAGAAAATGATAAAGATGCGCCAATTATATCGGGTGTTGCTAATAAAGAAATCATTGTTGGTGAAGAATTTGATCCAAAAGCAAATGTAACTGCTATTGATGTAATCGATGGTGATTTAACTAGTTCACTAAAAATAACTGGCGAAGTTGACATTTGGACAGTTGGAAAATATGAAATCAACTATTCAGTTAAAGATGCAGCTGGCAATGAAGCAACCGCTAAAAGAACTATAACTGTTAGTCTAGGATATTTTGAATTTAAAGAAAACGTATTATCTAATGTTACATTTGAAGAAGGACTATATCAAACAAAAGTTTCAAGTGGAGAAATCGATAAATCATTAGAAACATTCTGCCTTGCAAAAGTAAGTTTCAAAGCAAGTGTTAGTGCAGATTCAACAGTTACGATTAGTTTTGGCGAAGCTACAAGAACTGTAAACTTAACAAAAGAAGTTACAGAATATACAGTATACGCAAGATTTACAGGTGCATTAACTGATGAGACATTTAAAATTGAAACAACTGAAACAATTTCTGATGTTTCATTACAATTTGGTTTTGCAAAAGATACTATTAAACCTGTAATTACAGTTCCTGAAGATTTAAACATTACATTACCAGGTAATGTCAGTGATGAAAGTGTTTTAACTCCATTTATTACTAAAAACCTTCAAGCAACAGATAATATAGATGGCATAATTACAAGTAAATTAGTTGTTGATTTTTCAACAATCGATTTAGGAAATTATACAGGAACAACAGAATTAGAAGTTTCAGTAACAGATGAAGCTGGAAATAAAGAAGCAGTAATGATTCCAGTAACATTTACAAAAGTTTATGATACTAAACTTGTTGAAAATCCACAATTTGATAATGACGATATTTCACAATTTACACTTAATGGCGGTGCTGAAGCTACATTATATGTTAAAAATGGCGAGTTAGTTACACATACAGTCAAAGCTACAAATCCTGGATGGGATTCGGCGTCATCACCAGGACTTAGAACTTCAACAGATGTTTTAAAAGCTGGATATTGGTACATGTTAAAATTTGACGCATATGCGGATGTTGCAAGAAAAATGACAGTTAGAATAGGCTTAGAAACTGATGAAAGTCATAATTGGATTGAAAATTTTGCAGGTGCTGATAATTTCTCAACACCACTTACAACAGAAAAGCAAACTTATTACGTAATATTCTATGTTCACGCAGAAAAATCAGTTACAGGAAACAATTCAATTAAATTTGAATTAAAAGTGGGAACATATACTTGGGGTAGTGAAGAGCAAATGAATCCTGTTCATTTTGATAATATGCAAGTTTATTTATTAAGTAATGATAATACGGCTCCTGTTATCACACCAATTGAAGGATTACCTACAACTTTTGGAAAAGGTGCAACATTACCTTCATTTACAAGTTATGTTGAAGCATACGATTTAGAAGATGGTGGAATTTTAACATTAACTGATGCAAACGTTGATTTATCAAAAGTTGATGTTAATAAAGTCGGTACATATCCAGTTGTAATTACTGTAAGAGATTCTGGTGGTAAAGAAGTATCACATACAATCACAATTAAAATCATTGAAGAAGCAGATGTTACAGCACCTGTTGTAACAATCACACCTGAAAATGCACAAATCAAACAAAATCAATATCCAAGTCTTGAAGAATTTATAACTATCTCAATTGTAGATGATATTGATGGCAATATCCCATTTGCAAATGGAAAAGTTACTGGTGAATATGATTTAACAAAAGTTGGTGTTTACAAATTAACTTACACAGTTAGTGATAGTTCAGGCAACGTTACGACAAAAGAATTTGTCCTTACTGTAACTGATGGTGAAGCACCAGTTATTAATGTTGAGGATAAAATTGATTATTGTATTGGCGATGAATTTGATATAACATCTTTAATTACAATAACAGATAATGTTGATGGCAAAATTGCACTTGATAAAGTAAAAATTGATGGTACTTATGATTTAACAAAAGTTGGAAGTTACGAACTTGAAATTTCTGTAAGCGATGTTGCTGGAAATAAAGCATCAAAGAAAGTTACAATTCAAGTTTTCAAAGCAATGGGTGACACAGTAACAATAGAAGATTTTGAAAGTTATAGTTCATCTGATGATTTAAATGTTGAAGATGGAAACTTATATAGAAGATGGTTACCTTGGGAAGCTGATGCACAAACATTAAATGATTTAACATTAGTTGAATTTAATGGTACTAAAGCGGCTTTATTCAAATATAATTCAGGTGGTGAATCAATTTTCGTAAGAAAAGTAAATGAACAATTACCATCTAAATATCAATACTTACGTTTTATGTTAAATACTACAGCTGAAAAAATTAGAATATGGTTCTATACAGAAACAGGTAAATATTCAACAGATCAATATTTAGTAAACCAAATTAAATATGATGAAAATGGCTATTATTATATTCCTATTTCAGACGCAGATGTAAAAATTGGTGAAATTACAGCAATTGGTATTTCGATGAATTATCAATCAGTTGGTAGTGAAGCAATAGTTGATGAGATTGGATTCTCTACAACTGCACCAACTACAGTTAAAGATGATTTTGCTGATAAAGGTGAAGAAAGAAAAATCTATGATTTTATCACAAGTGAAGCTGAAATTGACTCAGGTTCAAAAGATATGGCAACTGTTACATATGAAAACAATACAGCAACAATTGCAATTTCTAGTGTCGGTGAATGGGCTTCAGCAGCAAAAATGAAATTATCACTTACTGAACTTGAATATGGTAAGAATTATACTTTAAGAATCACTGTCAAAGCAGATGAAACAAGAAAATTAAAATTTAATTTAGGTCAAAACTTGTGGAATGACCCATGGATGGATAAATTTACAACAAATAATTCCGAAATAACTATTACAAATGAATATGTAACGTATAAAATCAATTTTACATATGATGTAGAAGATAAAGATGGCGGACCAGTATTAGAATTCTGTTTTGGCAATATAGGTCATGAAGGCGATAAAGCTGGAAATAATATCTATATTAGTGAATTTGTAATTGTTGAATATCAAACAGAAGAAGATTTACCAGAAGGCGCAACAAGAATTGAAATTACAAGTAACAATAAAGATGGTTCTGCGGATTATAAATTCTCTGATGACCATCAAACAGTTACACTACAAACAATATATGAATCAGATAATAAATGGGGCCGTTTTGATTTTGCAAAAGTAAATCAACAATACGCAAAAGTAGTCGCAACATTTAAAGGTACTGCGGGATTAAATCTTTGTGCAAAATTAGATACAACAACTCCTGAGAATAATAAATATGATAAAGTATCTGGTAATAAACAATATAAAGAATTTACCGATGAATTATTAGTTGTTGAATGGGATTTGACATCATTAAATATTGATGCGACATTATTAGAAAAACTAGTATTCTGGGCATATGATAATGCAACAGAAAATAAACTTACTGCAGCTTCATTTGAATTA
>CAYTKK010000008.1:0-3866 GCA_964438355.1 uncultured Lachnospiraceae bacterium | reverse complement strand
AAAGATCAAAGTGTAACAACTGCTTCGTTTGAGTTTGTTAGTTTGACTTTTGAATAAAATTTTTTATAAATACATTAAATAATTTTAAATAATTTTCCTCTAAATAAAAAGGCGGGAGTCTTATAGTGTTGACTCTCACCTTTTTTCATTTTCTAAATATTTGAAAAAAAAAAGATAATGTGGTAAAATTATAAAAAAATAGTATAAGATGGTGAAAGATATGTACGAAAAAATAAATAAAAGCAACTATACACCAATGATGCAACAATATTTAGATATTAAAGAAAAATATCCTGATACTTTAGTTTTCTTTAGATTAGGTGATTTTTATGAGATGTTTTTTAATGATGCTTTAGTCGCAAGTAAAGAATTAGAAATTGTTTTAACGTCTCGTGATGCAGGTGTTAATAATGATCCTGTCCCAATGTGTGGCGTGCCATTTCATGCGGTTAGCGGTTATATTGAAAGATTATCTGAAAAAGGATATAAAGTCGCAATAGTTGAACAACTTGAAGCTCCAGGCATTAGCAAAATCGTTAAACGTGATGTTATTAAAGTAATCACACCAGGAACAAATATTGATGAACAATATTTAAATGAAAAAGATAATAATTATTTAGGCGTAATTGAAAAATTATCAAACAATACTTTTGCTTTCGGATATATTGATTTGTCAACAGGTGAAGCAAAAATAACAAATATTCCTACATCGGATATGCTATATAGTGAAATTATCAAATTAGGAATTAAAGAAGTTGTTATTGGAAAATCGATTTCTAAGCAAATGAATGAATATTTATCCAAGGTTTTAGCACTCACCCTCTCAGAAAACGATTCTATTGATGTTGATAGTTATTTGGAAGATTTATATAAAGATATTAATGATGATTTAAAAATTGCATCAAAAAGACTTTTAAATTATTTGGTGACGACCCAAAAAAGAGTTTTAATACATTTAAAAAAATTTATTCAATATTCTATAAATGATTTTTTAAAAATTGATTCCGCATCTTTAAAAAGTTTAGAATTAGTTGAATCAATTAAAGGCGACCGCAATCGCAATAATTTATTTAGCGTTCTAGATCATTGTCAAACCGCAATGGGGTCACGTTATTTAAAAAAGAATATTTTATATCCATTAATAAATTTAAACGAAATTAATGAGCGCCTTGATTTAATTGAAGAATTTAATCGCCATATGATTGCAGTAGCAGATTTAAAAAATGACTTATCTTCTGTGTATGATTTAGAAAGAATTATTGGGCGAATCAGTTATGGAAATTTAAGTCCCAAGGATTTAGTTCAACTTAAGAAAACATTATTTGTTATTCCCCATTTAAAAAGAGTTATGCTTGGAATTAAGGGCAAAGTTGCTAAACACATTGCGCAAAATATTAATGAATTCACAAATTTAGAAACAGAATTATCTAATGCTTTAAATGATGAAGTTCCATATTTACTAAGAGATGGTGGTGTTATTAAAGCTGGATATAACGAAGAACTTGATAAGATTCGTAATATTAATTCAACCAATAAAGATTTTTTAATCAATTTTGAAAAAGAAGAACGCGAAAGAACTGGAATTAAATCACTTAAAGTTGGTTTTAACAAAGTATTTGGTTACTATATTGAAGTTACTAAAGCTAATTTATCGTTAGTAAAAGATGAATATGGTTACATTAGAAAACAAACAACGTCAAATGCAGAAAGGTATATTACATCAGAATTAAAAGAAAGAGAATCTTTAATTTTACGTTCTGATGAACGCTCAATTGAATTAGAAATTGAACTATTTAATCATTTGCGAGAAATGTGTAAAGATGTCGTTTCTGATTTGCAAGTGTTAGCTGAAATTATCGCAAAAATAGATATGTTAATAAGTTTATCAGATGTTAGTAAAAATAATCATTACGTAAGACCAAAATTTTCTTATTATGATGAATTTGAAATAATTAAAGGACGCCATCCAGTAATTGAATATTATAATAATTTTGATTTTATTGAAAATGATTTAAAATTGTATAATAATGAACGAGTGCTTTTAATTACAGGCCCTAATATGAGTGGTAAATCGACTTATATGCGTCAAAATGCATTAATTGTCATTATGGCCCAAATGGGTTCATTTGTACCTTGCGAATCATGTACATTACCAATATTTGACCAAGTATTTACAAGGATTGGTTCAAGTGATGATATAACTAGTGGTGAATCAACATTTATGAGTGAAATGCTTGAAGTAAATCGTGCTTTACAAAATGCAACATGTAAATCTTTAATTTTATTTGATGAAGTTGGACGTGGAACAGCAACATTTGATGGTATGGCTTTAGCACAAGCAATCATTGAATATCTACATGATGAAATTGCCGCAAAAACTTTCTTTTCAACCCATTATCATGAATTAACCCATTTAGATAGCAGTTTACCATTTTTAAGAAATGTTCATGTTGAAGCATTAGCTGAAAATGATCAGATTACTTTTCTTCATAAAGTAATTGATGGGCCAACAAATCAAAGTTATGGTATAAATGTTGCAGGACTTGCAAAAATACCAATGCCAGTAATTTTACGTGCAACGGATTTATTAAAAAAACTTACTGAAGGACAAGCCATTGATATAAAAACGTTATCTAAAGAAAACTATATTCCACCTGTTGTCAAAGTTGTTAATAATTCTAAATATGATAAAATTATCGAGGATGTAAAGGATCTTGATCTTGATAGCTTTAGGCCAATTGATGCTTTAAATTATCTTGTCGAATTAAAAAATAAAGTAGGTGAATAGTATGTCGGCTAAAATTAAACGATTACCTGATGAATTAATCAATTTAATTTCTGCTGGTGAAGTTGTTGAACGTCCAGTTAGTGTTGTTAAAGAACTTGTTGAAAATAGTATTGATGCTAAAAGTACAATGATAACAATCGAATTAATTGATGGGGGAATTAAAAAAATTAAAGTTAGCGATAATGGAACAGGTATGGAACCAGATGATATTCCACTAGCTTTAACACCTCATTCGACCAGTAAAATAACTTCAAAATTTGATTTGTTTAATATTCAAACTTTAGGATTTCGCGGTGAAGCGTTACCTTCCATTGCGAGTGTTTCAAAATTTAAGATTGCTTCAAAACCAACAAACCAAAAATTAGGATTTTATTATCATTATTTAAATGGTCAAATTACGAGTTCAGGAAATGTCCCAATGAAAGATGGTACAATTGTTGAAGTTGAAGATTTATTTTACAATACACCTGCTCGTTATAAACATTTAAGCAGTAATTATACTGAAAATTCTCATATCATTGATTATATTTATAAATCTGCATTATCTCATCCTGAAATATCTTTTACACTTATTAATAATCAAAAAGTCATTTATCAGACACATAGTGGTAGTGATATTTTAGAACTAATTGGTATTACATATGGAATAAATATTGTAAAATCAATGCTTGCATTTGAAGGAAATAACAGTCTTTATAAAATCAGTGGATATACTTCGAATAATCAAGCTTTTAGAGCAAATAAATTAGGAATTACGATTTTTGTAAATGAACGAATTATCCGAAATCAAAATTTAATTTATGCAATTACAGATGCGTATAAATCAATTATTCCAATTGGAAAATATCCTTTTTGTATTTTAAAAATAAATACTGATCCAACATTAATAGATGTTAATGTCCATCCTTCAAAATTAGAAATTCGTTTTACAGATGAAATGCAATTAAGAAGTTTAATTACAAAAACCTTAACAAAAGTTCTTTTTGAAAAACCTCTTATTTATCAAGACATAACTATCGATAATAAGAAGAACACCGATTCTTTTTCTAATAATTCTCATTCTAATAGTGATTATTTA
>CAYTKK010000007.1:0-24325 GCA_964438355.1 uncultured Lachnospiraceae bacterium | reverse complement strand
GCGTGGTTATTGATTATTACGGTGAACTTCTTTGTCGGAATATTTACGTTCGGTGTCGGTTTACTCGTAACCGTACCGCTTTCGATATATTTTATAAAGCTTATGAATATGACGTTTTTTTACGGAAGAAACGGCAAGAGTTATTACGTCGACGGCAAGGTTTTTACGATGGAAAGAAAACCGCAGGTTGTCGATAAAAAGAATACAAACTGACTATTTGATTTTGTGTGTTGTAGGAAAGGGTGGCGCTGCTTTTGGGGATAATGCGCGGTAGAGTGTGAGTGTTACGTTCTTTTTTTTGACTTAATTGTAAAGTCAAAATTAGAAGTGAACCGAAAATTTAATTTGTTCGGTTCACTTCTAATTTTGCGGGTTTTTATATTGTATTTAAGTTTGCTAATATATAACAAAAGCATCTAATTTGACTAATGTTCAAATTAGATGCTTTTATGTTGCTTTGTGAATTGCTTACAGTACGCGAACCTTGATGACGCCGTCTGTTTCAATCAACTTGGCGATTGCTTCGTCGGAAGGCTGTTCTTTGACGTCAACGATTATGTAGGTGAAGTTATCTTTTTTTGCGCTTGTAACGCCGGCAACTTTAAGACCGAGCTTAATCATAAGTTCGACGGTAGTGTATTCGGAGAAAGGTTTGTCTTCGGCGAACAACGTTATTCTGTATGCGCTCCTTCTGTCCATTTTTACCGCGCGCATGTTAACGGAATTGGTGATGTTGCCGTTTTCAATGTAGTCCATCATTTGACGTGCTACCATTACGGCACAGTTGTCCTCAGCTTCGGGGGTACTTGCTCCGAGGTGGGGGATTGCAACCACGCTGGGGACATTAAGCATCTCGTCGCTAGGGAAGTCTGTTACGTATCTTTCTAACTTGCCTGCTTTGAGTGCGGCAATAACTGCTTGGGCATCGGCGAGTTCTCCGCGCGAGAAGTTGAGTACGGCGGCGCCGTCCTTCATTTTTGCGATGGTAGACTCATTAATCATACCTCTGGTGCCGTCATTAAGCGGAACGTGAAGCGTAATGAAGTCGCTGCTTGTAAAAATTTCCGTAAGGTCGGCAACGATCGTTACGCTTTCGTTGAGAGTCGATTTTGCTTTTTCCGAAAGGAACGGATCGTAACCGATTACGTTCATTCCGAGAGCAACGGCTGCGTTTGCGACCAAAACGCCGATTGCGCCTAAACCTACGACGCCAAGCGTCTTACCGGTTATTTCGTGACCGACGAACGAACTTTTTCCTTTTTCGACGAGTTTACCGACTTCGGCACCCTTGCCTTTTAGAGTGGACGCCCAATTGATTCCGTCTACGACCTTTCTGCCGGCAAGAAGCATTCCGCAAATGACGAGTTCTTTTACGGCGTTTGCGTTAGCTCCGGGAGTGTTAAAAACGACGATACCTTTTTCCGCGCATTTTTCAAGCGGAATGTTGTTTACTCCGGCGCCGGCCCTGCCTACGCAAATGACGGATTCGGGGATGTCGTATTCGTGCATATTAAACGAACGAAGTACAATGGCGTCGGGTTTATCTGTTTCCTTCACCAACGCGTAAGAGTCGGTGAAGACGTCGACTGCAACTTTGCTGATTTCGTTAAGTTTAAGTATATTATACATTTTTGATGCTCCTTATTTGTTTTCCTTTTCGAACTTGCCCATAAATTCGATGAGCTTCTTGATACCTTCTACGGGCATAGCGTTGTAAATGCTTGCGCGCATACCGCCGACGAGTCTGTGTCCTTTGATGGAGACTAAACCGTTTTGAGCTGCCTCGGCAACGAATTTAGCGTCGAGGTCGGTAGAGGGTGTTACGAAGGGCACATTCATCAAAGAACGGAATTTTTTCTCTACGGGATTCGTGTAGAAAGAGGAGTTGTCGATGAAGTCGTATAAAAGCGCTGCCTTTTCCTCGTTGATTTTTTGCATAGCCTTTACGCCGCCTATTGATTTAAGGTACTTAAATACTTCGGACGCTACGTATGTAACGAACGCAGGGGGAGTATTGTAAAGGCTCTTGTTTTCAACTTGAGTAGCCCATTTCATCATGGTGGGGCAGATGGGGGACTCGTTGCCGAGCAAATCGTTTCTTACGATTACAATCGTTACGCCGGCGGGAGCAACGTTCTTTTGTGCGCCTGCGTAGATAACGCCGAATTTACTTACGTCGAATTCTTGGGAAAGAATGCAGGACGAAAGGTCGGCAACCAAAGGAATACCCGCGGTGTCTGGAACGTCTGCATATCTGGTGCCGAAAATGGTGTTGTTGTAGCAGATATGTACATAGTCGGCGTCTTTTCTGAACATATCGGGAGTGGTTTCGGGAATATAAGTAAAGTTTTTGTCTTTGCTGGAAGCAACTTCTACCATGTCGCCGAATTTTTTGGACTCTTTGTATGCTTTGCCGGAGAAATTGCCGGTAACAATGTAATCACCCTTGGTTTCGAGCGTAGAGCCGTGAGCAAGGTTAAGAGGAATAGCTTCGAATTGGAGAGAAGCACCGCCTTGAACGAAGATAATCGAATAATTATCGGGAACATTCATTAACTCGCGGAGCAAACTTTCCGCTTCGTTGTTAATCTTCTCGTAAGGCTTTGAACGGTGTGACATTTCCATAACGGACATGCCCGTTCCGTCATAGTCGATCAGGTTTTTTTGAACTTTCTCCAACACTTCCATCGGAAGCATAGAAGGACCTGCGGAAAAATTGTAAACTCTCATTATTAAATCTCCTTTTAGTGATTTCATAGCCTTTTATATACGGTTACTCGAATATTATAAATAAACTTGTAAAAAATTGCAAGCGATTTACGTAAAAAACGATGAATTTTGTTCAAAAAAGTATATCATTCGTTTTCTTATATATAATATATAGAATAACAGACGAACGAAATGCGAAAAAGTGTCGACGTTTTGATTTTTGAGGCTGTAAAAATATCGAAATTTAAGAAAAATGTATTGACTTTGCTTGTGAAATAAATTATAATATTTTTGTTAAAGCGAGTGACGTAGTATCTTTTTTGTGGTTAAAATAGCCGTTAAGGCTGACAAATAAATTGTAAGAGGGAGTAGTGGAGTATGTTTCAGACAATTAGTGCGTTTGCGTTGACTGACGTGGTTTTCAATTTAGGGACTTTGGCTGTTACGTGGATGGAGATTATCGCGGCGGCGGTACTTTTGTTGGTTGTGGTTATTATGCTTATCGTGGTAATCAAGGGTATCAAAAAGCAGAAAAAACAGGATATTTATTCTCGAGCGAAAAAAAAGGCGAAGCACGTCAGTAAGGCAGATATGGCAAAAGATAAGGCGACAATTGCGGAAGTTGGCGCAAGTGCCGAGCCGGTAAAAGACGTATCGGATGCTCCCGTAGCGCCCGAACCCGCCGTTTCCAAGCCGCAACCTGCGCCCGTTGTAGCGCCCGCGCCGGTTGTCGTCGCTTCGAATCCGGTTGTCGTTCCCGCACCCGTTGCGGTCAAAGAGAGCGTTCCGACTGTAGTTGCGTTCGACAAAAAAGCGGAAAAGTCAAAAAAGTCGCAAGCTAAGATTGCCGCAAAGCAGGCGAAAGCAGAGGCAAAGGCGGCTAAGAAAGAAGAAAAACTTCGCAAGGCGACCGCGAAAAAACTTCGCAAATACAATATCGAATCCGAGGTCGAGCCGATAGTTGTTTTACTTGGCTTCGACCCATACTCTCCTATAGATTTGTCAGGGTATTCGATGTCGACGGATAAATATGTCGATATAGATATGGATACGGATGAAATTCGCGAACTCCGCGAAAAACGTCGTTCTTCGCAATTTACTGCCGTAAAGGTTAGAGAACTAAACGGAAGACTTTTGAAAGTTCGTGCCGAAATCAAGAAGCAACAGAGAATACGCGAGGATAAGGGTCTTATCGTTTCATCGACGTCTGCGGTTGTCGAGAAACTTACGCAAGAATATAATGCGCTTAGCGCGGATAAGAAAATGAGAAAGGCAAACAAAAATCGTTTGGCTCTCATACAGGTTGATCTTAACGAGCAAGAGGCAACTATCGCGCAAGCTAAAGCGGATACTCGTCGTAGCGCGGAGAACGAGGCGCTTATTAAAGACGCGGAATCCTATTTAGTTATGGAGATTGCTCGCGTCGAGCGTGAACTAGACAGCATAAATGCGGATGTTGCGCGTCTTGACAAAATTGTCGGCGTTGACATTAAGAAACTTGACCGCGATAACAGGGGACGTGCGATTATGGAGAAATTCTCCGAACTTCGTCCTATGCTTGTAAAGATAAATGCGGCGTATCGTGATGTAGATCGTTTGGACGGCGAACTTACCGCCGCTCATACCAAGAAGTATGAAGTTAAAGCAAAACTCGACGGAAAGTTAGAAGAACTGAACGCTTCAACGGACGCAAAGCGTACCGGCGAAGTGTCTGCCGAGGTATCTGCTCTTAACCGTCAACTTGTCGCTTGCGGAGCAGAGGAAGATCGCATAGTTGCCGAGCGCGAGGCAAAGACCGTCGAATACAAGGAAGCAAAAGCGGCTATGACTGCGTTTATAGAATCCGGCAAGTGCGCATTCGGCGATATAATCGCGGCGGAGGATAAAGTCGTAAGCGAACTTACTTTCGACGAGTTGAAAGCTCAATACCTCGGTAAGCAAAAGACAACCGCGACTGAACTTGAGAAAGCAAAGAGCAATTACGATTCTATTACGACTAGAAAAGTTAAGTTTAAGAAACACGACGAGGAGAAGCGTCGCCAATACGAAAAGGAAATTCAGGCAGCACATTCGGTCTTGCAAGTTGCTCGTGAAGAGGCGGAAAAGGCTAATGACGACGTTAAAAACATTCTACCGCGTCTCACGCCGCTTACGCTTTACAAGGAAGGTTCCGGAGTTATTTATAGAGACTATATAGCAAAGAATTTTGCTAACGAAGACGTACAAGCGCAAGACGATTATTTGACAACGAGCGGCGAAGATCGTGCCGAAAAAGTTTCGGAAAAATCGGCTGGCGTAGCGGAACTACCCGTTTCTACGCAAACTTCCGCAGGAAACGTTCCTGCGATTCGCGAGAGTGCAAGTTCCGGAGATTATGCAAAACTTATGCGTCAATTGGATGAATTGAAGCGACTTGTCCTTGCAGAGAAGCAGCAACGCAGATTTATGCGCGAGCAGGATATTGCTTACGGCGACGAGCAGATGTCTAAAATCGAGCAACGCAAAGTTCAGATTGTTAATATGAGAAAGAACCTTAAGTATATCAACAGTCCTGCCGCTGCGGAGGAGTTTAAGGAAAGACTTCGTCGTCTTGCGCTCACGTTCGACGAGGAAGAGATGAATGACGCTGTTTTGAACGAAATGATTCGTCGTACGATGAAGGAAGCGACATATCGCGGACAAAAAGCCGAAGCGCGTCGTAACGGCAAGGCATAATTTTGTCTTGATAATTGCGCGAACTTGAATTTTTTTGCGCGGAAACAAGTTGAATAAAGGATAAGGAGAAGTTCCAAATGGTAAATAATTTTGATGAGAACAATGAAGATTTCCTTGCCGGACTTGACGGCGACTTTGACGATGAGGACTTGTTTGGAGACGAAAAACTGGATGCTGTTCTCGACGAAATAGAGGAAATTAGAAGAACTATACAGTATCAACCGACGTCGTCGTATGATGATTATTCGTATCGTGACGACGGCGAGTTGACGCGTACGACGCAAATGTTGAATCAGGAAATACGTCGGCTTAATCAACGCATAACCAATATGCAGGATAAAGTCGGAGTTGATGATTACGGCGAGTCTATGCAGCGCCTTATCGAGCTTACGCAACAACTTATTAGAATGAACGCGGAGAGCGAAAAGAAAATGAGCGTTGAATTGGACGCGCTAAAAAAACAGCTTCACGGCGTTTCTTCTTTGGGCGACTTAGGTGCAACGTTGAGCGCAATACAGGGAAACGTTGCTGCGAATGAGCAATTTATCGAGAGCATCAATTCTACTATTGGCGATGACGGTAGTGACGTTTCGTCAAAAGTGGTTCCCGAGATTTTACGTCAACTATATGACATAAAAAGCCTTATCGGAGCGGCGTCGCCTGTCGGCACTCGTCGTAATGACGAAATGCTTGCCTTGTATAATATGTTGGCGAAGGTTAAGTACGATGTTGCTCAAAAAACGCTCGGGATAGCGGAAAAATACGCATCGGTCGACGCTCTCGTAAAGCGAATTTACGATACGAACGAATATGATATTGCGCCGATAATTGACGGCGCAAACGAACTTATTTCGCGCGTTTCCGTGTTGCCGCTTTCAAAATCCGAAGCTGATGCCGTTTTAGAATATGTTCAGACGAACGGCGGACTTACTCTGGCGACTGCGAAACGCGATAATATCGTCGAGTATCTTGCAAGTGTCGATTCGTACGTTCGCGACGGCGCTAATGCGAACCTTGACCAATTACCGGATATAATTGCGCTTAAAAACGATATTCAAGGCGGTCGCAACGAGATAGAGTGTGAAAAAGTATACAATGCGGTTCTTAATGCGAATATCGCACTTATAAGCGAGCGCGACATGTTAAAGCAGAAAGAACTTCGTGCCGAGTTAAAGGATCTGGTTGCAAAACTTGTTTTACTCGAGGCGCAAGACCTTATCGTTTATTCTCAGATTACGGTAACGAAGCCATATCGCGCACCTTTTGACTACGAGGGTAACGGCTTATTCTCTAAGCTTAGCGAGCTTAAAAATTATCTTTTAGAGGCAAATCTATCAGGCACAGGCGGAGAAATTTCTCAGCCTGCCGCTAACAGCCTTGTCGGTGAGATAAACAACTTGCGCAACGAGATTTACAACCTCGGAAATATGAACGAGGTTTCGCAGTCGCTTTTTGACCTTAAGACCGATTGTGTGGCGATACTTGAAAAACTCGACGGAAAAAGCGGCGACGATGTGGATTATTCTGCGGCTCCGACGCTTGGTGAGATTGTTGCGCAGCTCGATCGTCTTTTTGATGATATCAAGAATGTTGAGACCGATAGCGAAAACAGCATTCTGTCTTCGGTGGAAGTTATAGGAGAAGCGATAGCGGCGCTGTCCAACGAGCAAGAAAGTGCAAAATCGGATAGAGAAAAACTGATTGAGGACATTTCCTACATACGCTCGGCTGTAAGCGGCGAACCTATTGAGGCGTCCGCGTCGCTTTCGAGTGAACTAGGAGACAGGCTTTCCGCACTCGAGAAGAAACAAGACGATATTATAAAAGCTCTTACTGTTCTGACGGAGAATAGCACTTCTTCGCTTGACGAAAAGATAAGCGGAATATCCGCTCGATTGGATGCGCTCGAGTCAGAAAGAAAAGCCACTGCTGATAGTATTCTTTCCGAAATTAAGGGATTGAGAGATCAACTTTATTCCGTTACTGTTGCGAATGTTTCAGACGGTGACGGTGATACTGTCGATAGCTATAATAACATCATTCTGAATGAGGTTTACAGCATCAGTGATGAGCTTATCGCCTTGTCTAAGAAGGTTGAGACTATCGAAAAAGGTGTGGACGTAGACGAAATAAGCGGACAGATTAACGCTTTGAAGGAAGAGATAATGAAACGTCCGCAAAGGACCGCAAAACAAAAATCTGCGCCGCCGAAGCCTCGTCCCACTACGGTTGTTCCGGTAACACGCAAGAAGCCGGCGTCCGTAACCGTTATCGAAAGCGATGCAGGAATCGGTGACTTGCTTGCCGGAATTGCAATGACTGATTCGGTAGTTGACTTTTCGTTAAACGACGACAGTGAGGAAAAATAGAAGAGTATTCTATTATAGTTTATAAAAATTCGAAAAAGCCGTGAGTTTGTATACTTGCGGTTTTTTCAAATTTATATAAAAACGAATAAATTTTAACGTCCCAAACAAGAAAAGTGTTTTTATGGAAGGCGGTTTGCAAAATTTATTACTATGCGAAGTTATGCTACAAGGATTGTCGTCTACTTTTGTTTGTTTGAACGGGTGCGTTGACGGCATAATTTGTTAGGTTTATTGATTTGCACTAAAGTATTAAATGCTATAAGGATTATCATCGGCGTTATTTTGTTTTATTGTGCAATTAGCGCCGCAACGTGAAATTAGCATCGTAACGCAAGGATATTTTGGCTCATACGATAATAGTATAGAAAGCGGTAAATTTTCGTAAGAGGCGAGGTGTTATGGAGGTTTTACAGATAACGGGCGGAAAAACATTGAATGGCGATGTAGAAATACTAGCCGCGAAAAACTCTGTTTTACCGCTTATAGCGTGTTCGATAATGTCGGCCGAGGATATAGTCATAAATGACGTAGCTATGCTTTCGGACGTAAGGTCAATGCTTGATATTCTTACGTACCTTGGCGCAAAAATAAATGTCGAGGACGGAAATGTGACAATCAACGCGAGAAATGCTGACTCATATGCGGTGCCGTGTGAATTGTGCCACGGAATACGCTCATCGGTTTTTATTTTAGGCCCGCTATTGTCGCGGTTTAGACGAGCGTCGGTCAGTTATCCGGGCGGTTGCGAAATAGGACTTCGCCCAATAGATTTGCACCTTTACGGACTGAAAAGACTTAATGTAAAAATACGTGAAGAGAACGGTTACATAATTTGCGACGGTAGCGAAATGAGAAGCGGAGAAATTGATCTTGACTTTCCAAGCGTAGGTGCTACGGAAAACGTAATGATGGCTGCAATATTTTTGCAAGGACGAACTGTTATACGAAATGCTGCAAGAGAACCCGAAATTGTCGATTTGGCGGATTTTATCAATGAAATGGGCGGTAAAATTTACGGTGCCGGCGGTAGTACTATAGTGATTGAGGGTGTGAAAAATTTACACGGCGTGGATTTTAGACCGATTAGGGATAGAATAGTAGGCGGTACATATATGGCGGCGTGTGCTTGTTGCGGCGGCGACGTGTTTCTTCGTGGACTCGATATGAACCATGTGTATTCCACTGCGGCACAAATGTCGCGAGCAGGTTGTTTAATTCAAAAGCATTCTGACGGAGTAAGAATCAGGTCGAGCGGTAAATTACGTGCATTACATAAAATCGAGACGCAGCCGTATCCCGGATTTCCTACGGATATGCAGTCTCAAACGGTCGCGATGCTTACTTGTGCGAACGGTTGTTCGGTTATGGTTGAGAATTTATTTGAAAGTAGATATAAGTATATTATCGAATTGCAAAAAATGGGCGCAAATATAACCGTTAAGGACAGGGTCGCAGTAATTAAGGGTGTGCCTTCGTTGCATTGTGCATGCGTAAAAGCAGAAGATCTTCGCGGCGGAGCTGCATTGGTAATAGCCGCGCTTATGACGGAGGGCGATTCTGTCGTAAACGGAGTGGTGCATATTGATAGGGGGTATCAAAAGATAGAGGATGATTTATCCGCAATAGGTGCGTGTATTACGCGAAGCAAATAACGATTGTTGCCAATGTTTTTCCTTACTGACAAAGCGTACAAAATAGAGTTTTTTAATTTATCGCGATAAATTAAAAAAATACGTTAATCAGGTTGCATTCTTTGCGTATTTTTGCTATAATTGATATGTGCAGACGTAGTTTGTAGGATATGTACGAGCAATAGCGCGGTAATTTTTTACGGAAAAATAAAATGAGGAATAAAAAACTAATAATTTTATTATCAATTTTAAGTTTTGTTACCATACTTGTTGTATTGGGGAGCGTTCTTTTTTCCGTGCAGCAAATTACGGCGTATTGCTATAACGACGATGATGTTGCTGTGGAGATGGCGGTCGCTAATACCGATAATAACGGAATAAAGCGAGGAAGAAGCATCTTTTTGTTAAACGAGAATGAAATAATCGCTAATGTCGAAAGTAAGGTTAATAACATCAAAGTCGTAAATATCGAACGTAAGTTTCCGAACGCCGTTTATATCAACTATGTGAAGATATTCGATTATATCGCATATGAGTTTGACGGCAAAGTATATTACGCGTCAAGCGAATTAAAGGTTCTATCCGAAGGTGAAGTAAAAGATAATTATTCTGGATATATAGAACTTATCTGCAAAAGTGAGCAAACGGCGGTAAAAGGCGGGTATCTTTTTGCAGACGGCTCGAAAGCGAGAAATATTTTGTTGTCGGTAATGGATGCGGTCACTCAACTTGGTATGCATTCGACGATGACCGATTTGTTCGAGTTTGTCGACATTGATAAATATCTTGGCGGAGGAAGTGTTTTTATCAAGACGCGTACCGGCGTGTATATCGAAATACAGGGCAATGAGCTAGGAATGAAGGAAAAGTTGCACTATGCGATGTCCGTTTATTATGCACAAGACAAAAATCGCCAGCAACAAGGAACTATTACCGTTTATCGCAAAAGCGACGGATCTACGGCTGCGACGTATACGGATAAATGTAAGTACTAATTCTTGAGTAAATATTATATCTGCTTGACAAGTTACTGCGATTAAATTATAATATTAAGACGAAATTGTAGAAAATAGTAGAATTTCAGAAGGAGAAAACGAGTTGGCTCACGATACGGCAATACTTGATTTTGGTTCCAGTAAAATAACGGTGCTTATAGGCGAAAGAGGCGTAAACAATACCATTTGTATTAAAGGAATGGGCGAGTGTAATTACGCCGGCTTCGGCAAAGGCGAGTGGTATGCTCCCGAAAGCCTTGCTCATGTCGTCGGACGAGCTATTTCGATTGCTGAAACAAACGCAGGCATAAAAATTTCCAAACTTTACGTAGGAGTACCCGGAGAATTTTCTTCCGTGGTGGTTAAAGACGTCAGTACAACCTTCAACAAAAGAAGAAAGGTTAACGATAACGATGTTTTTGAACTGATGAACGCCGGGGATGATTTTGATTCGGCGCTAAACGAAGTAATCAATATCCAGCCTATTTACTATACGCTTGACAACGATAGGCGGCTATTGCAGCCTGTCGGAATGCAGAGCACTAAGCTTGGCGGAACGCTTTCGTATATATTGGCGGAAACGAAGTTTACCAAACTCGTTAGGGCAATTTTTGCAGGATTCGACATTGCGGATATCGAATTTGTTTCGTCTGTTCTTGCCGAGTCGATAATGCTGTTTGACGAAGAGCAGCGTGACGCTACGGCAGTCCTTATCGACATAGGGTATATTACGTCTACCGTTGCGGTGGTTCGCGGAGACGGATTGCTGTCTATGGCAAGTTTTTCGATGGGTGGCGGGCATATTGCGGGTGATTTGGCAATGGCTCTTAAAATTTCGTTTACCGAAGCAGAAACGCTTAAACGTAAAGTCGTTCTTTCGATAAATGCGAGTGATGACGATGTTTACGAAATAACCGGTAAGGACGGCGTAAAGACATTGCCTGCAAAACTTGTAAACGAAATAGTTGCGCATAGAGTTCAGATAATCGGCAAAGCAATAGGAAAGTGTCTTTCGATTGCCGAGTATGAATATCCTGACTATATTCCGTATTCGCTTACCGGCGGCGGTATCTGCTTTATTAGGGGCGCAAAGGACATATTGTCACAGCAACTTAATCGCAATATAGAGATTGCAACGTCATCGTTGCCTCAAAATAACAGACCGAATCAGTCGTCCGCATGGGGGTTGCTCGATTTGGCTATTGCAAACGACGAGCCGGTGAAAAAAGGATTTTTTGCGAAACTCGCTGACATTTTTAAGAAATAATCGGAGGTTACATATGCTTTCTAACAATACACGTAATATGATGACGATGCCCGCAGTAATTGTGGTTGTCGGCGTAGGCGGCGGCGGAAACAACGCGGTCAACAGAATGATAGACGAGAAGATCAAAAGTGCGAAGTTTATCGCAGTTAATACCGATCTTCAAGCGCTTTCTATGTCTAAGGCCGAACAACGTATTCAAATCGGCGATAAGTTAACTCACGGACAAGGCGCGGGCGCTGACCCCGAGAAGGGGCAGAAGGCTGCTGAGGAGAGTAGAAATGCTCTTGCAGACGCTATTAAAGACGCCGATCTTGTGTTTATTACGGCCGGAATGGGCGGCGGTACGGGAACCGGTGCGGCGCCTGTTATTGCCGGAATAGCGAAGGAAATGGGTAAACTTACCGTTGCTGTAGTAACCAAGCCTTTCGCTTTTGAGGGTAAGCCGCGTATGGACCACGCGGAAATCGGTATTGCTAACCTTAAGAAGGTGGTTGATACCTTAGTTGTTATTCCTAACGAGAAGTTAATGCAATTTGCGGCTCGTTTGCCGATTTTGGAATCTTTCCGTCATGCCGATGACGTTCTTCGTCAAGGAATTCAGGGAATAAGCGATCTTATCGTCACGCCGGCTCTTATCAATCTTGATTTTGCTGACGTTTGCACCGTTATGAAAAACAGCGGAATAGCGCATATGGGTATTGGCCGCGGAAAGGGTGAAAAAAGGACGATAGATGCCGTCAAGCAAGCTGTTTTTAGTCCGCTTCTTGAAACCTCGATTGAAGGCGCAAGCAGAGTTATTCTTAACATTATGGGTTCGCCCGATATTACGTTAGACGAAATTAACGAAGCTACTCAGCTTGTGCGCGAGGTCGTTCTTCCCGGTGCGAACATTATTTTCGGCGCGGACATTCGCGAGTCTATGAACGAGGAGATTATGGTTACCATAATCGCTACCGGATTTACCAACGAAAACGTTGGTCACGACAGCGAGTATCGTCGTCGTATGGTTCAACAGTCATCGACTTCGCAAGTTATGGACTCTCCGTTCGGTATATCGCAAAGTTCTGCTCGTAACGAGTCCGTCGACGCGGTTGGCGGTTATGATACGCCCGCTACAAGAACCGAGCAGAGAAGTACAAGTAGCGGTTCTCGTATCGACGTAGAGGATGATTTCCCGGACTTTCTTCGCGTTTTGTCTGAAAGAGGGAAGAAAGAGTAAAAATACGGATAAAAATTACAAAGATGATTTGAAAAAACTCGATTTGCGTCGAGTTTTTTCTTTTATAAGAAAGAAATTGAGTTGCGATATCACACTCCCTTTCAAACCCCATCAACTGTGTCGGTGGTAAATAACTTTAGTGTTAACAAAGTTTTCTGTAATCTAAATAACTTAAAAATTTTTAATACAAATATTTTTCGTGCGATTATATTTGCTGTTTTTTGTCTAATTCTTTATTCGTCCGAAAGCGACAAAGAATGTTTTTTTCTTTTCCGTAAGTCGTGTTATGATACGGCTATGAGTGCATATATCGAATACGTTATACTTGATAATTTTTGTATCACCTTTTCGCTGGGGTATTTGACAAACAAGCTTGCATTGCGTCGTGTAAGCGTTTTGCGTTGTTTGCTGGCGTCGTTTGTAGGGACTGCCGTGGCGGTGTGTTATCCGTTTATTAAAGGCGATGGATGGCTGTTGGCAACGAAATTCGTTTTATGGCTGGTTTTGTGCGCGCTTCTTTTTTTGGGCAGACGAAGGTTTATGTTTTGTTCTTTAATATTCCTGCTGTTGACGTTTGTTTTTGGTGGCTGTGTGCTTGCTGTCGCAATGGTTTCGGGCGATAACATTCAGAGCGTTATGCGAATCAATCTTTCCGAGTTTCCCATTGGGGTATTATTAGGTTGTTGTTTAGTGTGCGTCATTGTGCTTCGAGGGGTTATCGTAAAATTCTGCGCTAAAAGAGATATATCGAAAGTCGTATATGATTTTAAGCTTAAACTTTTTGGAAAAGAACTTTTATGTAAAGGTCTGATGGATACCGGAAATCGGCTTTACGATCATAAAAACAGATTGCCGGTTGTTGTTTTTTCGGCAAAGGCTCTGGTTGACTTTTTAAGCGAAGAACAGTTTACGGCGCTTTTTTCCGGAAACGGAGAAAGTTTGCAAAAAGGAGCGCGATACATGCAAATCGAGACGATTGCGGGAGGGATGAATAAAATTTTATTAGTCAAACCGGACGAGTTTATATTATATTCGGAGCGACGTAAGAATATATTATGTGATGTGATGATAGGGATTGCGTTTACGCCGATGGGCGGGGCGGATGATTTCGATGCAATTTTACACCCGTCGTTAATGTAGCGTCATGTTTTGGAAAAGGAGGAATTATGAAGGAAAAATTTAGGCAAATATTAAATTTTCTAAAGCAACTTTTCGGAGTCGGTAGTGGTGATGATTTTTTGTACTACATATCGGGAAGCGAAGCGTTGCCGTCGCCGCTTTCGCCGGATGAGGAGAAAGACATTATGTGTAGGCTCTCGGCGGGTGACATGTCGGTTAGAGGAATGCTTATAGAGCGTAATCTTCGCCTTGTGGTGTATATAGCGCGTAAGTTTGACAACACGGGCGTAGATCTCGAAGATTTAATTTCGGTGGGTTCGATAGGTCTTATAAAAGCCGTTAACAGTTTTTCGCCCGAGCGAAACATAAAACTTGCCACATATGCTTCGCGTTGTATCGAAAACGAGATATTGATGCATTTGCGGCGCGTTGTGCGATTGAAGAGCGAAGTTTCTCTTGACGAACCGCTTAATGTCGATTTCGAAGGTAACGAGTTGTTGATGAGCGATATATTGGGAACAGAACCTGATCTTGTTTCTAAGAATTTAGAAAATACCGTGGAAAAACAATTGTTGTGGGCGGCAATAGAACAGCTTTCCGCGCGAGAAAAACAGATAATGCGAATGCGGTTTGGTTTGCAGGGAGAAACGGAACGCACGCAAAAAGAGGTTGCGGACATAATGGGTATATCGCAGTCGTATATTTCTCGACTGGAAAAGAAGATAATATTCCGCTTAAAAAAAGAAATTGCTAAGGCGTTATGACGTGTTAATTCAAAAAGCAATACGAGTACAGGGATTTAACTCGTATTGCTTTTTGTGGACAATAGGTTTTTTTCGGCGCCTTATTCGATTGTGCACTTAAGGACTTCTTTTGCGCTTTTTTCAAGCCTAGAAACTTGTGCTTGAGATATGCCGATTTCTTCCGACACTTCCATCTGCGTTTTTCCTTGATAAAAACGAAGCGATATTATTTCCTGTTCACGAGCGCTCAGTTTCGAAACGGCGTCAATTAGGTCTACTCCGGTAATCCATTTTTCGTCACAGTTTTTTTCGTCGCTTATTTGATCCATAATCATAAGCGTTTCGTCGCTGTCGTGATATACGGGGTCGAAAAGCGATACCGGATCCGATATGGCGTCAAGCGCGTATACGACGTCGTGCAGGTTCATATTAAGGGCGGTGGCAACCTCGTCGAGTGATGCTTCGCGGCCTATTTCGTTTTCTAGATTTTGTCTGGCGCAGATTGCTTTGTATGCGGTATCGCGAAGCGAGCGCGATACGCGTACAGCTGAATTATCGCGTAAAAACCGACGTATTTCGCCTATTATCATTGGTACTGCGTATGTTGAAAAACGTAAATTATATTCTATATTAAAATTTTTAACTGCTTTCATAAGTCCGATGCAACCTACTTGAAATAAATCGTCTGCACATTCTTTTTTGCCCGAGAAGCGTTGTACGACGGATAGAACAAGTCTAAGATTTGACATTATAAAAAGGTCTTGCGCTTCCTTGTCGCCACTTCTTGCCAGCAAAAGAACTTTGATTCCTTCTTCGTGAGTGAGTTTTGGAAGCTCTGCTGTGTTAATTCCGCAAATTTCAACACGTTTTTTCATTGTTTCCTCCGATTTGTGTATTCGTATTTTTCCTTTTAAGGGTTAAATTTATACGTGTTGAATAAAAAAACTGTAAACCGAAATTAGAAATTTGTCATATATAATGAATATGAGCAATTCTAATAATCAAATTTCTTTTTGCGAACTTAGAAGACTCGAGGTCATAAGCTGTAGTGACGGACGCAAATTGGGGAAAATTTTGGACATAATTTTTTCGGCTGACACCGGA
This sequence comes from uncultured Lachnospiraceae bacterium, assembly GCA_964438355.1. Lineage (GTDB taxonomy): Bacteria > Bacillota > Clostridia > Christensenellales > Pumilibacteraceae > UBA10677. The sequence goes on along the minus strand of CAYTKK010000007.1, from coordinate 8,454 downwards.
TTGATTGCCGGGATAGTTACGCCGTACCCGAAGCAAGGCTTTTTTGGCAGAGGGCAGGATTTGTTTATTCCGTGGAATTGCGTTCAAAAATTAGGTCAAGACGTGATAATAGTCGATATAAGTGCACTTGATGACGGACAGCCCGTGTGCGGACGCGGGGAAGGAGATAAGAGAAAACGAGGCGAAGGTTGTCTGCCGTGCGGGGAAGAGAAACATTCTCCTTGCAAGCCGCCATCGGAATGTCCGCCGTGTGACGGACGGTGTGAAAAATGTATGCTGTTCGATTGTAAGTACCGTTGGCGAAGATGATTCGTTAATATGAAATAATATTTACTATAAATTGTGGTAATAGAAGCTATTTGTGCGAATATTTTGTGCAAATTGTTATAAAACGTTGGACTTAATATTGTAAACAAGGTATAATAATTATGTAATAATCTTATACGGCGGTGAATAGTATGAAGTGTAAGTACTGTGGATTTATGGAAAGTAAGGTAATAGATTCGCGTTCGGCTGACGACGGTAACAGTATTCGTCGTCGCAGAGAATGTTTGAATTGCGGCAAACGCTTTACCACTTACGAAACGGTTGAGACAACGCCTGTACTTGTCGTCAAAAGCGACGGAACGCGGCAGCCGTTTGATTCGTTGAAAGTTCGTGCAGGAATTATAAAGGCTTGCGAAAAACGGCCGGTAGCATTGCACGACATCGATGCGTTAGTTTCGGACGTCGAAAAAAGAGTCTACAATACTTTGGACGGAGAGGTTCCGTCGGTTAAGATAGGCGAGTACGTTATGGATGGACTAAAAGAACTAGATCAGGTTGCATATATCAGATTTGCTTCCGTATATCGCCAGTTTCGCGACGTAACCACCTTTGTCGAATTTATCAATGAATTTGAAAAGCGATTAAAGGAGTAAACAATATGACTCTTGCCGACACCGAAAAAGGTAACTATTATGTGGTCGATAAAGTGATTGGCGATGATAAAACGCGTCGGCGCTTGATTGATATGGGATTTGCGCCCGATAACAAATTTTACGTTGCTCATCGCGGAACTTTTGCAGGTGCGGTTTTGGCGGTTTTTGCCGAATTTTCGATCGCGGTGCGAGCGGAAATTGCGACTTTGGTTTCGGTAAGAAAAGTAATCGGATGAATAATAGAATAAATATAGCGCTCGTCGGCTGCCCAAACGTAGGTAAGACGAGCCTTTTTAATTTGCTTGCTAAATCTGACGAACGCGTCGGAAATTATCCCGGCGTAACGGTTGGCATAAAGCGTCGACTTATAAAAACAGAGGGATATGAAGTTCTGTTTTCCGATTTGCCGGGTTTGTATTCCTTGTCGGCGTATTCTGCCGATGAAGCGGTAGCTCGCGATGAAATTTTGGACGGAGAATACGACGTCTTTTTGTGCGTTTGCGACGCAATGAAGCTAGAGCGCAATTTGGCGCTTTGTTGTCAAATAATAGAGGCTGGTAAAAAGGTCGTCATCGCGATGAATATGACAAGGATTGCCGAAAAAAACGGAATATGCGTAAATGTTAAGAATTTGTCGGCTCGTTTGGGAATTCCTGTACTTATTATGGATGCGCGGGACGAAGAAAATACGCATAACGCGTTAATGTATTTACTTAAGTGCACTTGCACGCTTTCCCCCGCCGTTTTGCCGTATTTCGGAGATTCGAAGGTTGTCGAAGTAAAAAAGATATTGTCGCCTCGTTTTGAATACAATAGAACCTTTACTGCGTTTAAGATTTTGGAAAAAGACGAAAAGATTCTTAAAATATGCAAAAACGAAGCGTCCGATATTGGAAAAGCATTGAATGATTTTGACGGTATGGTTTATGTGAATAAACTGCGTTCGCGATTTATCTCGCGCGTTCTGGCGGCAAGCGTTACAAGGGACGAGCGTAAAAAACGCAATAGAACGTCGATTATTGATAATGTTTTGCTAAACAAGTATTTAGCGTTTCCGCTATTTTTCCTTATTTTTGCTTGTGTGTTCTTTTTGGCGTTTTCGCCGCTCACGGAGCTGTTTTCTCAATTTATGACAGTTGCTATTGATGCGGTTATCGCTTCGCCGATTAGCGTTCTTCTAGATATTGTGGGGGCGAACGAGGTCGTGTCGGGACTCGTGCTTGATGGTGTTATCAACAGTCTTTCGTCGGTTATAACATTTTTGCCGCAAATAACGATGTTGTTTTTTTCTTTGTCGCTACTGGAGGAGAGCGGTTATATTTCTAGGCTTGCGTTTATGACGGACGGATTGTTTGAAAAAGTCGGTTTATCCGGTAGAGCTGTATTTACTATGCTGATGGGATTCGGTTGTTCGGCAGGAGCCGTTATGACGGCGCGCGGATTAGAAGAAAAAAATATGCGCAAGAAAGCCGTGCTTATAACGCCGTTTTTGCCTTGCAGTGCGCGAGTTCCTGTTTTTACGTCCATTGCTGCGGCGTATTTTTCCGACGGAGCGTGGGTAATCGTTTTGCTGGCGTATGTGTTATCGGTTGTTGTGGCGATTATCGCGTCGTGGGTTCTGAATAAGTTTTCGACGCGATTAAGAACGGAAGAAAAGGCTTTTTTTATAGAAATGCCGGAATATAGGTTACTTTCTTTTAGACGTGCTCTTGGTGTTGTTTTTAGTAGCGTTAGGACGTTTTTAACAAAAATAGGCGGCGCTGTTTTTCTTTCTGGGATAGTGATATACATGTTGTCGTCATTTTCGTTTCGCGGCGAATACTGCGGGTGCGAAAACAGTATTTTGGCGACCGTTTCGGGGATTATTTCGCCTGTTTTTGCGCCGTTAGGTTTTGGCTCTTGGCGGGTGGTTGCCGCGCTTTTAAGCGGTTTTATCGCCAAAGAGACCATTATTTCCACAATCGAAGGCTTGGGCGGAATCAACTCTGTGTTTGTCGGTGATAACGCCGAGATAAACGCAGTGTGCTTTGTTGTGTTTGTATTGTTATATGTTCCGTGTATAGCCACAGTGGGCGCGATGAAAGAGGAAATCGGCGGAAAATTAACCGCGTTCGGCGTTATTTTGCAACTATTTGTTGCTTATTTAGTGTCGGGACTGATTCGTCTGATATGCCTGTTTCCTATCATTATAAGTTCAGCGGCTATAGCGGTTTTGGTCATAGTTGCCGTTATAAGCGTTATCGGAAAAAGGAGAGTGTGTACTTGCGGGTGCTTTAACTGTCGTAATTGTATAAAAAATCGTAGCGGAGGTAACAAAACAAAGATATCGTCTTGACAAAACGCGGGGAATTGCGTATAATACATAAGAGATCTTGTCTTGTGACTTAGACTATAGAACATAAGTAAGTGTAAAGGAAAATTCGCATGAAGAAGAAAAAGAAGGCAATAGTTGCGGCGGAAAGCATAGTAGATTCGAATAACGATGACGGAAAGAAATCGTTTCGTCGTCTGATTACTATCGTTGTTGCGATTGTGCTAGGCGTTGCGATTGTTGTTACCGGAATAGTTTTACCGTTTGTTTTGAATGATGAGTATACCACGGATAAGGACGTTAATCCTGTCGCGCAAATTTCTTTAAGTAACGGAATGACGCTTGAGTATGAGATTTTGGAAAGTCAAGCGCCCGCCGCTTCGACTAACTTTATATATCTTGCAAGTATCGGTTATTTTGACGGAACGATTATCCATGATAACTCCAACGGGTGGATTCGCTTTGGCGGATATCAAACTGATTCGGTTCATCGCGGTGACGCAAACTTGGACTTTTTGGATACCGTTACGGATAGGGATACGTATAAGAACAATAAATTCGGATACAGACTCGGTAACTCGAAGGATTCTGCTTGCAAATTGGATATGGTCGGCGCGCTTGCGTTTAGTTATGCAAGAAGTGCGACGGAGTTCCAAATTATGGGATTAAGTCGGAATCAGCGTGCCGATGTAATTGACGGTGACGAGAATGCGAACGGATGGCTGTATCAAACTTTTGCAAGTCCCACTACGGAGACCGTTGAGTGCGTTAGAAAACTTATTGCGTTGCAAGCGGACACCGCACATGCTAAGTTTGCGCATTCGTATTTTTGCGCTCCGCTTGAAAACGGTAATCTTATTACGATAAAAAGCGTTAAAGTTGTTAAAAAGTATAAAGATAAATGGGAAAATTTCAATTTCGTCGATTACTTTGTCAATGATTCGGAAACAAAATGCGGTTCTTGGTTAAAAACGTCGCAAAAGAAAACCGGTAAGGAATAAGAAATCATATAAATTAGCGTTTATAAGTATAAAAATCAAAAAAATTACCTACCATTTGTTTGGGGGTAATTTTTTTGTGACAATGGGTTTACTTATGCTGGCGTTTTCGGCTATATTTTTGCTGCTTGGTTTTGGCGTGCAACCGCTTCGTAGAGCAGAAATAAACGTAATTCTGGCTTTTGGATTGATACTTGGTTTTTCGGTGGGGATAATCGTGCCTAATTGGCAAATATCCAATGACTTTTATATTAATATCGGCGGTTTTGTTTTGCCGCTTATTTTGTTTGTTGGCTTGCTTGTTTTGGTTGTAAAAAAAAGGGCGCTTCTTTCTTCGTCGGCATTGATGCTTTGTTGCGGAGCGCTTACTCTCGGGATGTTCTTTCTGTTGCCGTCAAACAATGAATGGTTTACGGCTTTTTCGTCCGTTATTGTCGGCGTTGTGGTCGGGTCGGTAGCATTTTTGATTGGGAAGGAGCCGCTTTCTGTATTATACGCCGTATTCGGTGGTATTGTTGTTGCCGAAATCGTGTATTCGATAGTAATGACGGTGGCGATTTATAAGGGCGTATGGATAATGGGAAGTAGTTTTATCTACAATAGTCTATTTGTCGCAACGATGTTTTCTTTGGCGCTTTGTGAGATAAATTTTAGAGCGAAAAACGCCGAATTGCAAAAAAATCGCCTTGCCGGAATGACCGAAGCGGGGGAGGATGGCGAAAAAAGTGAAGACGAAACGGAATCGTTTGATGATTTATTCTAATTTTGTCGAGATTATTTCTCGGCTTTTACATAACGTCGATTAAACAATAGACTTTTTTTTGCTTTTATGGTACAATGCAAATATGAGTAAGAAACCTTTAGTAGCAATAGTAGGGCGACCTAACGTCGGTAAATCGACTTTTTTTAATAAGATTTGCGGGAAGCGTATTTCTATAGTTAAAGATGTTCCCGGTGTTACGCGCGATCGCATATATGCTGACGTCGAATGGTGCGGGTATAATTTTACAATGGTCGATACCGGCGGAATCGAATTGAAAAGCGATGACGCTATGTTTAAGCATATTTACGAGCAGGCAACGGCTGCGATGGAACTTGCGGACGTAATACTGTTTTTTGCGGACGCAAAAAGCGGTCTTGTGTCTTCGGATTACGATGTTGCCGAAATTCTTCGCAAAACAAAAAAGCCGGTAATTCTTGTCGTAAATAAACTTGATAATTTTGAACTTGAAAAAACGTACGATTTTTATTCGCTCGGACTGGGAGAACCTTTTGGCATATCTTGCGAGCAGTCACTCGGACTAGGCGATCTTTTGGACGAGGTTGTTAAGAACTTCGAGACCCGCGAGGAGTCCGAAGAAGATTTTTCGCTAAAAATTGCTGTTGTCGGTAGACCTAACGTCGGAAAGTCATCGCTTGTGAATAAACTTTTAGGCTTTGAGCGAGTTATTGTGTCGGACGTGGCGGGTACGACTCGTGATGCGATTGATACGCCGTTCCGTTATAACGGTAAGGATTATACAATTATTGATACGGCAGGGATGCGTAGAAAGCGTGCAATTGAGGATGAGAGCGTAGAGGACTATTCGGTTATGCGAACTATCGCGGCAATAGCTCGCGCGGACGTCGTTCTTACGGTTTTTGATAGTTCGGAGGAAATTTCGGAGCAGGACGTGCGTATCGCCGGCTATGTTCACGAACAAGGCAAACCCAACATTATTATTATGAATAAATGGGACAAGGTGGAAAAAGACGCCTATACCATTGAGGGCAAAACTGCAGAATTGACTTCCGCTATTGCTTTTATGAATTACTATAAAACGATTTTTGTATCGGCAATGACGGGACAGCGAGTCGAAAAAATTATGTCGATGATAGATGCTGTATATATCAACGCTTCCCAACGGATTTCTACAGGCATTCTTAATGACGTTGTATCCGAGGCTGTAGCTATGACGGAGCCACCTTCACATTCAGGTAGAAGACTTAAGATATTGTACGCTACACAACCCGAGACGAATCCGCCCACGTTTGTGTTTTTTGTAAACGACGAAAAACTTGTTCATTTTTCGTATAAAAGATATTTGGAAAATTCCCTTCGTAAGGCGTTCGATTTTACGGGTACGCCGATTAAGTTGCTTTTTAAGTCAAGCAAGGAGGACTAGCTAAATGGCGACCTATTACTGTTCTATGGCGGCATTGATTGTCTTTGCATATTTGCTGGGTAACGTCAATTTTTCGGTGCTTATTTCTCGGCGCAAAAAACGTGATATACGCAGTTATGGCAGCGGTAATCCGGGAACAATAAATATGTTGCGCAATTTCGGAATCGGACTAGGAATCCTTACTCTTGTACTTGACGCTTTGAAGGGCGCCGTTGCCGCTCTTGTGGGGTGGTGGTTGTTAGGTGACGGCTTTGTTTCCGCAGAAGGAGCGTTTGCCTTTACCGACGGACGATTCGGACTTTATCTTGGCGGACTTTCGGCCGTAATCGGTCATATTTTTCCGGTCTTTTATAAGTTTAAGGGCGGAAAAGGTGTGGCAACGACGATCGGCGTGTGTTTTGTCGCGGCGCCTTTAATGTCGTTGGTTGCGTTTGTTTTGTGCTTGATTTTTCTTCTTACTGTTAAAATCGGTTGTCTAACCTCGTTTATTGCAATATGTATTCCGCTTATCTACAATTCATTTATTGCGTTTGGAACGGGAAGAATAGAGGAGGCTGTGCTGGCGCTTATTAACGTTGTCCTTGTGATTTGCGCGCATCATGCGAATATAGCAAGAATGTTTAGGGGTGAAGAAAAACAACTCTATTTGTTTGGCAAGAATAAGTCCGCGTTGCATTCCGAGGGGGCAGTGCAGTCTGAACTATCAACGCAAAGCGATAAAACGGACAAAGAAAGCCACACTCGCGTTGGTGAATAGACGGAGTGCCACTGCTTTGGTTGTTTGTATTTAAGTTAAAATTTAATATTATTACTGAATGTAATAAAACCGTAGTCCTTCCGCATATATTCTAGTATTAAAAGCGGGAGGATTGTTTTTATATGGAACAGTTTGATATTTACGGTGATATCAGCAGGCGAACTGACGGCGATATTTATATCGGAGTCGTTGGTCCTGTTCGCGCCGGAAAGTCAACGTTTATTACTAATTTTATGAATATAATGGTTTTGCCGAAGATTCGCAGTAAGCACACTCGCGAACGAATGGTTGACGAATTGCCGCAAAGCGCAAACGGACGGTCGATAATGACCACTCAGCCTAAGTTTGTTCCGGGTGAGGCGGCAACCGTCAAAATCGCCGATAAAATAGAGGTTAAGGTTCGTCTTGTCGATTGCGTCGGATATTTAATTGACGGTGCTGTCGGCCATATGGAGGGTGAAAAGCCGCGAATGGTAAATACGCCGTGGTCGAGTGATGCTATTCCGTTTGAAGAGGCGGCGGAAACGGGTACTCGCAAGGTAATTTCGGAGCATTCGACGGTGGGCGTGGTTATGACTAGCGACGGAACGATAGATACCGAACTTTCGCGCGCGTCATATGTTGCCGCCGAAGAGCGCGTTGTAAGCGAACTTAAGGAACTTGGTAAACCGTTTGTCGTTATTCTTAATTCCAAAGTGCCGTCATCTCCCGAAACGCAGGATTTGGCACGAGACCTCGAAAAAAAGTATTCTACACCCGTTTTGACGCTAAACGTTCTTGAACTTTGCGAAGCGGACGTTGAAAATGTTTTCTCTCGGTTGCTAATGGAGTTTCCGATTCGCGACGTGGATTTTAGCCTCGATAAATGGTTGCAAGCATTGCCTGTCGATAATGAAATTATTTCGGCGCTCAATTCCAAGCTTGTATCGCTTTGCGACGATATGAAGAAAATGGCTGATTATAAGCTAATCGAAGAAAAGTTTGATTCCGACGAAAATTTCGTGGGGGTAAACGTTGCTAATGTGGAGGCGGGAAAGGGCAGAGTCGTATACGATGTCGTCGCTAGACCCGAATTGTTTTATAGGGCGTTGTCGTCGGCTTGCGGTATAGAAATACCCGATGAGTTTGCGCTTATGTCTAGCATGAAAGAATTTGCGTATGCTAAAAAAGAGTATGATAAATTGCGTACGGCAATAGAGAAAGCCAACGAATGCGGCTATGGTGTGGTTGCTCCTTCGTGCGAAGACCTAAAGCTTGATGAACCGCAAATTGTTCGTCAGGGTTCACGTTACGGCGTTAAACT
>CAYTKK010000006.1:9587-24480 GCA_964438355.1 uncultured Lachnospiraceae bacterium | reverse complement strand
ATGGAGCTGATAACCGGATTCGAACCGGTGACCTCGTCCTTACCAAGGACGTGCTCTACCAACTGAGCCATATCAGCATATTATCTTGTTCGGGCGACTCCGGTTCTTTTCGAACCGCCCTTCGGGGCAATCCGCATAGCCGCAAAGTATATCCTCGCGAAGAGCCTAATACTCAACGCGAGGTATATTATAACTCTTTTTGAAAAAATAAGCAACTATTTTTGCATACATTCTCAATTATTTTTCCGCTACGTGGATCGAGTTTCCCCAATTACCCGAGCGGAATCAGCCTTATTCCGGAGTTTTCGACCTCCAAATCTCGCCTTGTCCAACCGTCCGGGATATCTGTTTTGCCTACGGCGTCGGCTTTTCTAAACAATCCGACAAGCGTAGGACCTGCTCCCGACAGGTATACGCACAGCGCACCAAGGTCTTTTAACGCCTTTTCTGTCGCTTCATAGCCTTTTATGAGCGGCTTGCGATAAGGCTGGTGCAATCTATCGTCCACGACCGCAAGTTTTTCGACCTGCCCGCTCGTAAGAGCTGCAAAGCCTAAAACCGCACGCGATAACGAAAATACGACGTCCTCGCGCGAATAACTATCGGGCAACGCTTTTCGCGATTCCTCGGTGTGCAACGAAAAATCGGGTGTAAGAGCAACCGCTTTGATTCCGATTGCGTCCTCGCGAATGTATTCGACTCCGCATTTCGTCATAACGCCCGCCGTCACTCCGCCCAAAAGCGCGGGCAAAACGTTGTCGGGGTGTCCGTCCATTCTAGAACACACAGCCACCATTTCCTTCATAGAAAGCGGCGAACCGACCAACGCGTTTGCCGCCGCCACGCCCGAGACTACGCACGCGGCGCTACTGCCCAAGCCGCTCGCCATAGGTATGGCGTCATACTGTTCGATTTTAATATTCTTAGGCGCCATGCCGACAATCTTAAAGACTTCGCACATAGAACGATATATCAAATTGTCTTTGCCGCACGGGACTCCGTTTCCTCCGATAATCTCAAGAGCTTTGTCTCCCTCGTCGGACACCGTCATTTCGTTGTAAAGTCCCAGCGCAAGTCCCATACAATCGAAACCGGCACCGATATTTGCGCTCGTCGCGCTTGTTTTAACTTTGAATTTCATTATTGCATCATCAACGAAGCCGCGCCGATAAGTCCCGCGTCGTTGCCGAGCGTAGCCACGCACAGTTTAACCTCGGGCGCATAATCCCCGCCGAACGAATTTTCTTCCACGAATTTTCTTAACGGAGCAAGCAAATTCTCGCCCTGAGCACACACGCCGCCGCCGAGAATAATCGCTTGCGGACGGAAAATATTGATAAAATTGCAAATTCCTTCGCCGAGCGCTTCCACATAATTTTTAACGACAAGTTGCGCACTCTCGTCGCCCGATTTCGCGCACTCGAAACTAGTCCTGCCGTCCACGCGGTCGATATCTCCGCCGACGAACTCCCACATCTTCGACGCCTTATCTTTTTGCATGGCGCGTTTAGTGTCGCGTATCAGCGCGGTTGCGCTGGCGTACGCCTCCAAACAGCCGCGTCTACCGCACGTGCACTGCTCTCCGCCGCGAACAATGACCATATGCCCGAGCTCCGTTCCCTTACTCTCGTTGCCCTCGAAAAGTTTACCGCCGATAATTACGCCGCCGCCGACACCCGTACCTAGCGTAACGAGAACGGTGTCGTCGTAAGCCGCGCCCGCACCGAATTTGGTTTCGCCCAGCGCCGCCACGTTGGCGTCGTTGCTTATCTTTGCCTTGACCGGCAGATACTTTTGAAGTTCCTCGACTATAGGAGCCTTTCTCCAACCGAGGTTACCGGCAAAATCGACTCTACCCTCCGCGCTGTTTACCGCACCGGGACTGCCTATACCCGCACCGCCGATTTCCGACATCGAAATTCCGCTGTCGGCACACAGCTTTTTAAGCTGCTCCGCGATATCTCGAACAACTACCTTGTAGTCGTGACCTTTATCCGTCGCTATGGACGACTTGATAATTATTTTTCCGCTCTCGTCGACGATACCGGACTTAACACCGGTTCCGCCTATATCAACTCCGAAGTAATACATGTTTTTTCTCCTCGTTTATTATTTCGCCCCCGCGACTAACGGCAGACCTTACTTTTTCTTCTCTATAAAAATGGTTCCTATGCTGCTTTTGATTTTACGCTTTTCTTCATCGGTCTTATCGCCTAGATATCGCGCGAATTGTTCGGCGGCGCCGCCTTTAATCCGTACGCGTCTTGACCCCGTCGCTTCGTTTTTCTTCGGTGCTTCCGCAATCGGCTCGAGTTCTCGTATGGCGGTAACAGGCTCCGCATCCTCGGCTATAACCGAAAGTTTTTGCTCGAAAACCGCTTTTTTCGAATCGGACTCCGACTGCTTTTCAGCCGCGCAAGAACTTTCGTCGGGACGTTTTGCCGCGGTAACTTTTCTTGACGTCTTCCTAGGCGCACGAACGGTTCTTATCTTGACTTCGGCAAAATATCCGTCCGTTTTTGATTCTGTCGTAACAGTTTTTTCATCGCATTTATATTGCGTTTGTTGTTCCTCATCGCAAATAGGTTCGCACGTATCCTCGCTCGCCACGCCGCAAAAAACCTCGTTTGCTAAAGTTTCCGCACCGAGTCCTTCGTCGGACTTATCTAAGGATTGTTCCTTACAAACTTCGTCGCTTTTTTCGCTGATTGTTTCGGTAACGTAGTCTTCCTCGCAATTACTGCCGATATCTTCGCTTACGTCCGCAAGTTCTTCGATATCGCTTATTTCCGGCTCCTCCGCGACAAAAATTTCATCCGCGCCGCCTTTTGCAACGCTCGAAATTTCCGCCATAGCGCTCGGAAGTTCGCCGACAGTTTCAACCTCGCTTCTTTCGTCGAGTTTATCGCTCGCGTCACCGGCAAGTTCCGCCTCGCCGCAATGAGCGTTGCTCACGCTTTCGGGTTCGAGTTCGCTCGCCGAATCGTCTTCCTCGATTTTTTCTTCGTCGCTTTTCTCGCACGATTCCGATTCACCAGCCTCTTTCCCTTCGACGGACGAACGCTTCACGACCTCGGCGACATCTACGCGCGGCTCCCCGCCGATTTTCTCGCCTTCGTAAACGACGACCGCGGGCGCCTGCGCATTTTTTTTGCGTCGCCACATTTTCGGCGTCACGATAAGCGCAAGCAAAGATATTGCAAAAACGACAAAAACAAGTACAGTCATGCAATAAGAACCACCCACCGTCGCCAAATATCTGCCAATGTTTTCGAAAAACGCGCCGCTTAAGAAAAATATTTCTTCACCGCCGACAATCAATCCGACTCCGCCCGACACAATCAACTTCATCCCGCCGGGTGAGGCAAGAAAAACGACGTTGGCAAGGCTTAACAAAAACGACGGAATGTAAATTATCCACGAAAGTATATAGTAAAACACGCTGAAAACTCCGACGCCTTTCGCCGTGCGACACATCACGACAAAACCGACAAGCATAATTACCGTCGCCGCGACCGTCGCGGCGAAAGCAATCATATCAAACGCTTTAGAAAAATCAACGAAAATTTCCATAACACGATTATTATACCACCGCAAACGATGTTCGTCAACAAATAAAATTCAATTGCTACGCGGAGTTTTACGTTTATACGTGTTGTTTTCCTTATTTTTATCTAAACGCGGCGAAACGTCTTGACCGCCACCACCGTCATATCGTCGTCGTGAACGCCCTTTCGCGAAATCGCGGCGGAAAGAATTTTCTCACTCATCGCTTTGGGCGGTAACGCGGGCAAACTTGCGATAAGCGCAAGCAAATCGCCGTTTTCGAACATATCGCTTACGCCGTCGCTAACCATTATCATAATTTCTCCGTCCTTTGCCGTATCCGTCAAAAACGTCGGGCGAACGCGGTCGTGCGCCAAAAGCGGAAGCGCATTACCCTCTACGCACTTGACCTCGCTCTCTCCTCGCAAATAAATTGCGGGCGTACCGAGCTTAACAACATTGCGCTCCAACGTATTCAAGTCGATAATTATCGCGTCAAACGCGACAAATCCCTCGCCCTCGCCTATCGTAAGCAGTCTGTTGACGGCGGCGAGCGCAAGTTCTATATCGAAGCCTGCGCGAAAAAAGCACTCGACAAGTCCCAAAACGGACTCGGAAAGCTTTTTCGCCGCCTCACCGCTACCCATTCCGTCGCATAACGCCGCCATAAATTTCCCCGACCCCAAATCGACGAAAGAATGGCTGTCGCCTATCGCCGCTCGTTCCTTCGAACGCGACGAGACCGCAAACGCCACCTCGTAATTCGTCTTTTCGGTAAAACAAAACGCCGTCACTCCGTTAACTTCTCGCTTAGATTTCATTTCAAACGCCGAGGTAAGCGCCGAATCGAGCGCGTTTTTTATCGCTTTCTCGTCCGCGTCTCCACCGACCATCACGGTCACCTCGTCGCACGCGCCCTCTCTAACGAGCGTTCCCAAAGCGTTTACGCCCCTTGCTCGCAGTTCTTCCGTCGCAACGTCTTCGCGCGCCGTAGAAAACACGAGTTCGCCGCCCGTCTCGCCACCGCGAAGCATTATCTCGCTAGCCGCCGCACAATAATCGGATATTTCCTTTTGGACGCGCCTTTCACGTTCTCTCTCCTTCGAACGCGCACTTTCCGCCGCGGCAAGTTCCCCCGCGTCGCCTATAATTCGCGCCGTGCGTAAGCAGCCCCTCGCAACGAAAAACTCCGCGTCCTCCAGTCCTGCCCGACCTTTTTCGAATGTCTTTTCGCACAAAGCGTTCAAAGCGACAATCCTGTCGTCGCGACTGCACACGCCGCAATGAGCGCATATCTCCGCGTCCAGCGCGTTTGCAATCTTGTGCGGTAAATATTCGCCTCTTTCTTCTTCGCTCCACATATGTGCGCTTAGTTCGCGAAAAATATCGGCAATATTCTCCAAACGTCGGCGCTCGGAAAGAACGACATCACACATCAGTCTGCGTACTGTATATGTCTTGTCGCTCCAAGCGGTACGTTCCCTAACGGCAAAAAGCAACCGCCGCGGCAAAAGACAAGCCGCCACCCCACCCGCAGCAACCGCCGCTATATCGAAAAAAAGCGCAGAATAGTCGGACGTAAACAATCTAAAAAACGTACAAGCAACGATTAAAGATAGAGCGTGCAACGGTCTGGGCGCGCGCACGAACACCGCTGAAACGGCACCCATAAAACAAAACAAAGCAAACCACTCTACGCTCGTCTTAGCCATCGCAACGCCCGCTCCCGCCGCAATAGACGCGTTTATCCAGCCGGACTTACGCGCGACCGAATCGGCTATCGGAGCAATAAACGCAAGCATTGCGAGCGAAAATTCCGCCTTGCCCGCCGTAATGCCGCCCGCTCCTACAAAAACGCACGCCACCGCCGCATACACGCAAAAACATTCGTCGACAGACAGCGCGCGCATTCTCCTTTGCTCGAGCGGACGAAACGCGCACGAAAAAACAAAAGCCACCACGGCAAAAAGAACGACTTCGACGGTAGCCGAAGCAAGTAACGTTTCTCCGCTCGTCACCCTAAACGCTCCATACACCGCTCCGCCTATAATGACCGCGACAAGCATTGCGATAAGGCGTTTTGCCCCTTTTAGTTTTATAAACGAAGCGGCGACGACAATCACGGCAAAACTCGCATAACCAAGAAATTCAGGAAGGAAAAAACCGCGTGTAAGCGAAGCGAGCATAAAAAGCGGCGACGTTATCAGCGAGTTAAGCGACGAAAACGCAAGCGCGGCAAACGCTCCCGGCAAAAAAGGCTTTACCCCGCAACACTCGCCGAACGAGAGAATCGCAAAACAAACTGCCGACACGGCGTAAATCAACGCCTTATAGCGAAATTTCATAATTTTTCCTCCATCTCGCGCCTCGCAAAATCGCCGTGCTTTTTCCTCCCGCACAGCGTAACGGGGCCAAGATTTTCTTGTATTATAACAGGTATGCGCGCGGAAAGAAGATAAGCTTTTGTTGTTTTACGGCGAATAATGCGGAGAAAGTCACGGGGATACTACGTATATGCAAAACGAACGCAATTCGAGCGCAAAAATTCCATACCATAAATTTTCAACCTCGCAATCGCCGATAGGTCAAGAAAAAGCCGAAAAAAGCGCCGCGTTTTCTCGTAATTTTACTAAACCGAAAGGATTTAAGAAACTTAAACACGCACTTACGGGAGCGGGAATACTTGCCGCGGCGGGTGCAGTCGCAAAATTTTTGGGACTTATTTACCGTTTACCGCTGACAGCAATATTGGGCGGCGAAGGAATGGGATTATATCAAATGGTTTTTCCGCTGTATACCCTTCTTCTTACGATAGCAGGCGGAGGATTACCTGTAGCCATATCGAGGACGGTCGCGGTAAATCTATCGGAAGGAAAACACAAAACCGCCGAGTCAACCGCGCTCGTCTCGCTAGTCTCCCTGTCCGCGATAGGCGGAGCGCTAACCGTTTTACTGTTTATTCTTGCCTCGCCGATAGCGATTATCCAAGGAAACGCCGCCGCAAGCGATTGCTACAAAGCCATATCTCCTTCCGTATTTTTGGTTTGTCCGCTCGCAGTGCTTCGCGGCTACTATCAAGGCAAAGGAAATATGCTTCCGTCCGCGATAACGCAAATAGTAGAACAGACGGTAAAACTTATAGCGGGACTTACTCTTGCATACGCGCTTTTACCCAGCGGAATAGCAGCCGCCGCAGCCGGAGCGGCTTTGGGCGTAACTATATCCGAGCTAGTTGCGCTTTTGTCCGTGCTGATTCCTTATCTTGCCACCCGCCGAAAAACCGCCGAACGATTCGATAATGAAGAACGCTCGTCATTACGCGCACTTCTTTCACCCGTAATAAAAACCGCGCTTCCGGTAACTTTCGGCGCACTCGCGCTTCCGATGACGCAGGTAATAGACAGTTTAACCGTCGTCAACATTCTGTCCGCATCCATGACGACCGCCGCGGCAACGACCGCATACGGACTCGTAAGCGGAATAGTGATGCCTCTTATCAACGTCCCCACCGTACTTTTTTGCGCTTTGTCCGCCGCTCTTCTGCCCAAAGTCGCATCTTCACCTAAGACCGCCGAAAAAGAAACCTCTCGAAGCCTAAAAAAAGCGCTGTCGTTTGCCGTGCTAGCCGCGGTTTTCTTCGGCGTGTTCGCCCGTGATATCCTGCGACTCTTCTACTCGGGAGCACTGCCGATTGACGAACTAGATCTCTCTACCGAACTGTTTAGGCTATGCTCTCCGCTAATTGTTTTCTCCGCCTTCACTCACGGCACGACAGCCGCTCTTCAAGGCTCGGGCAACGCCTCGAGCGCGGCAAAAAATCTAGCGGTATCGTGCGTTTTGAAAGTAATCGTCACCGTCGCTCTTTTGCCTATTGCGGGAATATACGGAGCGGTCGCGGGTACTCTTTGTTGCTACGCTCTTACTGCTGTCCTTAACGCAAAAGCCGCCAAAAAACGCTCTCTTTTCAAACTCGGTGCGCGTTATATCGCGTTTCTTGTTTTACTTACAATCGTTTTGGCGACAATCGGAATATTTCTGTCGTTTATTCGGCTTCCCGCGTTCGTTAAACTTCTCATATCCGGCTCTGCGATGCTTTTGGCTTTTATAACGCTATCCTTGCTCTTTCCCGCAGTTTCCGGAGCTAAAATCGACGACAAGGATAAAATTGGCGACACAAACTGTTGATTTTTTAATTCGTTTGGTATATAATTAGCGTATCAAACAGTTAAAAGAGGTTTAATTATGTTAGACGCGAAATTCGTAATCGAAAACGCAGACGCAGTCAAGGCGGCGATGAAAACTCGCAGCGGCGAGTACAACGTCGATATAGTGCTTGAACTAGACGCCAAACGCAAAGAAATACTCAAAGAAGTCGAGCAGCTTAAAGCAGAACGCAACCGTGCCTCGCAGGAAGTTGCTTCGCTCAAGCGCGAAAAGAAGGACGCAACAGCCATAATTGAAGAAATGAAAACGGTCGGCGAACGCATCAAAGCCCTCGACGCCGAACTTGCGCCCGTAGAAGCGGACTTGAAAATGGCGCTTCTGTCCATTCCTAACATGCCCGACGCGTCCGTCCCGATTGGCCGCGACGACAGCGACAACGTGGAAATTCGTCATCATCTCGAGCCGACGTCATTTAATTTCGAGCCGAAGGCTCACTGGGATTTGGGCGATAAACTCGGGATTCTCGACCCCTCCACCGCCGCAAAAATAACCGGCACACGTTTTACCGTTTATCGCGGACTCGGCGCAAGACTGGAAAGAGCTATTTATAACTTTATGCTCGATACTCATACCGCTAACGGATATACGGAAATATTCCCGCCCTATATGGTAAATCGCGATTCTATGTACGGCACGGGTCAATTGCCGAAATTCGAAGAGGACGCGTTCGCAGTCAAAAACACGAACTACTTCCTCGTCCCCACGGCGGAAGTTCCCGTAACGAATATGCTTCGCGGCGAAGTGGTCGACGCAAAAGATTTGCCTATCTACTACTGCGCATACACCGCTTGCTTTAGAGCCGAAGCCGGAAGCGCCGGAAGAGACACGCGCGGACTTATTCGTCAGCACCAATTCAACAAGGTAGAACTTGTTAAATTCTCGATGCCCGAAAACAGCTACGACGAACTAGAGTCCCTTACAAACGAAGCCGAACTTATATTGCAAAAATTGGGACTTCCCTACCGCGTCGTTTGTCTTTCCACAGGCGACCTCGGCTTCTCGTCGGCAAAAACGTACGATATCGAGGTATGGATGCCCTCTTACGGCAGATACGTCGAAATTTCGTCGTGCTCGAACTTCGTCGATTATCAGGCTCGCCGTATGAACATTAAGTACAAAAAAGACGGTAAAACCGGATTTTTGCACACCTTAAACGGTAGCGGCTTGGCAGTCGGAAGAACAACCGCGGCTATTTTGGAGAACTTCCAAAACGAAGACGGAACGGTTACCGTGCCCGCCGCGCTCGTTCCTTATATGGGCACGGACATAATCAAATAATTTTTGCAAAACTTCAGGGAGCGGGGTCGCGACGGGCAAACTTAAAAAGCCTCGCAATTCCGCTCCTTTACTTTATCGCCGAACGCAAACGCGAATCGGCGACGAAAAAAATCGGTTTCGTTAACGCAACGCGACGTCACGGAGGAATATCGCCATTTTTACAATCATTTTTACGGTTATATTTGCCCTGCTGAAAAAGCTGCTTTCCTTCCTCGTGGAATTTTTAACCTTCTTCTGGTTATGGATTCCCGTGCTTTATTGCGTGATATTTTTTATCTCGATATGGGTCACAGGAAGCGACTTCGGCTACTTTTCGTCGGCGTTTTTATTCGGACTGTGCGTAACGATACTGCTAGCGATAGGATTGTTTATAATCAACGGAATCGGCAAAATGCGGCGAGACGCCAAGAAAAAAGCAAAAAAAGCCGAAAAGAACACTACTCCCAAGACAAAAATCAAGAAAAAATCGGACGACGATATATCCGTTCTCGACGACGAAAGCTCGAGCGACAGCAAAATAGCACCGCGAGTACAAAAGGACGAGACGGACGACGATTCCGAGCGGAAAGAAAGGAAAAAACACAGACTCTTCGGAGGCGACGAAGAAACAAAGCCGCAACGCAAAGAAAAGAAAAAACGTCGATTCTTCTTTACCGATGACACAGACGAAAGCGACGAATCCGGTCACTCCGACGCTACCTGCGACGAAAGACCGGACTACAACGACGAGCGTTCGCAAAACAAACCGCGAGACGCACGCAGATATATCGACGACGGAAAAAGTTCTTCTTTTAGCGACGCCTACGAGCCTCGACGCGAATATAGAGACGCCTCGACGCGAAAACGCGAAGAACCGAGAATATTCCGCACTCGCACCGACCCGAACGTATTGATTTACGAATATTCCGATCGTCTGGAATTTTTCAGACGCGAAAGCAACGGAAATTTAACTTTCCTGTCCGTAGAGCGAAAAAGAGGCGGATGTTAACGTCTCTTCCCCACCCCGTAATTTAGAGCAAAGATTTTCGTCACCCGCAACAAACCCGAAAAATTTGTTAGCACTAAAAAGCCCGCTTTACAAAATGACAAAGCGACGTTTTATGAAGTCGCGAGTCAATCAAAAAAAATCTTATCAATCTTTTACGCGTATAAAAACGCATCGAAAAAGTCGGCTATCGGCGAACAACACCTTTTACCGTCGCGCAACCATCCTTTATGAAAAAAACGAGCAAGAATTTACTTCTTTCTCGTTTTTTGTTTCGGTGAAATTTTCCGCGCCTCGGCTAAATCCCCGTAGCGCGCCGTTTGCGTTTTCGAAAAATTCTCGCACTTTGCCTTTTTCGATAAAAATCATTCGTTAGCAGGGTCGTTTAAGACGCATTCGCCGCCCTCGCAGGACGCTTCATTTTTGCGCCGCTTTGCCTCGCCGAGAAATTGTTTTACGACGGCGTCTCGCTCTTCCTTCGACTTAAAAAGCAATATTTCGCCCGACTTAAACGACGGATAGCAATCCGAATACTCTCCCTCTATTCTCGTAGGTTTGTTCCTTCCGTTATCAATGATGTCATACTTGTGCACTCCGTGCCTGAACCTTTCGACGCGCATATTTACGCTTTTAGCGAACTTTGTCTTGCAAAACGGGCACTCGTCCATTGGCTGCTGAGCTTTGTTTCGTGTCTGTGCTTCGTAAATTTCGATAACGTCAAAGTCGTTTTGGTCAGAAATTTTCGACGATTTGGTGTACCACCGCGTGTCGTCAGTGTGATTTTCAGCAAGCGTTCCGTCATCGTTTAATTCATAATAAAAATTCGTACCCTTAAACGTAAAATCGTACAATTCTCGCGCAACGTCGACGTCTCCCGCCCTTAGTTTACTAACCGCGTAAGAACGCTCCCCTCTTACGTGCGGAATATGGACGTGATACCATTTGCCGCTGATATCCATTATCCTGTTTTTTCGAACGTTTATAAAATCGCACACCTTTTTCGTGACGATATATATCAAAGAATACAGTATGCCGGATATAACCAGCTCTATCGCCACAAGCAAAAAGTCATTCCCGAATTTCGAATCCAGCACCGGATACAAAAGCTCGGTTAAGACGGTATCTATCACGATAAATATCGCGAACGTTATTCCGTGTATTTTCGTAAGCTCGCCCGCCGTAAGATTTTCTATTTTTTTCATTATTTTCCCCTTATCCTCTTTAATCAAAAACTATTCGACAAACTCTTTAAGTTTACCGTAAACCGACTGCGTCGCGCAAATAATAGTCGTTTCTCTGTCTAACGGCAAAGGCTTTCCCTGCCAGTCGCTCGATATCCCTCCCGCTTCTTCCAAAACGAGAATCCCCGCGGCAAAATCCCAGGGCTTGATAATCTTTTCGAAATATCCGTCCAGTCTGCCTGCGGCAATATAGCAAACGGCAAGCGCGGTAGAACACGTCCGCCTAACATCGAGACACTCGCAAAAAATTCTTTTTGCTCTATCGAAGTTTTCGCTTGCCATTTCCTTATACGACGAGCCTGCGCCGAATTCTATTAAAGCGCGACTCATCGGGCGCGCCGCAGCAACAAGTTTATCTTCCTCGTAATTTTCGACTCCCTGCGCCAAAAGTCCGTCCACGCCGCAGCGCGTATCGTAAAAATGCGCGCCTTTACCGCGTAAGGCAAAAAACAGCTCGTCCGTAAACGGATTAAAAACAACGCCGAACTCGACGCGCCCACATTTGACATAAGCAAGCGATATCGAACTCATCTTGTAATCGTAAATAAGATTCGTCGTGCCGTCTATCGGGTCAAGAATAAAACATTCGCCGCTAAGACGATGTTTATCTTCCTCTTCCGTCATAAAGCCGACGCTAGGATACAGCGCGGCAAGTCCGTCTTGAATAAAATCACTGATTGCCGTGTCCACCGCGGTGACAAAATCGTTGGGATTCTTATTCGCGACCTCGCCAAGCAATTCCTTACAAAAAACAAATTTACGCGCCTCGTACACAAGCGCTATTACCTTGTTAAAATCCATTACCGATTTCCCCTTGTTCCTCGTCCGCCGCAAACAGCAAACGTATGTTGCCGACAAATACGCTAGAATTATACCACCGTTTTTTTTGCTTGTCAATAATTACTTATTGTCGCAAAACGCCGCTTAAATCAATTTTAGATTCGATTTTATTGCTATAAATTTTCTTTGCTAACTTTTTCGCGCGACTGTTTTTCGCCTAACTTTCTTAAATAATAAACCGGTATCGCGCTCCAACCGTGACAAAGGCTTCCCGCGTTACCGAACGCTTCGGCTCCACCCATGGTTTCCCATACGCTCGTTGCTCCATAGTCCAGCATGATTTTATAATCCGTTCGGATTTTCTCCAAAACATATTTCCCCCACCTGTCTTTATCCGTCATAAGTAACGCGTCGTACACAAAGCACTTCATACTCAAAGAACAACCGACGAAGTCGCCCCTTGCTATCCTTTCGCACAAAGCAGTCGGATTCTCCGCAACTTTAGATAAAACCGCAAGCGCGTTTCCAAGCTCCGTAAACTCTTCGCCGCGTTCGGTCATTGTAAACGCTTTCGTGTTGCCGTCGTAAAACGCTTTTCTTGTGTTTTTCCTGATTTCTTCGGATTTATCTCTGTACGGATACTTATTTCCGACCTTTTCGGATATATACCGCAAGTTTTCAAGCGCAAGAATAAACAAACAGTTAATAACCAAATCGGGGCGCGCAATATCGGCTTTACGGAGTTTCCCCTCCGAATACTCGGACCAATCATAGAAATTCCAACGGTTTACTCCGTCAAAGGCGCATATCAAACCATCCTTCTCGTTTTTCAAAAAAACGTCTACAATCGAAAGCAATTTTTCGTACACCTCTTCTCCGAGCGTACAATCATCAGTGTGTTCGATATATTCTTTTACCGCCATAAAATAGTACAACGAAAATGAAGGAATCGCCAAATCCGTTCCGCACGGAGAACATACGGACAGCAAGCCGTCCTCTCTTCTGTCCTTACTCATAAGCAACAAATTCGCCCTAGCGTACGCCGCGTTACCGTTTTCAAACGCATAGTAACCGCAAAGCATTTGGTTCCTCGAATCGAACGCATACAAGCATTGTTCTCTCCACGGCGTATCCATATAATGCTCCGCCATAGATAGTTTTAGCGTTTTTACGCACACGTCGTAAATTCTTCTATCCGTCTCGTTTTGCGCAACAAACGACTTTTCACGCACAGGATAAACCTGCGGAATCAAACCCAAATATTGCAAAACAATCGGTTCCTCCGCATACAGTTCCAAATACCGACACCCTAAACGAAGCATGTAATTAACGTACTCGTTTTGTCCTTTTTTCGCTACGTATTCGAAGCTGAAGTCTCGGTCGCCTATAAGCCTGCGAACATGTCCGTTTTGTAAGTCTTCGCCCCAAGCAACCAGAATTTTTTGTTCGCAATTAGACGAAAACCGCAAAACCGGCAAGCCGAACGTTTCCTGGCATAAGTCTACTAAAAAATACTTTCCGTCATCTTTTAATATCGTACTTTCCGCTTCGGACAGCAATTTCAGCTTTTCCGTAGGACGCCGATAAAACACGCAATCTTTTTCCACCGGAACGGCGCGCTTACACTCGCCGCCGACTTCCTTCTCGGCATCATACAAAAAACTATATCCCAGTTGACAGGTAATACGCTTGCAGTATCCGCTTTTATACGCATTGCTTATATGGCACAGAATCTCTTCCGAACTGACCAAAACAATCTTGCCGCCGCGTTCCGCCTCGAAAATTACGCCCGCTTGCGCGTTTACATACCGTTGAGAGTTTTCTCCGAAGTGCCATACCAAAACTACAATTTCATTCTTTCCGTTCTCTAAATATTCGGTAACGTCTATTTCGTCGTAAACTTTGTAGTGCTCGTAGTCGCCGTATTGATTGCTCGCCACGTACCGATTGTTAATCGACAGGGTATAATCGCCGTCACAGGAAATTCGAAAAAGCGTCGGCTTCTTCCCCATAATGCTCGCAAAAAATTCTCCGTACTCGTCTTTTCCCGCCGATTTATCCGTCCAAATCCATTTTGCGCCGTTAAATGCTCTCATCGTTTGCCCCTCATATTCTTAAATCGCTTTCCTAGTCCGGCAAAATTTTTATCAAAGCCGCACATTGCCCCCGATTTTGCCGTAGCTCGAGCGACATTTAATAAATCTGCGTTTCTCGCAACGTCCCACGATTTGCCGTTTTGTGCATCCGCGTCCGTTATTAAATTGCACAATATATAAGTTCTATATTTTTTCGATAAAAATCGCTATACGAACGACAGCGAAACGAACAAAAAACGACGCACCGCAAATCGGCTCGCCGCTTTTTGTTCGTTTCTACTCTTACTTACTTTTCGGAAATTGCGCCTGCCGGGCACTGTGCTTCGCAAGCACCGCAAGAAATGCACTCGTCAGCGTTAATCTCGTACTTACCGTCGCCCATAGATATAGCTCCTACCGGGCACTGTGCTTCACAAGCTCCGCAAGCGAGGCACTCGTCAGAAATTTGATAAGCCATTATCGTTCTCTCCTTTTTTGATGTATTATGATTATAACACCGAATCTTTTTTTTGTCCATAGATTTCGGCGAAAATCAACAAAAATTTTACAACGTATTTTTCTTTAATAATTTACGGTCATTAAAAGCGTCGCGTAAAACAAGGTTATTCGGCGCTTTCGGGAGTTACATTACCCTCTTCGCCTGCGCCTCTATTACGCCTACGGCTACGCTTTCCGGTGTTTTTACGTTCCTTTTCTTCGCCATCGCCGCTTGCTTCCGATTTTGCGTCGCTATTATGACCGTT
>CAYTKK010000006.1:0-9487 GCA_964438355.1 uncultured Lachnospiraceae bacterium | reverse complement strand
CATAATGCTCGTTTTCGTACGCGAGACAACACATAAGTTTGCCGCAAAGTCCGCTGATCTTGGCGGGATTAAGCGAAAGACTTTGATTCTTCGCCATTTTGATGGTGACGTGCGCAAACTCGCTCATATGATCGGAACAGCAGCACGCTCTTCCGCAAGGCGCGATTCCGCCCAGCATTTTGCACTCGTCGCGAGCACCGATCTGGCGCAGTTCTATGCGCGTATGAAAAGCCGACGCGAGTTCTCTTACGAGGTCGCGAAAATCAACTCGATTATCGGCGGTAAAATAGATAATCAGTTTTGCTCCGTCAAACGAATATTCCGCGTCGACAGGCTTCATATCAAGTTTACACGCCGCTATCTTTTCGGCGGCGACGCGCATAACTTCGTCGTGCTTTTGCTCGAACTCTCGCATTTTTGCCTCATCGCGGTCCGTCGCAAGACGAATTACCGGCTTAAGCGGCTGAACGATTTCGTCCTCGCCGACTTCGCGCGGCAACAACGCAACCGTCGCGTATTCGAGTCCCTTCGCGGTTTCGACGATTACGCCATTTCCCTCCGCATAGTCAAATTCGCCTGCCTCGAAATAATAAACCTTGGCGCTTTTTTTGAATTTTATTCCAACGATTTTCGGCATCTTGCCTTAACCTCCAATAACGAAAAAAGTAACTCGTCCAATACGGATTGAGCGTTTCCGTTTAGCGCGATACGCTCTCTCGCGCGCCTTATCGCGCCGCACAATCTTAAATTTACGTCGGCATCGTATTGCTCGCATATTTCCAGCACGTCGCGCACGTGACTCTTTATACGAAGCTCCGCTCGTCGTCCGAGCGACGCCGCGGTACAATCCGCCAAAATAAGCTCGATTGCGTCTATAAAATCCGTAAGATTATCCTTAAATTTGATTATTTTTGCAGAATACGCAAGCACGTTTCTGCTGGTTTTCATAAACCGTAACGTCTCCAGCGCCAACGAGAACACTTCCCGAAGAGTCCTGCCGTTCATTATCTTTTCCGCTCGCGAAATATATCCTCTCGACATCGCCGCGGCAAGATAAACAGTATTGTCGTCGCCGTACTTATCCTGCAAATACTTCAAAACCTGCTCGTCGGTAAGCGGTTTTATTTCTACTCGCTTGACCCGCGACAATACGGTGGGCAACATTGCCTTCTCGTTTTCGCACAATAACAGAAATACTACCGAACGCGGCGGTTCCTCCAAAATCTTCAAAAGTTTGTTTTGCGCCTGCTCGTTCATCGTTTCGGTTCGCGACAAAACGTAGAATTTTCGCTCCAGTTCAGTCGGAGTTATATAAGCGGAATCCAAAATGTCCTTGACGTCGTCAACCTTGAACTTTTCGCCCGACGGAAAACGCAAGATGTCCGCGCACGATTCTCTGCCCGCCGCTTCCGAAAGAAACACCTTCGCCAAAGCCTCGCTGATATCCGCTTCGCCCGAAAGCAAATACGCGTGCGACAATCTGCCCTGCGAAATATCCCTGTTTATAAGCGCATACGCCGCGCTCTTTTTGACCACGTCGACAATCTGCATTCTACCTTGCGACTCCTATGCGCGTCATCTCGGCAAGCACCGCCGAAAAAACCTCGTCGGCGCTTTGACTCGCGTCAATTCGCGCCACTCTAAAGCGCTCCTTTTCGGCTATTTCGCAAAATCCGACGTATACGCGTTTATGAAATTCGAGTCCCGCCTGTTCCAAGCGGTCGCTCGAATCGGCTCCGCCCTTACGCTTGAAACCCTCCTCGGGCGAAAGATCCAAAAACACGGTTAAATCCACGTCCTTCCCGCATTGAGCAAGCGAATTGAGCGAACGTATCAAATCCTTATCCATTTCTCTACCATAGCCTTGGTATGCAAGCGTGGAATCGGAATAGCGGTCGCATATTACTGTCTTGCCCGCGTTAAGCATCGGCAATATAAACTGTTCGGTGTGCTGAGCGCGTGCCGCAGCATACAACAAAAGCTCGGTAAGCGCCGTCGTTTCGGCGTTGTCGGCGTCCAAAATGACTGAACGTATTTTCTCGGCTACAGCGGTCCCGCCCGGCTCTCGAGTAAAGACGACGGGCGAATCCTTAAAATATTCTTTTAGTTTGTTGAGAAGAGTGGTCTTGCCTACTCCCTCGCAACCTTCGACGGTTATGAATTTGCCTACCATATTTACTCCCTCACCGATTACGGACAAACCGCGCAAGTTTTTTGATTTTGTCGACGCTATCCGACAGCGTTACGATAAACACAAGAT
The DNA here is from genome assembly GCA_964438355.1 of uncultured Lachnospiraceae bacterium. Taxonomy (GTDB): domain Bacteria; phylum Bacillota; class Clostridia; order Christensenellales; family Pumilibacteraceae; genus UBA10677. The sequence goes on along the minus strand of CAYTKK010000006.1, from coordinate 7,227 downwards.
AACTCCCGTAATAAGTTTCGGGCAAAATACCCTGCTTAATCGCCGCGCGATACGCCGCTCCCGCGTCCTGCGTCCTTACGCAAATCCGCAACGGGTCCGCGTTTTCAAGACAATCTGCCTCGTCGCGTAGTTTGCGGCACTCTCTTACCAAGTCGTCGTAGCCGACCGCGTTGTTTTCTTCGTACTTGACAGCGTCCTCCACCGAAGAAAGCAACATATACGACGGACTGGAAGTCCCCAAAAGATTGAAGGCTTCGTCGTAACGCTCGAAATATCGCTCGTTGTTACAAAGTCCTATCGCGCTTTGCGTAAGCGCCCTAAGCGTCTTGTGCGCGGATAAATTTATAAAATCCGCCGTTGACTCGCCGTTAAACGGGAACATATCGCGCCTAGTCGCGAAATGCGCTCCGTGCGCCGCGTCCACCAGCAAAAGCTTCCCGAATCTGTCGCACACGCGCTTTATTTCGCTTATATCTGCGGCTCTGCCGAAATAATCCGGGGACGTAACCAACACCGCGCCTACTCCGCAATTATCCTCTAGCGCCCGCGCTATCATATCGGGCATCGGAACCTCGGGCAAACCGTTTTCGTCCGCGCCCTCCCCGAGAGTAATTGCCTTCACGCCCGCAAGTTTCGCGCCCTCGAAAACGCTCCTGTGACTGAACGACGGACATATAAAATCCACTCCCGCCGCCCAAATAGCCGCCTTTATACACATTGACGAGCCACCGACGGAAATACGCGCTTTTTTGGCTCCGTAGTGCTTCGCTATCAGTTTTTCTGCTCGTTGCACCGCTCCACCCGGAAAAACAACGTCTTCGTCTATTTCGGTGACGTCGGCGGCAAATAGTTCGCCCTTATGTCCGGGAGTACAGAATCTATACGCTTTTTCCAGCCTTTCGGCACGCTCGCGCAAACTCATATCGGCTTTAAGTCCCAACTCCGCGTCATAAGGCGCCGTTATATCGTTACCGTCGCCGCGCGCACAAGGAAAAGCGGTCTTGATGTCGTTCATAATCGTTACCCCGCTTGTCGCCGCTTCACATTCCGTACTCCGCAAGAAAACATCTGACAAATTCGTAAGATTCTATGCGTCCCGCTACGGGGTTTTTCCCCTGCAGTCCGGCATTGTCCGAATTGACGTTCACTCCGATGTACCACTTCTCGTTAGAATAATAGTCTTGCTCGGTTTCGGTCATTTCCGCAAATTTATCGGGAAAAACGTCACTATACGAAAAATTAAAATGCGGATTGTCTGCGTCGAGCTTAAGCAGGTTATCTACCCTAATAAGCATTTTGTGACTTCCGCTTTGGTCGTAGTCGCCGTCGTCGTCAACGGTGTAATACTCAACCGAATCGCGCAAGCTTTCGGGCACGCATATTTCTATCAATTCATCGGTAAGCTCGATAAAATTATAAACGCTACCGACTATGTCCGCAGTACCCACAATCATAACGTCGCACGTCATATAGTACGAAATAAGCGCGTCACTGTAAGTGTCCGATTCGTTCGGATGATAAATGTTAATGCTTACGTCACGCAAACTATTGCCTTCTTCGCTCTTTTTCGCGTTAAGAAAATCATCGCCTATGCTATAATCGTCACAATTATAACAACCCACAAAAATAGAAAGTTGTTCGTAACTGCGATCGACGTTTATCTGGACAAAAACCATCACCCAAAGGAAAACGGAAGCCGCAAGGATAGCGACGTACTTGAGCCAATCGTACTCGAAGTGTCGGGATACTCTTTCGCGAGTTATCTTGTTATCCATTATCTCTCCTTCTTCTTCCTTTACCTTTTCGTTGTTTTATCGCTAAAAACCGACCTTACTTTTTCGGCTTCATCGTCGGGAATAAAATTACGTCGCGAATGGACGCACTGTCCGTCAAAAGCATAACGAGTCTGTCGATACCCAGTCCCAATCCGCCGGTCGGAGGCATTCCGTACTCGAGCGCGGTAACGAAATCGTCGTCCATCATTTGAGCCTCGTCGTCGCCGCCCTCGCGTAAAGCGACCTGACGCTCGAACCTTTCGCGCTGATCGATGGGATCGTTAAGCTCGCTGTACGCGTTGCCCATTTCGCGAGCAAACATAAACACCTCGAAACGATACGTAAGGCGAGGATCCTCGACCTGGCGCTTCGTAAGCGGACTTTCCTCGACGGGGTAATCGGTGATAAACACCGGTTGCATAAGTTTACACTCGACCAGTTGATCGAAAGTCGCGTAAACGATATTGCCCCACGCCTTTTTGTTGTCCTCTATCTCTACTCCTGCCGCCTTTGCCGCTTCAAGAGCATCCTCCGCGTTCATTTTGTCGTAGTCTATCCCGACGTATTTTTTGATTGCGGCAAGCATCGTAAGACGTTCCCACGGTGCGGTTAGGTCAATTTCCTGTCCTTGATAGGTAATCTTGTTGCCTTTGCCGACAGCCTTAAGAGCCGCCATATAAATCTCTTCGGTGATGTCCATCATATCATGATAATCGGCGTAAGCCTGATAAAGCTCGATCATCGTGAACTCGGGATTGTGTTTTATATCCATACCCTCGTTTCTGAACATCTTGCCAAGCTCGTACACCTTGTCGAACCCGCCGACGATAAGACGCTTTAGGTACAACTCGGGCGCAATACGCATGTACATATCAATGTCCAAAGTGTTGTGATGCGTGACAAACGGACGCGCGCTGGCGCCGCCGGCAATCGTATTAAGCACCGGCGTCTCCACTTCGACAAATCCCTTACTGTCAAGAAGGTCGCGAATCGCCTTGATTATTTTGCTTCGCATAACGAAACTTTCTTTTACCGACGGATTCGCGATAAGATCGACGTACCTTTGACGGTAACGCAAGTCGTTATCTTTAAGTCCATGCCACTTCTCCGGAAGCGGCAAAAGCGACTTGGATAGCATCGTCATTTTTGTAGCGGACACCGAAACCTCGCCTTTGTGCGTAACAAAAACGGTTCCTTCGACGCCGAAAATATCGCCTATATCGGCTTTTTTCCATTTGTCGTACGACTCGGCGCCTACATTGTCTATCTTGACGTAGATTTGAATCTGCCCCTTGCTGTCGAGAAGGTGAGCAAAACTCGCCTTGCCCATCATACGACGCGACAAAATTCTGCCCGCGATTTTTACTAGCTGTCCCTCCATATTTCCGGCAAGAATATCCGCAGAGTATGCGCTCCTGTCAAAAACTACCTGTTCGTACGGATTTTCGCCCGCTTCGGTCAAAGTCTTTAGTTTTTCGCGTCGAATAGCGACCTGCTCGCCGTATTCCGCCTCGGTCATTACCTTCGTTTCTTCACTCATATTTTACTTCCTCAAAATGTTATACTCAAGCAACGCGCGTCCAACTAACGCGTATTTTATTTAATGCTGACGATACGATAAGTAACAACCTTATCCTTGTGCTCGAAATCCACTTCTTCGTCTACTTTCGCACCCAAAAGAGCCTTGCCTAAAGGCGCTTCGTTACTTATCTTTTTGGGCATAGTATGCGGATCGGATTCATAAATACCGACTATCTGCAAAACCTGCTTCTTTTCGGTATCCACGTCTTCAACCGTAACCGTACAGCCGAGGTCAACGCAATCGTAATGAGATTTAACCTCGTAAACTTCGCACTTTGACAGAATGTTTTCAAGTTCGACAATACGAGCCTCCAGTTTATCCTGATTCTCGCGAGCTGTCTTGTACTCGTAGTTTTCGGACAAATCGCCGAACGCGCGCGTACGCTGTATTTCCTCGACGACCTCTTTTCTGCCCTCGTTCTTGCTGTACTTAAGCTCTTCTTCGAACTCGCGCTTCTTTTCTGCCGAAACCTTAATTCCCATTTTCTTTTACCTGCCTTTTTTATTTATCGACGAGTCGTTGCCCGCCGAAGAAATTCGCTGTTTTTGCCGCGTCGCTTCTTGTCCGTCATTAGCCGCGGCTTTATTGTCAAAATAACTTTTTTGCCGTCCGAGAAAGTTTTTCGGACGGCCTACAAGGATTTTATTCTGCCTTTTGCGATATTATATACTCTTTCTTGATAAATGTCAAGTTTTTTATCTTATTTTACGCTTTACGTACGCATTTCAACGTTTGCACTCTTCGATAAATTCCGCCATTTTCTGCGTTGCTATCTTCAAATCCTTAAGCGCGGTAGCGTAACTGCAACGGATAAAATATCTTCCGCTTTCTCCGAACGCAGACCCGGGGACAACCGCAACGTGCTTCGCCATTAACAATTTTTCGGCAAATTCGTCGCCCGTCATACCGGTGCTTCTGACGCACGGAAATACGTAAAACGCACCTTTCGGCTCGAAGCAGCTTAATCCCATTTTTCTAAATTCAGCAATTAGAAAACGCCTGCGAACGTCATACGCCGAGCGCATTTCCTCCACCATCGCATAATTGTCGCCGCGGCTTATTTGAAGCGCCGCCTGCGCTCCGTATTGCGAAAAAGTGTTCGCGCACATTATAACGTACTGATGTATCTTGTATATCTGCGAAGATATTTCTACGGGCGCGGCAAGATAGCCGAGTCTCCACCCGGTCATCGCAAACGCCTTCGAAAAACCGTTTATAAGCACCGTACGCTCGCGCATTCCTTCAACGGAAGCTATACTGACGTGCCTGGTTTCGCCGTAAGTAAGCTCGCCGTATATTTCGTCGGAAATAACCATAAGGTCGTGCTTTTTAATCACGGGAACTATTCTCTCAAGTTCCTCCTTGGTCATAATCGCTCCGGTCGGATTGTTGGGATACGGCACAATAATTGCCTTGGTTTTATCGGTAACGGCGCGTTCTATAAGCTCGGGCGTAAGCTTAAACTCGTCCTCCTCGCGCGTTTCCAAAGGAACGGCAACGCCGCCCACCAGCGAAACGTTGGGAAGATAGCTTACGTACGAGGGCGCGGGAACCAATACTTCGTCCCCGGGCTCGACGAGTGCGCGCAACGCAAGATCTATCGCCTCGCTTGCGCCTATCGTAGCGATTATTTCGTTTGTCGGGTCGTACGAAAGCGAAAAACGACTTTTTAGATAATGCGATATCTCCTGCCGAAGCGACAACAGTCCTGCATTCGAGGTGTACTGCGTTTTCCCCGATTGCAGCGCCTTTATAGCGGCGTTTCTTATCTCCCACGGCGTGACGAAATCAGGCTCGCCCACACCAAGCGAAATGCAATCGTCAATCTCGCTGGCGATGTCGAAAAACTTTCGTATTCCGCTTTTAGGAAGCGCAACGACGCGCTTATTTAACTTCTTTGAATAATCCATACTTGTTTTCCTCGGTGTTCGGGACGGAATAATTACGCCTGAACAACCAGCCGTTTCTTCTCGCTAGCTCCGAGAATTATACCCTCCATTTTGTACTTTTTGAGGATAAAGTGCGTCGCGGTAGAAAGCACCTTGTCGATACCCGAAAGTTTCTCGCTTACAAAACGCGCCGCGTCGCGAAGAGTTTTTCCTTCCACCATAACGGCAAGGTCATATGCGCCGCTCATAAGATAAACGCTCTTTACCTCGTCGAATTGATAGATGTATTCGGCTATTTCGTCAAATCCCTTTTCTCTTACCGGCGATACCTTAACCTCGATAAGAGCTTCGACAAAATCGCGCTCGGTTTTTTCGTCGTCTACGATTGCGGTATATTTTACTATAACGCCCTTCTTCTCCATTTCGGCTATCGAGTCCTTTACGACATCGACGGAAAGTCCCGTCATATCGGCAATTTGTTCGGCGCTCGTACGAGCGTCGTCTTTTAGAATAGCCAGTATCTGCTTATCGGATTCTTTCATTTTTCCGTCTCCTGCTATGTATGATTCTTCGTGCGTCGAATTTTTTAGCGCACGAAGTTTGTTTTCGCGCCGTTTACTTTTTTAAGCTGTTAAGTACGCCGCCCTTAAGAATAAACTCTCTCTGGCGAGGCGTAAGCGCACATTCGCACTCGAAGCTCTTTGCCGCGGTAACGTTCTTTACAATGATTTTGCCGCCCGCCTTAACCTGCTCGACGCAGTTTTCGATAAGTAGTTCGTCACCCTGCGATATCGAGTCGTAATCCGCCTCGCAAACGAACGTAAGGGGCATAATTCCGCTGTTGATGAGGTTATCGCGATGAATACGCGCAAACGACTTCGCGATTACAGACTTGATTCCCAAGTACAACGGAACAAGCGCCGCGTGTTCGCGCGACGAACCTTGTCCGTAATTGCCGCCCGCCACGATAAATCCGCCGCCGTTAGCCTTTGCTCGCGAGGGAAATTCGGGGTCAATAGGCTCCATACAGTGCTCGGAAAGGTATGGTATGTTCGAACGATACGGCAACAACTTCGCGTTAGAGGGCATTATGTGGTCGGTCGTGATGTTATCCTCTGCTTTTAGAAGCACTTTGCCGCTTTGCGTCTCGGGCAACGCCACGTTAAGCGGGAAAGGTTTGATGTTAGGTCCGCGAACGACCTCGACATCCGGAAAATCTTCGGGCGAAAGAATGAGGTTATCGTTAATCTCAAATTCCTCGGGCATCACAATCTCGGGACAATATTCCTCGGCAGGGTCCACAAGATGACCCGCAAGCGCCGAATAAGCCGCCACCTCGGGACTTACCAAATATACGGACGCGGAGGCCGTTCCGCTTCTCGAGTAGAAATTACGATTAAACGTACGAAGCGACACCGCGTTGGTCTTGGGCGATTGCCCCATACCGATACACGGACCGCACGCGCACTCCAAAATTCTGGCTCCGGCAGCTATAATGTCGGCAAGAGCACCGTTTTTAGCCATCATGGTAAGGACCTGACGCGAACCGGGCGAAACCGTAAGGCTGACCTCCGGATTAACCTTCTTGCCCTTCAAAATAGCCGCTACCTTCATAAGGTCGCGATAAGACGAGTTTGTGCAACTGCCGATGCACACTTGGTCCACCTTTACGTCCGTAAGTTCGGAAACGGGTTTTACATTGTCGGGAGAGTGCGGGCACGCCGCAAGCGCACCGAGCGTAGAAAGGTCGATAACGACCTCTTCGTCGTATTCGGAGCCTTCGTCTGCCGCCAAAGGCACGAAGTCCTTCTCTCTGCCCTGAGCCTTAAGGAACAATCTGGTCTGTTCGTCGGAGGGGAAAACGGACGTAGTCGCGCCCAGCTCCGCGCCCATATTCGTAATGGTGGCGCGTTCGGGTACGGACAGCGTAGTGACGCCCCCGCCGCAATACTCCATAACTTTTCCGACGCCGCCCTTTACC
>CAYTKK010000005.1:0-24770 GCA_964438355.1 uncultured Lachnospiraceae bacterium | reverse complement strand
TTCGCCGCAAGAAAATTCGCCGCGAAAACGCTTTTTATTATTACATTCGGCAATACTTATGCTTGCCGCGCACAGAGAAACGACTTGTTTGCAATCTATCGACCGTTGAGCGAAAACTTTTGTCTTGCCGCCAAGGACGCACCTGCAACGAGCGTCGATTATATAAAATCCGCTGCAAAAACTCAAATTTATTTGAATATAAGATATATAAACTTAACCGCTGACATAACGGATTGAGTTTTTCAAAATTTTGCTACGAGACTAAAATTTTGCTACGAGACTTATAAAAAAGCCCCCGCCGTTGAAAGCAGGGGACGTTTTTCTTACTCGCCCTTGTAGGGAAGCAGCGCAATGGCGCGAGCACGCTTGATAGCGACTGCAAGCTGGCGCTGATGTTCTGCGCAAACGTTAGATGCGCGACGCGGAACTATCTTACCCTTTTCGGTAATAAATCTACGGAGCTTAGCTACGTCCTTGTAATCAATCTCCTCGATTTTCTCCGCACAGAAAGCACAAACCTTCTTTTTGGGAGCGCGTCTAAACTTCTTGGACTTGTCGTCCGTTTCGGTCTTGGTGATATTTTTCTTATCCATAATAATAAACCTCTTAATTTAATTTAGAATGGCAAGTCGTCGTCAACGGGCGTAAGTCCGCCGCTCGTCTTTGCCACGCCGTTTTGCGGGCGCGGCGCAAAGGAAGAGCCGTTGCCGTCGGTGCTTGTCGCGTTCTTCGGCGTAATGAACTCTACGTCGTCGGCAACCACCTCGTACGTGGTACGCTTGTTGCCGTCCTTATCCTCGTAAGAGCGCATCTGCAAAGCTCCGCAAACGCAAACCTTGCTGCCCTTGGTTAGGTATTTAGCGCAGTTATCCGCCAGTCCTCTCCAAGTAACGATGTTGATAAAATCCGTCTCACGCTCGCCGTTAGCATTCGCAAAGGTGCGATTGACCGCAATCGAAAAGCGGCAAAGCGAAATACCGCTACCAACGGTCTGATGCTCGGGATCGCGAGTCAGGTTTCCGATAAAAACACACTTGTTCATCTTTTTACCGCCTTACTTCTTTACGACGATGAATCTGATAACCTCGTCCGCAATGCGCATTTGACGCTCTAACTCGGACGGAAGTTCCGCATTTGCGGTGAAGTTCATCAAAACGTAATAGCCTTCGGACTTGTAATTGATCTCGTAAGCGAGCTTTCTTACGCCCCACTTATCGACACCCTCTACGCTACCACCGGCCGTCTCTACTACCGCCTTGTACTTCTCAATCTGAGCTTCCTTGGCTGCGTCGTCGAGTTTTACGTCCAGAATGTACAAAACTTCGTACTTATTCATACTATACCTCCTTTTGGTCATATTGTCCCCTGCCCTCCGCAGGAGAAAGGAGCGCGCAAAATCATCTATACGCGCCCGATAATTGTACCACAAGCAAATGATTTTTGCAAATGATTTTTAGCAAAAACCGCATTTTTCTTAAAAATTTCGAAAAACGCGGCATTTAATCTTTTTGTTTTTTATATACGCTCGTGTTTATATGCGCTTATGTTATGCGCCGAGAAGCGAAAAACTACTTTTCGGTATATTTCCCGCAACACGCAAAAGCGTCAAATCTTGTCAATCTCCACCACCACGCCTATATTTTCGTCCCTGTGCGCAATGATTTCGTCCATCTTCTCGCCGAGTTCACTAAACTGAACGGTCCGGCCGACAAACAGTTCGACGTCAACGGCGCCGCTGACCAACATATTGACGGCAGACGATATGTTCTCGTCCGCAGGAGTTACAGCCTTTACGGTAATACCTTTCTCGAGCGCGAGCATATAGTCGAACGTCAAATCGGCACGCTCGCCCGCGCAACACACAAATGAAACGGTCGCATTCGAAGCCAGACAATCCAGTGCGCGTTGAACAGGCAATACAGACATTCCGCAATCAACGCAATAAGCCATTGCCTCCGCCATTTTTCCGCAAGTAATGGTAAAGACTTTCTTTACCGGGTCGGAATCGGCAGAATTAACGGTATAATAAATACCCATTTTTTCGGCTTTTTCCAGCCTGTCGCTACGTCTGTCGACCAAGATAGGCACGGCTTGATAGTAAATAGCGGCTTGCGCAAGCGCTAAACCAACCTTAGTCGCACCCATAATGACTATATACTCGCCCTTCTCGGTCCCGAGTTTATCGAACGCCGCGATTGCCATCGAAACGTCCTCAATAAAAACGCCCTGCTGCGGCACTACTTTAGAAGGAAGCTTCAACAAATCGTCTTGCGGAACCACGATAAAATCGCGCATAACTCCGTCCTCGTTTTTTCCGTAAGCGTAACGTCTTTCGCACTCGGCGCCTCTTCCGCTTTTACAATAAACGCACTCTCCGCAAGGCGACGCCGGACGAATGTAGACGAGATCTCCGCGACTAAACTTGGAAACGGCTTCTCCCGTTTCGACAACAAGCCCCACTCCGGATCTGCCGATAACGCCGGCTGCGTCGTTTCCTCCGCTTTGATACAAAGCGATTTCAGACGCGGCTACCGAGGACGCCAACATCTTCAGTTTAACGCACTTGTCCTCTACCGATTGCACACCGAGTTCAGTAAGCTCGATTTTATTAGGTTGTACGACCTTCCACGCTTTCATTCGATAACCTCGTTCGATATTGTGTAGCCATTATAACACATAATTTATTAAAAGACAACTGATTTACCAAAAACATCATTAGCCACCTTAAACAAAAAATCAGCTCATTTTAGTGCACTTACACCAAAAACAAGCTGATTTAAGTCGATTTATGCGTTTTATAACGCATAAGCGCAATAAAACGGCATCAGATATCGAGTTCCATTCCGTCATACGCACAAACGAATCCCGCTTTTCTTGCAAGTGGTTCGAAGTCACCGTAACCGACGCTTCTTCCGTTATGCGAAAAATGCGTTTCTACGTCGATTGTACTGCTCTTATAAAGTCCCGCCTTAGTCAAACGATTGCGCGTATATATGTTATTAGGCTGCCCCATATGCGAGTTATACTTTCCTCCGTCCTCGTTGAACGTATCGCGCATCGCATGTGTGCAATCATAAATAACGAGGTCGAGTTTTACGCCGCTATTTTCCAACCATTCGAAGACTTCTTCGGACATCGTCCCGCAATCATTGCAGTAAAAAATAGTCTTGCCGGCTTTTGAAATAAGGTAGACGTATGCACCGCCGCTGTGCGTAGCGGGAAGCGGAATAACCTCGAAACTTCCTATTTTGTATTTTTTATACGGGTACAGTTTATTAAGCGATACCCTGTTCTGCTCGATGAGGTATTGCCCACCGTTCATCTCGAGAAAATATTTCTCCATTACCCACGGAGAGCCGTACCAATTCAACGTTTCGTGCGCCATATTATAACAGAATTCGTTTTGCCTGTTAAAAAGCTCTTGCGGATAGAAATGATCGGTATGATTATGCGTAATGAGAACGTGCTCGAGTTTGGACAAATCATACCCCCAACGCAATGAATTCATGTACGTATCCGCGTTGAAATCCACCAAAAGTTCGTCGTCAATCATTACCTGTGCGCGAGCACGTTGATATTTTCCGCCCTTTTCTCTCGCTTCCTTGCACACCGGACAAGCGCAAAATACGGACGGTATTCCCTCTGCCGCGGCAGTTCCCCAAAATTTAATCTTCAACGTTGTTACCTCCTAAAATTTATTTTTTACAAAAATAACGTCCGCCGGCTATCTTCTTTTCTAAAAAAACGCTCGCTTTTATCCGAAATTTCAAGCCTGCGACGATTATTGACAAATTCACCCGAAGTGCGCTTCATAAAACGTTCGACTCGAGGTTCGCTTTTTACAAAAGCTTGTCCTTCTTTCTTTAATCCGAACCTTGTGCTAATATTTGACTTTAACCAAATATAATCCGTGCGCCGGGAAAACTTCCCTTACGACGTCTTTATCGGCAAGTTCGAGCTTCGCCTTTATGTCGTCGGAAGTAGTTTTTCCAAGCCCCGCCAACACAAGCGCCGCCACAATCTTTCTAACCATATTGTATAAAAATCCGTCAGCAGTAACGCCGATAACAACGAAACCTTGTTTTCTGTTCACCGTAAGCCGCTTGATTGTTCTAACCGACGTAACGGTATCCGCGCCGGTCGATTGAAACGAACGAAAATCGTGCTTACCTACAAACACCCTCGCCGCCTCTTTCATCTTCTCGATGTTCAGTTTGCCCTTTATCGCAACGGCACGATTCAATAAAGCGGGAAGTTCTATATCGCTTTCGTACAAGTAATAGCGGTACGTTTTTTCCTTTGCCGAAAACCTTGCGTGGAAATCGCCGTCTACCTCCTCGGCTGCAAGAACGCGCACGTCTATCGGCAAAAAGTTGTTAATCCCGGTAAAGAAATTATTCACCGGGATAGCGCTACTCGTATCGAAATGCGCCGTTTGCGCCAAAGCGTGCACTCCCGAGTCCGTTCTCCCGCTACCTATAACGGTCGTTTTTTCGCCCGTAAGCGAGAAAATAGCGCGCTCGACACGCTCTTGCACGGTATCTGCGTTCGGCTGAATTTGCCAACCGTGATACGCCGTCCCGTCGTATGTAATCGTAAGTTTAATTCTTCTCATTTTATACCAACCAAGCGATTGTCGAAAGGTCTATAATCGCAGGAAAGAAGTTGTATGCAAGCCATAAAATAATAAAGAAGAACAGCGCAAACACAGCCATCGCCAAAAAGTCCGAAAAACGCATATGCAATTTCTTCATACGAGTTCTTCCCTTCGCACCGCGATAGCAACGCGAATCCATAGCGTCCGCAAGGTCGTCCGCGCGACGAAACGAGGACACAAAAAGCGGAATAAGAATGGGAATCATTGCCTTGGCGCGCTTAATAATATTACCGCTTTCAAAATCGGCACAACGCGCCTTTTGCGCCGAAGTAATCTTGTCCGTCTCCTCAACGAGCGTAGGGATAAGCCGCAAAGCTATACTCATTACCATCGCAAGTTCGTGGACGGGAATTTTAATTAACGAAAGCGGCTTCAAAAGGCTTTCCATCGCATCCGTAAGCTGAACGGGCGTAGTCGTATACGTCAATACAGACGGACCTATAACAAGCAATATAAGACGCAAAGCCATTTTTGCCGCAGAAATAAGTCCCTGCGTATATATCTTGAGAATACCCCATTCCCAGATAAGGTCGCTAGCCTCTCCCTGATAAAACAGCACCGACATTATCACCGTAAATATGACGAGCGCAATTATCATTTTTATGCTCTTAAGAACCTTTGACAAAGGAACTCGCGAAATGAATATCGTAACAAGAACGAACAATGCGACAAGTCCGTAACCCACAAAAGTACTTACGAAGAAAATCATCACGATGTACGCTATCATAATCAACAGTTTAGCGCGCGGGTCCATACGATGAATCGGCGATGACACAGGATAGTATTGACCGAATGCAATATCTCTCATCTCTCGCCTCCCGCCAACGCATTAACTATTTCCGTTACCAACTCGTCCTCGTCGGTAACCGCCGCGTCTACGTCGATTCCGGCTTCGATAAGCTTCAAAGCAAGCGCCGTAACTGTCGGCTCCTCTATTTTCAAGTCGGAAAGTAGTTGCCGCTGGGCAAACAATTCGCGCGGAGCGTAAACACCGCAAACACGTCCGCCGCTCATAACGGCGATTTTATTGCAATAAAGCGAAACCTCGTCCATGTTGTGCGAAATCATCACCACTGCCGAACATCTTTCGCGATACGCGGTCACAAGCCGCATTATCTCGCGCTTTCCTCGCGGGTCCAAGCCTGCGGTCGGTTCGTCAAGAACAAGAATTTCGGGGCGCATCGCAAGAACGCCGGCAAGAGCCACGCGACGCATCTGTCCGCCCGACAGTTCAAACGGAGAACGCTCGCGTATAGAATCGAAATCTAAACCTACAAGCTCTATCGCCTCGCGCACGCGCACGGATATTTCTTTTTCGTCCAAGCCTATGTTTCGAGGACCGAAAGCAACGTCCTTTTCCACGGTTTCGTCAAACAATTGGTATTCGGGGTATTGAAAGACCATACCCACCTTTGCTCGCAACTTCTTAAAGTCGAGCTTTTTTGCGGTTAAATCCATTCCGCAAACCACCAGCGTACCGCTTTGGACGCGCGTAAGCGCGTTAAAATGCGAAACAAGCGTGCTTTTCCCGCTACCGGTATGACCGATAATACCCAAAAAATCGCCATCGGACACATCTAGCGAAACGTCGGAAAGCGCCGCCTTCGCAAAAGCGGTTTTTGCGTCGTAAACGTAATTAAGTTTTTCAACCTTTATCGGCATTGTATCGGCTAGTTCCTTTGTTGCTTTAACTTTACAAGCGACTCGACAAGTTGTTCGTCGGTAAATGCGTCGCCGGTTTCGATTCCGTACTTTTTAAGTTTGTGCTTAACTCTTACAGACAGCGGAACGGTAAGTCCTACTTCCTCGAGTTCGTCCTGACGCTCGAATACCTCGCACCCGCCCTGCATAAGCACTTGCCCCTCGTTCATAACGATTATGCGGTCCGCCATCATAGCCTCTTCCATAAAATGCGTAATCATGACCACCGCCATATTTTCGTCGCGATTAAGCTTCTTTACCACCTCTAAAACGTCGCGTCGTCCTTCGGGGTCGAGCATCGAAGTGGATTCGTCAAGTATCATCACGCGCGGCTTTATCGCAAGAACGCCGGCTATTGCCACACGTTGTTTCTGCCCGCCGGAAAGCCGATGCGGAGTACCTTCCGCATATTCGAGCATACCTACGCTTTTAAGCGCCCAATCAACTCTGCTACGTATTTCATCGGACGGAAGTCCCAAATTTTCCGGACCGAACGCGACGTCGTCCTCTATAATCGTCGCCACCATTTGGTTGTCGGGATTTTGAAAGACCACGCCTACCGTTTTTCTAATTTCGAAAAGCGACTTTTCGTCGTCCGTACGTTTGCCCGCAACCGTCACGGTTCCGCTAGACGGCACCAGTAAGCCGTTCATAAGCCTTGCAAGCGTCGATTTTCCCGAACCGTTGTGTCCGACTATCGCGACAAATTCGCCCTCTTCAACGAAAAGAGTAACGCCGCGAACAGCCTTGTGCTCGCGCTCGGTATCTCTGTCATAGGCAAAATGAACTTGTTCCATTTCGATAATACTCATATCTATATTATAGCCGTCAAAGCTCTTTTTCGCAAGCATAATCGCGGTCAAGCGGCCGTTTTTTCTTTTATTTTCATATTTTCAACGCACTCCTTTGCAAAAACGATTGCATTCGTTTGACTTTTATGCTAAAATTATACTAGTAGTAGTACACACGGACTCGACCAAAAGCAGATAACTGTCTACTTTGGGGCGAGAATACGGAAATTACGTTGTGAGGATATTATGCAGAAAATAATTGCTATTGCTAACCAGAAAGGCGGCGTCGGAAAAACGACTACTTGCGTTAACCTTGCCAGCTATCTTGCGCTTATGGGGAAACGCGTGCTCGCAATTGACATCGACCCGCAGGGCAACTGCTCGTCGGGATTTGGCGTAGACAAAACCCAAATCAAGCATTCGACGTATTCGGTTCTTATGGGTGAAATAGACGCCTCCCACGCCATTATTCCCACGGTAGTGAAAAATCTCGACATTTTACCTTCTAACATTGATTTAGCGGGCGCGGAGGTAGAACTTGTAAGCGTCGACGACCGCGAAAAGGTTCTTAAAAAGGTACTGACTCCGCTTCGCAACAAATACGATTACATTCTTATCGACTGTCCCCCTTCGCTGGCACTGCTTACGGTAAATGCTTTGACGGCGGCAAACTCAATCCTTATCCCCATTCAGGGCGAATATTACGCGCTTGAGGGACTTTCGCAGCTTATGAATACGATAAAGCTTGCAAAGAAGTTCCTTAATCCCGCACTAGAGGTCGAAGGCGTGGTTTTGACGATGTACAACAAGCAATCGCTTTTAAGCCAAACCGTTACCGACGAAATACTTAAATTCTTCGGCAAAAAGGTTTTCAACGTAAAAATCCCTAGAAACGTTCGCTTGGGCGAAGCTCCGAGTTACGGCTTGCCCGTTATGCTTTACGAGCCGAAATGCGTAGGCTCGCTCGCGTATAAGGCGCTTACCGAGGAATTTTTGACGCGTAACAACGACAAGGAGTTCACGCCCATCGAAGATTTAAGAAGTCTTAAATACAAAGCGTAACTTTTTTGGACCCGCAAGGGTCCTTTGTTTTACAAAATCATTATTCTATGAAGAAATTAAGCACGGCACTAAAAGAACGTTACGGAGAACGAGTATATAAGATTCCGCTTGACGGCGGCTTCACCTGCCCCAACCGCGACGGCAAATGCGGATTCGGCGGGTGTATCTTCTGCGGAGAAAGCGGCGCAGGCGAACACACTTTGCCGCTTCCTTTACCCGAACAAATGGAACGCGGAATGCGTTTTGCTCGCGAGAAAAAGCACGCAAATAAATTTATCGCGTATTTTCAAAGCTTTACCGGGAGTTATGCGCCAATAAGCGTATTACGCGAAAAATACCGTTCGGTTATGATATCCGACGACGTAGTCGGTCTTTCTATCGCGACTCGCCCCGACTGCGTAAACGGGGACTTTGCAAACCTTGTGCAAGAATTCTCGCCTCGCCAGCTCTCGGTCGAGTTAGGACTGCAAACATCGAACGACGCAACCGCCAGACTAATCAATCGCGGCTACGATTCCTCAGCCTTTCGTAAAGCCGCCGACATACTAAAGTCACACGACATCGAAGTCGTTGCGCACCTTATAGTAGGACTTCCCAACGAAACAATCGACGACGTAAAAGCCACCGCTGACTTCGTTGCCGATTGCGGAGTGGACGGTATCAAAATTCATTCGCTTTACGTCCTTGACGGAACGCCGCTAGCCGACATGTATCGAAAGGGCGAATACACACCCATAACGCGAGACTACTACGTCGACGCTGTTGGCGAAATCCTGTCCAGAATGCCCGAAAACATCGTCATTCACCGGCTTACCGGCGACGGCGAAAAAGATAAGATTCTCGCTCCCGAATGGACAAAAGAAAAAAAGAGAAATTTGAACGCGCTTGCCAAGTTTCTGTCGTAACACCGACAGTTAGAAAAAATCCTACTTCATAAAACTCAAAAAGTTGCTCGGTTATCATTAAGTTAAATCCTATACGTGCCCGCTAAAATCAAAGACGCTTATTCTTACTACTTCGTAAAGCGTTGTTTCCCTTTTTTCGAATATGTCGCCGAACACGTTATTTCGTTTCCTTTGCCGCCTTATCGGTAAACGCAGCCGACAAGATGTCTTCGAGAAATTCCGAACATCTTAGAAATAAAAACAAAACGAGCGGTTTATCGCTATGTTTTCTTTATAACACGCTTTAAGCCCAAATAATATAAATAGTATTTACGCACATAAAACAAATTAAGTCACCCGACAACGATAAATCCAATCCGCGACGGGTGACTTTTTTACTTAAACGAAATATTAAATCATTACAAACAATTTTACTTATGCTCAAATGCACATATAATATCTTTTGAGCTCTATTTTTCAAAAAACCAATACTTAAACGTCTTTTGAGCAGCGTCTACGCCTCATCACTCATATAAGAAAGAGCCGAAAATTCCCCCCCATCCTAAAAAATGTCCTTTTGCGTTTTTTATAAAACATTGTGATGGCTTTTTATGGGCGCTTTTTTGTTATGTAAGCTTCCGATTGGTTACATTTTCGAAGGTCAGAAGTAGCATAAAGAAAAATAAAAGTCAACGGAAAAAACTTTTACCCAAAATTCGAATATTAAAAATAACGTTTAACAAAACAAAATCGTTAAACGTTATTTTTATGTAAAACTTTTTTACTCGTGTACTTCCATATTGCCAGACATACAGCAATTCAAATTGAAATCTTTTGAAAAACGTTATCGGTTACACAAGTAAAGGCGAACGATGAACATAATATTGACTCGTTTATTTTCCTCTACATTGTTAAATTTCGTCAAATTCATCAGGCTCATTAGTTTCTTCAGGCACATTGGTTTCGACCGTTTCAACCGCCGACGAAGAACAAATATTCAAAGAAATCTTTTTCAAATAATAGATATGCAAAATTTTATAGCATAAAACAAGTTTTAATAGTACATAAATCAGCACGCAAAAAGCTGCTCCGCCGAGCCAAAAAATCAACAAATATATAGCATCAGCTTTCACGAAATAATAAATTATGCCAAGACTTAAGCACGCTATTACACAAATAATTGTCACTATTCCGGGCAAAATGCGGAAAAACTTAAACCATTTTTCGTTTTCGGCTATAACACTCTCTACCTCACCAACACTTGTGTTTTTACGTTGTTCCATAAAATAAACCTCCTAATAAATATAAATTATAAAATTAGTTTCAATTACATAATATAAACCAATTTTCGTATATAAATAAAAAAATGCGCTAACCGAAGTTAACGCACAAAAAACGCAAACTCCGATTGTCGCTACACAAAACCTAATAATCCGGATAATGGAATCCGACATACTATTATCGGTTAGAATTTGCATTTTTATCAAATTCAATGATAATAGTACGTCCGAAAATGGAGGCGATAAAATCTTTTCCGTAAAAGAAAAGACTATCAGCCTGTATCATATTCGGTTTTGTGTAGCACTGTTATTTTATCATATTTAATAATTTTTTTCAATCATTTCATATAAACTAAACAAATTTATTGCAATCTTTTTTCAAAAGACACTGAGATACACAAGCGATTTGCGTATAATTTAGTTGAATTTATGCCGACTGCTAGTCGAAAGACAGACTGAAAAAATAAAACTAAATATCAAAAATGCGCGGCGCCGCTAAACTGCTTGGCGAATCGCCCTTTTTCTCTCGTCGGTATGATTTTGAGTTTGTGAAAAATTTTTTAGCACTCCGCGTTTCTTTTTTAGTACGGAAAAGTTACGCTAATGTTCCGCAAAGTTTCTTTCCATGCACAAAAGCCATACGTTTACTTACAAGATATTATTCTTTTCGGAGTGCGCATAAAATTAAGTTACTGTACTAACGTTAATCCTTTCAACATACCTAGCCGTAATGTAGTACATAGACCAATAGCATTTTTCCGCACGTAATAAACTCTTGCTTTTTACGTTTACTCACACTTGACAAAAAATCATTTCCGCACTTACTATACATCACAAAAAAACTACGAGCGATTCTCACACATAATAAAAGGCTTCAAACCTTTGCACATACAATCAAAAGGTCTACGAACGTTTATTTAGACAAACAAAAAATCTACGGACGTTCGCTAATACATAACAAAGGTCCCTCACAGACAAAAGTCTACGGACATTTGCTCATACATAACAAATGCCTATCAACATTCGCTCGCACCAAAAACCTCCTACATTCATACAAAACAAAAAGCGTTCGACCCAAAAAGTCGAACGCATATTTTGCTTCTTAACGAATCTCGGCTTAGATAAGCTCGATAACAGCCATTTCTGCACTGTCACCACGACGAGCGCCAAGCTTAAGAACGCGCGTATAACCGCCGTTCTGACCGAGTTCCTTAGCGCGCTGAGCGTACTTGGGAGCATACTCGTTAAAAATCTTCTCGATAAGCGGATGCTTAATGTGCTCCGTTCTTGCCTTGAAGTTAGCTTTGCTCTCTTTGTCCTGACGCTGCTCCTGAAGGTCGTAAACGTAAGCCATAATCTTTCTACGAGCGGCAAGCTTCTTAGCGCCGTCGTTAACGATTTCGACCTTGATCTCCTGACCCTTGTCGTTCTTACGAGTTTCTACCTTCTTTACGGTATCGGTATAGCTATTTATGGCAGCGGTGATGAGCTTTTCGGCGATTTGCTGAACTTCCTTAGCTCGAGCGTACGTCGTCTCGATCTTGCCGTTCCACAAAAGCTCAGACACCTGATTGCGAAGCAGAGCATCTCTCTGGTCGGTAGGTCTGCCTAATTTTCTTTGCGTAGTCATAATGTCCTCCTAATCTTCATTACTTTTGAGGTCGAGTCCGAAGCTGTGAAGCTTGGCGATAACCTCATCGAGCGACTTTCTGCCGAGGTTTCTTACCTTCAACATATCGTCTTCGCTCTTCTTCGTCAAATCCTCAACGGTATGGATTCCGGCGCGTTTAAGGCAGTTGTAACTGCGAACGCTTAAATCAATATCGTCAATGCTCATTTCCAAAATCTTAGTCTGCTTGTCGCTTTCGTTGCTTACGAGAATGTTCGTACCCTTAAAGGTGTCGGACAGGTCAACGAAAAGACCTATATGCTCGCAAAGCGCCTTTGCAGCAAGGCTGAGAACTTCTTTTGCCGACAGCGAGCCGTCCGTCTTTACTTCAAGAGTAAGCTTATCATAGTCGATACTCTGACCGACGCGAGTGGACTCTACACTGTAACTTGCCGCGCGAACGGGCGTAAAAATGGAGTCAATCGGAATATACCCGATAGGTTTGGTGGCGTCTTTATTGTCCGCCGCAACCACGTAGCCCCTGCCGGAGCCTACCGTCATCTCCATATTGAATACCCCGCCCTCGTCGATAGTGCAAATGTACATGTCGGGA
Organism: uncultured Lachnospiraceae bacterium; assembly: GCA_964438355.1. Classification (GTDB taxonomy): domain Bacteria; phylum Bacillota; class Clostridia; order Christensenellales; family Pumilibacteraceae; genus UBA10677. The sequence goes on along the minus strand of CAYTKK010000005.1, from coordinate 12,173 downwards.
TTGAGAATCACAACCTCTGGATCGCTCTCGATATCTGCCGCGGTAACGATACCGGGCGTCTTTTTCTCGATACGAAGCGTCTTTTTTATAGACTTGTCGGTGTATTCCGCACGAAGGTTAAGTCCCTTCAGGTTCAGAATAATCTCCGCAACGTCCTCTTTTACTCCGGGGATAGTGGAAAATTCGTGAGAGATTCCTTCGATGTTAATACCCACCACGGCGGTGCCGGGGAGTGCCGACAAAAGCACACGGCGAAGAGCGTTACCCAAAGTAATCCCGTAACCGCGCTCAAGAGGCTCTACGACGAACTTTCCTACGCTGCTACCCTCGCTTTCAACCAATGTGATTCTAGGCGTTTCGATTTCCATCATATTAAATTTAATCTCCTTATTACTGACTTTTCGTCGTCAAACGGTTTTTTGCCGATTAACGAGTTGCTACCGTACTAACTAATTATTACTTAGAGTACAACTCGATGATCAACTGCTCGTTGATGTTAAGGTCGATATCGTCGCGCTTCGGCTCGTCGATAATCTTGCCGACAAGGCTCTCGGTGTCGAACTCAACCCACTTGGGCATTACGATCTTCGCACCGCGGAGTTCCTTGAACATAGTATTGTCCTTCTTGTTCTCCTTGATTGCGATTACGTCGCCAACCTTAACTTCATAACTGGGTATATCCACTCTCTTGCCGTTTACGGTAACGTGACCGTGGTTGACAATCTGACGGGACTGAGCGCGAGACGCGCCGATACCCATACGATATACAACGTTATCGAGACGCTTTTCGATAAGCGCGAGCATATTTTCGCCCGTAACGCCTCTCATACGCTCTGCTTCCTCGTAGTATGCTCTGAACTGCTTCTCGAGGAGTCCGTATGCGCGCTTAACCTTCTGCTTCTCACGGAGCTGAATGTTATATTCGGAAGCCTTCTTTCTGGTCGTACCGTGCATTCCGGGAGCAACCGGACGTCTTTCCATAGCGCACTTCTTCGTGGTGCAACGCTCGCCCTTAAGGAACAACTTTGCTCCCTCACGGCGGCACAATTTGCAATCTGCGTTAGTGTATCTAGCCATTTTGTTTTATCTCCTTATACTCTTCTACGCTTGGGCGGTCTGCATCCGTTATGCGGAATGGGGGAAACGTCGGTGATTGCGGTAACCGCGATACCAACGGTCTCCAATGCTCTAATCGTGGACTCACGTCCGGAGCCGGGGCCCTTTACAAATACCTCTACGCTGCGCAATCCCTGCTCTTTAGCGGCAACCGCTGCCTTTTCGCAAGCCTGCTGAGCGGCAAACGGTGTGCTCTTTCTGCTACCGCGGAAACCGAGTGCTCCTGCGCTGCACTGCGAAATAGCGTTGCCTTGCTCGTCCGTAAAGGTGATAAGCGTATTGTTGAAGGACGCGTGAATATGGCACTGTCCTTTGTCGATATTCTTCGTAACTCTTTTCTTTGTGGATTTCTTTACTGCCATGATGCTATCTCCTACTTCTTCTTGGATCTACCGACAGTACGCTTCGGTCCCTTGCGGGTACGAGCGTTCTGCTTCGTGCTTTGACCGCGTACGGGAAGTCCCTTACGATGTCTTACGCCGCGATAGCAACCGATTTCCATAAGGCGCTTGATGTTGAGCGCAATCTCACGGTGAAGGTCACCCTCTACGACTACGTTCTTCTCGATGTACGCTCTAAGTGCATTTTCCTGATCTTCCGTGAGGTCCTTGACGCGAACGTCGGGGCTGACTCCGGTTTCTTTCAAAATTTTGTTTGCCAAGGGACGGCCGATGCCGTAAATATAAGTAAGCCCGATCTCGACGCGCTTCTCTCTAGGCAAATCAATACCAGCTATTCTTGCCACAGTTTTTCTCCTTAAAAATTTAATTTGATGTGTAATATATTCTATCGACCTTTCTCGCCTCGCACCGCCTTGGAATGACAACAGTGCTCCCCTTGGAATGTAGGGTGCGAGTCAATCGCGTTTTTTCGAAATAATCGGTGCGCTTTAATTGCGCACTAAAATAATCGTTCTCTTTACGCCGCAATAGCCCGAACGGAAATTACCGTTTGGGCCGATGCAGTCGCATTAGAATTCTATTAACCTTGTCTCTGTTTATGGTTAGCACACTTGGAGCAAATAACCATTACCTTGCCGTGACGCTTGATAACCTTGCACTTGTCGCACATAGGCTTTACAGATGCTCTTACTTTCATTTTATCTCTCCTTAATTCTTGTTTCTGTAGGTGATTCTACCCTTCGTAATATCGTAAGGCGATATCTCGATTTTGACGGTGTCGCCCTCCAGAATCTTGATATAGTGCATACGAATCTTTCCGGATATCGTACAAAGAACGATATGCCCGTTTGCAAGCTGTACCTTGAACATCGCGTTACGCAAACATTCTATAACAGTACCTTCCGCTTCGATTTGATCGTCTTTAGACATATATCCTCCAAAATTTATTTATTGCACATTGTTCTGATAGCCGCATCCGTAAGCGCCGAGGTCAAATTCACCTCTTCAACAACGGCTACGTGCTTCTTTCTTTTTAGTTTGGGATTATCGAGCTTGCGGTATTTCCCGTCGACGAGCAAAACGAAATTCTCGTTTACTTCGGAAACAACCAGATATACTCTGCCTTCGTCGTGTCCCTTTATGCTTCTGACGATAAAACCTTCTTTCACGCTGAAAACTCCAAACCGCAAATATTATTATAACACACTTAAATAGGTTTTGTAAACTATTTTACAGGGTTAAAATCTCAGGATTTTGATTTGTTATCAAAATAGTGTTCTCATAATGGGCACTCATCTTGCCGTCGGCAGTCCTACAAGTCCAACCGTCGCCTTTATCAATGATTACCTTGAACGTTCCCTCGTTTACCATAGGCTCGACTGCCAGGCAATAACCGCGTTTAAGCATAACGCCCTGACCGGGAAAACCGTAATTAGGCACATTCGGTTCTTCGTGAACTTTTCGTCCTATTCCGTGCCCGGTAAGCGCGCGAACAACCGAGAACCCTCTCTCCTCGACATACGACTGAATCGCATAACCGATGTCACCCAGTCTACGCCCGTCGCGAGCTTGCTTAATTCCTTCAAAAAAGCTTTCTCTGGTAACGTCTATAAGCCGCTGCTTTTCGTCACTGATTTTACCGACCGCGAACGTGCGTGCCGCATCGCCGTTAAATCCCTTGTATGCCGCTCCGACGTCGATGCTGACTATTTGCCCTTCGGTTAGCACCTTAGTCTTCGAGGGTATTCCGTGAACAACCACGTCGTCTACCGAAATACAAGCAGAAGCGGGAAAACCGTACAAATGCTTAAAGTTCGGCGTACAATCCTTGCTACGAATGAAATCTTCGATAATCGCGTCGAGTTCCGCCGTAGTAATGCCGGGACGTATATAGTCCTCTATCATTCTAAGCGTTTCGCCGGTGACAGCACACGCCACACGCATTTTTACGAGATCCTGTTCGCTTTTTACCGGAATCATTTTTACTTCAAAGCCTCTTTAATTGCCGAAAAAACTTCTTCGATTTTGCCCATACCGTCGACGGTTACAAGCTTGCCTTGCGACGCGTAATATTCGATTAGCGGCGCCGTAGAAGCTACATAAACCTCCAACCTCTTATTAACCGTTTCAGGTTTGTCGTCGTCGCGATGCATAAGCTCCGCTCCACACTTATCGCACGCATTGTCTGACTTTGTGGTGATATGATAGCTTTCACCGCACTTCGAGCAAACGCGTCTGCCGCAAAGGCGTTCGGAGAGCGCTCCGAGGTCAACGTCGATGTTAACTACCGTGTCAATCTTTGCTATTGCGTCAAGCGCCTGAGCCTGAGCAATCGTGCGCGGAAATCCGTCAAGCAGAAAACCGTTTTTGGCGTCCTCCTCCTGAAGGCGAAGTGCAACCAGTTCCACAACAACCTCATCGGGAACTAATTGTCCCTTATCAATATAGGACTTAGCCTTTATGCCGACGGGAGTCTGTTCCTTAATGTTCTTTCTAAAAATGTCACCCGTAGAAATGTGCGGGATTCCGTACTCCGCAGCCATACGAACGGCTTGCGTTCCCTTTCCCGCGCCGGGTGCGCCCAGCAAAATCAAATTCATAATTAACTCCGTATTTATCGGCACAGCCGCGCAAGAAACAGACAAGCGAAATTCGCCCTTTCCTGCGCGGCGTAAGCCGTTTTATTTCAAGAAACCTTTGTAATGCTTCATCATCAATTGACTTTCGAGCATCTTGTTAAACTCGAGCGCAACGGATACTACGATTAGCATACCGGTTGCAGACAGCGCGTTGACAAGCGTTGCGTCGGTAAGTACGATAGAGAACACAAGTGACGGAACGATAGCGATAAACGCCAGATAAATCGCGCCGAACAAAGTAATTCTCTTGGATATCTTGACCAAGTAATCGTAAGTCGGTTTGCCGGGTCTGATACCTTGGATAAATCCGCCGTACTGCTGAATGTTTCTGGCAACCTCTTCGGGATTGAACTGAATCTGCGCATAGAAGTAGCAGAAGAACAGTATCAAAAGTCCCATAAGAACGGTGTAAATCGGCGTTCCCTGTCCAATCCACTGGATATACCAAGCATAGAAATCGCTTGTCGGCCAGAACATTTGGCAGATAACCTGCGGGAACGTAATTATAGCCGTCGCAAAGATGATGGGCAATACGCCGCTTGCGTTGACCTTAAGCGGAATATTGGTGCTTTGTCCGCCGTATTGCTTTCTTCCCTTAATCTGCTTTGCATATTGAACGGGTATCCTGCGTTCCGCAAGATCGACAAACACGATAAGCGCGAACACGATGATAACCATCAAAACGAAGCCGAGAAGTTCCCAAATAGCGTACTCGTCGCCTTGAGCCATGCTCTCGAACATCGAAACGATTGCAAGACCGGTACTGGAAAGAATACCGATGAAGATAAGAAGAGAAATTCCGTTACCGATACCTACTTCGGTAATCGTCTCGCCCAGCCAAACAGTGAACATCGAGCCTGCAACCAGCATAAGAGCGACAAATATGCCGACTACCCATTCCTGAGCCATAAAGCCTTGGAAAATACCGGTTTCGAGACCGCCCTGATTTGCCCAGCTTACGGTGATTGCCGCAGCCTGAGCGACAGCCAACACCAGCGCTACGATACGCGTAATTTTGTTAATCTTCTTTCTTCCTTCCTCGCCCTGCTTGGAAAGATTCTCAAGCGGTTTGATTGCTACAGTAAGAAGTTGAATAATAATCGAGGAGTTAATGTAGGGTGAAATGCCGATTGCCAAAAACGCTCCGTTGGAGAGCGCGCCACCAGTGATGGCGGACAACAGCGACAAGAGAGTATCACCACTGCTTGCGGTATCGCTTACCGAAGCGCTGATACCCGGAACGGGCAACCAGCAACCTATACGGTAAACGAATAAGAGTGCAAGCGTGATAAATATCTTGTTTCTGACATCTTTATTCTTAAACGCATTTACCAGAGTCTGAAACATTATAACACCTCAGCTTTTCCACCGACTTTCTCTATTTTTTCTACTGCAGACTTGGAGAATTTAGCAGCCTTAACAGTGAGTTTCTTCGTAAGCTCGCCGTTACCGAGAACCTTAAGTCCGTAATGCTCGATCTTGGCAATAACGCCTGCTTCCCAAAGAGCCTCAGCCGTTATTACGGAGCCGTCGTCGAATTGCTCGAGAACGTCCACGTTGATAACCGTATATACCTTCTTCCAAGCATTATCGAAACCTGTCTTAGGCAATCTGCGAGCAAGGGGCATCTGTCCGCCCTCGAAGCCGATGCGTACGCCGCCGCCGCTTCTTGCCCACTGACCTTTATGACCCTTACCGCTGGTCTTGCCGAGTCCGCTTCCGATACCGCGTCCGAGACGCTTTACGCTCTTTTTAGAGTTAGGAGCGGGAGTGAGTTCTTGTATTTTCATAAGCTTATGCCTCCACGGGTTCGACCTTAACAAGGTGCTTTACAACGAAAATCATTCCGCGAATAGCGGGCGTATCGTTGTGGATTGCGGAAGAACGAATCTTCTTAAGTCCGAGCGCCTGTACGGTCTTCTTCTGCTTGTCGAGGCAACCGATGGTGCTCTTTACAAGCGTAACCTTTATTTTAGCGTTTTCATTCTTTGCCATAATTCACCTACCCTAAAATCTCTTCTACGGTCTTTCCGCGAAGCGCTGCAATCTGCTCGGCGGTACGGAGGCTCTTAAGTCCTTCCATAGTAGCCTTTACGCAGTTGATCGGGTTACGCGAACCGTAAGCCTTGGTGGTTATGTTTTTGATACCTGCAAGCTCTACAACCGCACGTACCGAGCTTCCTGCGATAACGCCGGTTCCTTCGGGAGCAGGCTTCAAAAGCACATGTCCCTTTCCGAAGGTACCGATGGTCTCGTGGGGAATGGTATGTCCGTCGATAGCGATTTTAACGAGGTTTCTTCTTGCAGACTGCTCTGCCTTCTTGATTGCCTCGGGAACCTCTGCCGCCTTGCCGGAGCCGATTCCCACGCTGCCGTTACCGTCGCCTACTACTACGAGCGCAGCAAAGCGCATATTTCTACCGCCTTTAACGGTTTTGGAAATGCGGTTAACGCCAACGAGCTTACTGGTAAAGCCGTCGTCCGGCTTAAGTTCTTCACGTTCTCTTCTTGCCATGATAACCTCCTTAGAATTTCAGTCCGGCTTCTCTTGCAGCGTCTGCAAGCGCCTTGACGCGACCGGTGTAAAGGTAACCGCCACGGTCGAAAACAACCTCGGTGATTCCCTTTTCAAGAGCCTTTTTGGCAACATCTGCACCAACGACAGCAGCCGCCTGCGTCTTGGTCATACCCTCTACGTTAACGCCCTTTGCAATCGTAGAAGAGGATACGAGCGTGTTGCCCTTTACGTCGTCGATTATCTGAACGTAAATGTTGGAAGTAGAACGATATACGTTAAGACGGGGAGCTTCTGCCGTTCCGCTTATCTTGGAGCGAACACGGAGATGTCTCTTTGCACGTACGGCATTTTTATTTTCTTTCTTAATCATAATCTACTCTCCTATTTACCCGCGGTCTTGCCTTCCTTCTTCACAAGCACTTCGTCCGAATAATGGATTCCGTACAAATGATAAGGCTCAACAGGTCTCTTCGATCTGATGATAGCGGCTACTTGACCGACTTGTTCCTTGCTCACGCCCTCTACGACCACAGTGTTTTGGTCGGGACAAGCGATAGTGATCCCGGCAGGAGCAACGTACTCTACGTTGTGCGACAATCCTAGGCTCATCGTGAGCTTGTTTCCTGCAACGGACGCCTTATAACCTACGCCTGCGATAACAAGGGTCTTTTTGAAAGGCTCGACAACGCCTTTGACCATGTTAGCAATCAGTACGCGGTAAAGACCGTGCATCGACTTCGTTTCCTTCTGGTCGTTAGCTCTCTCAACCTTGACGTTAGCGCCGTCGATAACGACGTTGATGTCCTTGCTTTCGATTTTTTGGGAAAGAGTACCCTTGGGTCCCTTTACCGTAACGACACTGTTACTATAATCAACGGTTACGCCTGCGGGTACCGCGATGTTCAATCTGCCTATTCTCGACATATCAACCTCCCGTTACCATACGTAGGCGAGAACTTCGCCGCCGATTTTATTTGCTCTTGCTTCTTTATCGGTCATAACGCCCTTGGAAGTCGAAATGATTGCGATTCCCATACCACCCAAAACCTTGGGGAGCTGCTCGCAGCTAGCGTATACGCGCAAGCCGGGTTTGGATACGCGCTTGAGGTTATTGATGACCTTAGCGCCTTTAGGACCGTACTTAAGGGTGATAAGAATGTCGTTCTGACCTTCCTTTTCAACTATCTCCGCGCTCTTGATAAATCCTTCGCTGACAAGTATGTCAACGATAGACTTTTTCATCTTGGACGCCGGAACGGTTACGGTCTCGTGCTTAGCCGTAAGAGCGTTTCTTACTCTTGTTAACAAATCTGCAATAGGATCAGTTACTACCATAATCGTCCTCCTTTACCAACTCGACTTTCTTACGCCGGGAATTTCACCCTTGTAAGCAAGCTCTCTAAAACATATACGGCAAATACCGTACTTGCGAAGAACAGCATGCGGTCTTCCGCAGATAGAGCAGCGGGTATACTCGCGAGTAGTATACTTCTGCGTCTTTTGCTGTTTGTTAATCATTGCTTTCTTTGCCATTTTGATTTCTCCTTTTCCCTATCAGTTCTTGAAAGGCATTCCAAGCTTAACAAGGAGTGCTTTGGCTTCATCGTCAGACTTCGCGGTGGTTACGACGCAAATATCGAAACCGCGTACTTTCTCCGTAAGCTCGTAGGAAACCTCGGGGAAAATGATGTGTTCCTTGATTCCGAGAGCATAATTGCCTCTACCGTCAAAGGATTTTCCCGAAATTCCGCGGAAGTCTCTTACTCGCGGAAGCGCGATGGAAATGAGTCTATCGAGAAATTCGTACATTCTCGGTCCGCGCAAAGTGATTTTTGCGCCGACGGTCTGTCCCTCACGAAGTTTGAAGTTTGCTACGGACTTCTTTGCCTTGGTTACCATTGCCTTTTGTCCGCAGATGGCTTCCAGCTCCTTGATTGCGGAGCTTACGCTCTTGGAGTTATCCTTAACGTCGCCCAAACGCATATTGACAATTATCTTATCGAGCGCGGGAACCTCGTTAACGTTCTTGTATCCGCGTTCCTTCATAAGAGCCGCAACGATTTCGGTCTTATACAAGGTAAGCAAGCGGTATCTTCCCGAATCGGTTGCAGCCGTTGCCGCAACCTGATTTTTGTTTTCTGCCATAATTCCCTCCACTACTTCTCTTCTGCCTCAGTCGCCTTCTTGGTCGACTTCTTTGCAGTAGAAGCTTTCTTTTCGGTAGACTTTTCAGCCGTCTTTTTCGTCTTCTTTACGGTCTTTTTCTCGGCAGGAGCCGCATCGCCTTCAGCGGAAGCCTTAGCGGACTTCTTCGTGGTCTTCTTCGCTACCTTGACGTCAAGACCGGCGCCGCACTTCTTGCAAAGACGGACCTTCTTGCCGGACTCTTCACCGGCTGCGATTCTGGTTGCCTTGCCGCATACGGGGCAAATAACCATTACGTTGCTGATGTCGATATTGCCGTTAACCTTCTCGATTCCGCCGGGAACCTGAGCAGAACGGGGCTTATTGTGCTTGGTAACAACGTTAACGCCGTCAACCACTACCGTTGCCTTGTCGGGATTAACCGAAAGAACTTTTCCGGTCTTACCCTTATCCTTTCCTGCGAGAACGAGTACGTTGTCGCCCTTTTTTACGTGTAATGACATGTTTTCTCTTCCTCCGGATTAGATTACTTCGGGAGCCAAGGATATAATCTTCATATAGTCCTTGTCACGCAATTCTCTTGCGATAGGTCCGAAGATACGGGTACCGCGCGGCTGCTTCTGGCTGTCGATAATAACGGCTGCATTGTCATCGAATCTGATGTGCGAACCGTCGGGACGGTTGATACCCTGGTGCGTTCTTACGATTACGGCGCGAACTACGTCACCCTTCTTGACTGCGCCGCCGGGCGTAGCAGTCTTTACGGATGCAACTATGACGTCACCGATATTGCCGCTCTTTCTAAACGAACCGCCGAGCACTCTGATGCACATAAGCTCTTTTGCTCCGCTGTTGTCTGCGGCTTTAAGATAAGATTGAGGTTGTATCATAATTTTTCTCCTTACTTCGCCTTCTCGATGATCTCAACCACTCTCCAGCACTTGTCCTTGGAAAGGTGTCTGGTCTCTGCGATTAAAACGGTATCGCCTACGCCACATTGATTGAGCTCGTCGTGAGCCTTAATCTTCTTAGTCTTGTTGATGGTCTTTTTATAAAGCGGATGCTTCGCCTTATCCTTGATGGCAACGACGATGGTCTTGTCCATCTTATCGGAAACAACGACGCCAATACGCTCTTTTCTTTCTTTTCTTACAATAACTTCTGCCATTGTTATTTCCTCCGTTAACCCTTAATCTCGCGCTCGCGAAGAATCGTCTTGACTCTTGCGATGTCGCGCTTGCAGTTTACCATTTGCTGGGGGTTAGCAAGTTGACCGGTCGCGTGCGAAAAACGAAGGTTGAAAAGTTCTTGCTTGAGTTCAGTGAGCTTAACCTGCAATTCTGCGTCGCTCATATCTTTAAGCATAGCTGCTTTCATTATGCATTAACCTCCTTCTGATCGTCTGCGGAAACGATATCCGACTTCTTCACAATCTTGCACTTAACGGGCAGCTTGTGCGAAGCAAGACGAAGCGCCTCCTTTGCAACCTCTTCGGCAACTCCCGACATTTCGAACATTACTCTACCGGGTTTAACAACGGCTACCCAGTACTCGGGCGCGCCCTTTCCGCTACCCATACGGGTCTCGGCAGGCTTCTTGGTAACGGGTTTGTGGGGGAAGATATCAATCCATACCTTACCGCCTCTCTTGATGTAACGAGTCATCGCGATACGCGCTGCCTCGATTTGATTAGCGGTAATCCAACCGGGTTCGGTGGAAACAAGACCGTACTCGCCGTAAGCAATAACGCCGCCTGCGATTGCCTTGCCCTTCATTCTGCCACGATGAACGCGACGTCTTTTAACTCTTTTAGGCATTAACATAATTACTTATCTCCTCCTTCAACGCTCTTTACAGCGGGAAGAACCTCTCCCTTGTAGACCCAAACCTTAACTCCGATAATACCGAAAGTGGTGTGCGCCTCAGCCGTACCGTAATCAATGTCGGCACGAACCGTTTGCAGGGGAATAGAACCGTCGTGATAGCTCTCCGAACGAGCAATCTCCGCTCCGTCCAATCTACCGGAAACCTTAATCTTTACACCCTTTGCTCCGCTACGCATTACTCTGCCCATAGCCTGCTTCATAGTGCGACGGAAAGAACTTCTCTTCTCTAGCTGCTGAGCGACAGACTCGGCAACAAGCGTTGCGTCCATATCGGGGCGCTTAACTTCGAGAATGTTGATGTGTACGGGCGTATTTCCTACTACGGAAACGAGTTCCTTCTTAAGTTGCTCGATACCGGCGCCCTTCGTACCGATAAGCATACCGGGTTTGGACGTATGAATGTTGATAACTATCTTGCCTTGCGGACGCTCGAGCATAATCTTTGCGATTCCGTAAGCGTAGTACTTCTTCTTGATGAATTTACGAATCTTGTTGTCTTCGAGAATGAACTTACCAAAGTCCTTCTTGTTTGCGTACCACTGAGCGTCCCAGCCCGCGATAACGCCGACTCTCATTCCGTGGGGATTAACTTTCTGTCCCATAATTACTTACCCTCCTTAACGGTATCGAGAACCACGGTAATATGGCTGGTGCGTTTGTTGATACGGAACGCTCTGCCTTGTGCGCGAGGCTGAACTCTCTTCAGAATCGGACCGCCGTCCGCCTTGATTTCAGCTACGTACAAATCGGCTCTTGCCAAACCGTTGTTATGCTCTGCGTTTGCAACCGCGCTGCGAATAAGCTTGTAAACAGGCTCTGCCGCAGCCTTGGGCGTAACCGCCAAGATGTTAAGTGCTTCATTAACAGACTTTCCGCGAACGAGGTCGATAACCACTCTTACCTTAGAGGGGGAAATACGAATGAAGTTCGCGTGAGCGCAAGGTCTTACGTCCTTGTTCTCTTTGATTTTCTGCGTCTTTTCTCTTAAATTCTTTGCCATAACCTACTCCTTATTTACCCGAAGTGGACTTCTCGCCGGCGTGACCTTTGAAGGTACGCGTGGGAGCGAACTCACCAAGCTTGTGTCCTACCATTTCCTCGGTGCAATATACGGGAACGTGCTTTCTACCGTCGTGTACCGCAATCGTGCAACCGATGAACTCGGGGTATATCGTGGAAGAGCGCGACCAAGTCTTGATTACCTTTTTGTCGGTGCTTTCAAGCTGAGCCTCAACTCTCTTCATCAATTTTTCCTCTACATAAGGGGCTTTTTTACTGCTTCTACTCATAATTCACACCTCTAATTTATGCGCTTAACGATAAAACGATCGCTTGCCTTATTGTGCTTTCTCGTCTTGTAGCCGAGAGCGGGTTTACCCCAAGGCGTAACAGGACTGGGCATTCCGACAGGGGACTTGCCTTCACCACCGCCGTGCGGGTGATCGTTCGGGTTCATAACAACGCCGCG
>CAYTKK010000004.1:23326-26864 GCA_964438355.1 uncultured Lachnospiraceae bacterium | reverse complement strand
CCGATGCAGACGGCTTACAGGAACGTTATTATCAATATACCGCCATTGACGAATACTCTCGTTTTCGTTTCGTTATGGCTTTTAAGGAACAAAGCACTTATTCTTCCGTTCAGTTTGTCAACGCTATGATTAAGGCTTTTCCTTTCAAGATAGAGTGTATTCAAACAGATAACGGGTTAGAGTTCATTAAGTCTTTTGACGAGCGCAAAAAGGGCAAAATCTCGCTCTTTGAGGCGCGCCTCAAAGAGTTGGGAATAAAACATAAACTTATTCGTCCCTTTACCCCGAGACATAACGGAAAAGTAGAACGTTCCCATAGAAAAGACAACGAATATTTCTACGCCACTCATAAGTTTTATTCCTTTGACGATTTCAAAAAGCAACTTTCCGTTCATCTTCGTTGGTATAATTCCTTTCCTATACGTCCTTTACACTGGAAATCCCCCAAACAATATATCTTAGACTACTTAAACGACGGACTTTTACATAATTAAAATTTTTTCCTAAAAACTGTCTCATATGTTTGACAAACCTACACAATCAATTACGCAAGCCTTTTTTCTTACAAATTTCCTTTTCAAAAAACAAAAGCGGCGACGCAAGAACATACGCCTTACGCCGCCAACGACGAAAAAAAGAAGAATGATAGATGACTTTTTGCCTTGCCGATTTTATCGGCAACGTTTTTAATTCGAATTTTCGAAAATTACTTTTCCGCTCCGATGTCTATATACTCGAGCGGATCTACGCTTGTCTCGCCGTCGTACATTTCAAGATGAACGTGAACGCCGTCGCTACCCTCCGTCATCATGGTGCCCGCAACGCCTATAATGTCACCGGTTTTAAGCGAGTCTCCCGCCTTAACCGAAGCCGACGCAAGCGACTTGTAAACGCTTTTAAGTTCGCCGTTATGACGAACGGTAACGACTAAGCCCTCGAGAGTCGTCTCCTCGACGGACAACACGGTACCTGCAGACACAGAAAGCACTTGTTCACCCTCCGTTGCCGCAAAATCGACACCTTCATGCGTTTTCCACATATTTACGGACGGCATATATACCACCTGCTCTGCGGAATAGCCTCTTATTACTCGAGCGCTCGAAGTCGGCGCGACAAACGTCACCGCCTCTCCGCCGGACGGTTCTATTATCGAATCGCCCTCACCCGGGATCGGGTCTACTTTAGGCGCGTCAGGCTCTCCCCCGCTAGGCGTTTCGGGATCTCCCGCCGTATCGGTAACCGAATCGCCGCCGACCGCCGCCGAATCGTCGACGGGGCGCGAACCGAACACCGCAACGAGCGTCGCCGTAAGAGAAAGCACGACGACCGCGGCTATCGCGACCGCCCAGTAAAACAGTTTGTGATCTCCGCTCGCCTTCTTGCTTTTTTCACTATTATAAATTTTCATAATTACCTCCTGTCGTATCACTGATTATGGACAATATTTTGCCGCCTATACGTGCCGATAAAATATTTTTCTTAAGAAAATCAATTTTCCCAAACCGACTAGAAGCTGCCCTTTATCAACGGATACCCGAGAACCATAACCCCGGAATTTTTATTTACCGCTATCATAATATTGACGGTGCCGCATTCGAGCGTTACCTTGCGAGCGAGTTTGTGCGAATATGCGTAAAACACGACGAGTTCGTCGCCGAGTTGTTCTTCTTCGACTACTTCCGCGGCAAAAAAATCAATAGCCGACATCGCCTCGCCTATCCCGCCCAAACAATCCACGCGTTCGTATCCGTCGGGATAAAAAACGGCGTTAGTTACGTCGACGCTTATATCGCTTTCGTCGAAAACAGTGAATTTCGCGCCGTCCGAAGCGTTTATCGGCAAGTCGAAAAGCCTCGGGCGCAAAGCTCCCGCACAAAGCAAAAGCAACATCGAAAACGTTACTATACTTAAAATCGTAAATTGCCGCCGCATAAAAAACTCCGCTCGTTAGATAAGCAGAGTTTTTCCTTTTTATATTTACTTTATACCCGTTCAATTACGATTTTTGCGTTGCCGACCGAAAGCGCGACAAAAGGTGGCTTTCTTCGAATAATCTACATAAAATCAAATTTAATATTTACTCCGTATCCGTCCATAACGATTCCGACTTTTTCGATAAGTTCGGCGACGATTTTTTCCTTTTCGCGCATCAACGGTTCCGTAAGGCGCAAATGCAGACCGACCTCTCGCCGCTCGTCGTCGATATTAAGTTCGTGAAACGACGCCGCGCGCCCGTACTCTTCCAAGGAAGCTATCACGACGCGACGAAGTTCGAGAAGGCGAACGTTGGAAACATCTATAGGGTCACTGTGTACGACAAGATTTATTCCGAAGCGAGAAAACGCTTCTCTTTCTATTTTATCAACGATGTCGTGAACCTCGGCAAAAGTAAGATTTTTATCGAACTCGGCGTCCACCGAAGCTACTCTTTTGCCCTCGCCGTAGTCGTGCGCACATAAGTCATGCCAACCAAGCACAGACGGCTGACTTTTCATAAGTTGTTCTATCCTCTTTTCGGTTTCGCCGTCCCTGCCGCCGATGAGTTTACCCACGGTAGACGCCGCTATTTTTACAGCGCCCACTATTATAAACACTGCCGCCAAAACGCCGGTAACTCCGTCAAGCGAAAAGCCGACATACGGATCCAGTGCATATGAAACAAGGATAAGCGTAGTAACTATACAGTCGCTCAAGCTATCAAAAGCGGCGGCGCGTACGGTATCCGACTTTAACGTATGATTACGCACGAAATAGAACACCGCCATAAACGATTTAACAGCGACGGACGCAATTAACGTTATTACGGCAACGGTCGAGTAAGCGATAGGCGCGGAAGAAACAATGCTCTTTACCGACGAAATTATAAGCTCTATTCCTACGACCACGACGGTAAGTCCTATAATAAGCGCCGCAACGTATTCGAACCTGCCGTGCCCGAAGGGATGCTCGCTATCCGCCTTTTTCCCGGCAACGACAAAGCCGCTTAAGGACACGCACCCGGTGGCTACGTCCGAAAAGTTATTTACGGCGTCCGACATAACCGAAACGGAGCCGGTGATGACGGCGGCAACAGTTTTCGACACCGCCAAAAGAAGATTGAGAATAACTCCGAGTGCGGAAGTCGCAATCCCCGAAGCTATTCTGTTTTTTGATTCTTTGTCTTTCATCCTTTCCACACTTTTGTCTCTTACGTGATTCGATTTCTAGAACGCGCCCGCATTAAATTGCTTATTTATTACCTATCCGCGTCAAATAACGTCGTCATCGTTGCCACGGTCGGGCATATCGAAAAACGCGTCGATGGACATGGGCTTGGGCGCGTCGTCAGGAGCATCGTCCTCACCGTATTCGACGCCTTCGAACGGCGCGGAATCTGGAGCGGCGTCATACCCGTCCGAAACGGGCGGAATATCGGGGGCGGCGTCCATATCGGGCACAGCGTCGTTGTCCATAACGAAACTGGTCCTTTGTCCTCCGCTATAACCTTCGTCCGACGATCTTCTAGACTGATTAAGGTCCTCGAATGTAGTATATTCGC
>CAYTKK010000004.1:0-23226 GCA_964438355.1 uncultured Lachnospiraceae bacterium | reverse complement strand
CCTTCGTCCGACGATCTTCTAGACTGATTAAGGTCCTCGAATGTAGTATATTCGCCGTGCCAGCGAACCGTCACTTTTCCGGTTTCGCCGTTACGATGCTTGGCGACTATTATATCGCACTTCGTCCGCTCGTCTTCGGGAACCGTCTGATCTTGCGGGTCGTGCTCGCGGTACAAAAATACTATAATATCAGCATCCTGCTCGATAGCGCCCGATTCGCGAAGGTCGGACATCTGCGGACGCTTGTCGTCACGCTTTTCGATATCGCGCGACATCTGCGACAACAGCAAAATCGGAACGTTCAACTCTTTTGCCGCGATTTTCATGGTTCTGGTAATTTCGGAAACCTCTTGCTGACGGCTTTCGACTCGTTTTCCGGAGTGCATCAATTGAAGATAATCCACCATTACAAGGTCCAAGCCGTGCGTACGTTTAAGGCGACGACATTTCGACAAAATTTCGATAGGCGTGGTAAGAGCGCTGTCGTCCACGAATATCTTGGCAGAACGAAGTTTGTTTTGCGCTTGAACGATACGCTGTATTTCTTCCGGAGTACGCGTTCCGTTTTTGACGTGATTCATACTGACCTTTGCGACCGAACACAAAAGTCTCGTCGCGATTTGCTCGGCAGACATTTCCAGCGAAAATACCGCGCAACGGAACGGGTCCGGCTTTCCGGCAAGAGTAGTGCGCGATTTATCTAACGCCGCGTGCGATATCAAATTCATACCAAGGCTGGTTTTTCCCTGTCCCGGGCGCGCCGCTATAAGTACAAGGTCGGAATTGTGAAATCCCCCCAGCATTTCGTTGAGTCCGGCAAAAGGAATGGGTATCGTATTCTGGTCGGTAGGATTCTTCTGCTTGTCGTCCATCGTCTTAACGGCTCGTTCCACCGCTTCGGACATCAGTATCATGCTTCCTCGGTCGTTTTTTTCGGACAGACGGAATATCTCGCTTTCCGCAAAGCCGAGCGCCTGATCGTCCGCGTCGACGGAATACGCCTTATCCATTATGCTTTGCGCGGAGGCAATCAGTTGACGAAGGAGCGAATCCTTTTTTACAATCTCTAAATAGTGAGCGTAATTGTCCGCGGCGGGAACATAGTTCGACAGCGAGGAAATATACGTAACTCCGCCTATCTTTTCGGATATTCCCATTTCCTCTATTTCCTGCACAAGCGTAACAAAATCTATCGGACGATCCCTGTTGTACAGATTAAGCATCGCCTGAAAAATTTCTTTGTGCTGCGGCTGATAAAAATCGTCTGCCTTAAGCTCGGAAAGAATCGTTATGGGTGCGTCCTCGTCGATAAGAACGCAACTCAAAAGAGCCTGCTCCGCTTCGTCGCTGTGCGGCAAAATTCGCGCCGCGACGTTAGGATGCATATTTGCTTGCGTAGAATTTTTTGGCATTTCTCCCTCCCTATCTACTCTCTGTCCATTTTTTTGCGATATTCAGCTTTCGCACGAAGCGAAGAATCGAGTATTTTCTTCCGTATGCGCAAGTTCGTCGGCGTAACCTCCAAAAGTTCGTCGTCGGCAATAAACTCAAGGCACTGTTCAAGCGAAAAAGTCACCGGCGGCGTCAAATGCAAAGCCTCGTCCGAGCCTGCCGCACGCATATTGGTCATCTGTTTTTTCTTACAGACGTTAACTACTATATCTCCGCCCTTGGGATTTTCGCCTACGACCATTCCCTCGTAAACCTTCGTGCCCGGAGAAATAAACAACGGACCTCTGTCCTGAGCGTTGAACATTCCGTACGTTACAGCCTCGCCCGCCTCGTATGCTACCAGCGAGCCGCAATTACGCCGCTCGAAGTCGCCTCGATAAGGCTGATACGAGTCGAATACGGAATTAAGTATTCCCTCTCCCTTCGTATCGGTAAGAAATTCGGATTTATATCCGAACAAGCCTCTACTGGGCACCGAAAATTCCATTTTCATTCTGCCGCCGACGGGAGTCATACTTACAAGTTCGCCCGCGCGAGTGCCCATTTTTTGCATTACGGCGCCTACAAACTCTTCGGGTACGTCGGCAACTAACGTGTCAATCGGCTCGCAAAGTACGCCGTCGATAGTCTTAAAAAGAACCTTGGGCATCGAAACCTGAAACTCGTAACCCTCTCTTCGCATATTCTCGATAAGTATGGATAAATGCATTTCGCCTCTTCCGCAAACGGTAAAAGCGTCCGCACTGTCCGTGTCGCTAACCTTGAGGCTTACGTCGCGTATCTGTTCCTTGTAAAGCCGCGCGCGAAGGTGTCGCGACGTAACAAACTTCCCTTCTTTTCCCGCAAACGGAGAATCGTTGACGGAAAACGTCATTTCGACGCTAGGCTCGGAAATTTTGGGGAACTCTATCGACTCGACGCAAGTGTCGGAGCATAACGTATCTCCTATCGACACGCCTTCAACGCCGCTGACGCAAACGATATCTCCCGCCGTCGCGCTTTCGGTCGCAACTCGATTAAGTCCTTCGAAAAGGTAAATATTCGTAACCTTTGCTCTTAAATGTTGCTCCGGCTTATGATAATTTGCAAGCACTACTTGCTGATTAGTGCGCAAAGTACCGCGTTCTATCCTGCCGATTCCTATCGAACCGACGTATTCGGAATAGTCAAGCGCGGACACCAGCATTTGCACAGGCGCTTCTTTGTCGCCCTGCGGTGCGGGAATGTGCCGCACGATTTTTTCGAAAAGCGGAATCAAGTTTTCGCCCATTACGTTAGGATCGAGGCTGGCTACTCCGTTCCGCGCCGAACAATAAACTATCGGACTATCGAGCTGTTCCTCGGTCGCGTCTAGATCAAGCAGCAATTCGAGCACTTCGTCGACGACTTCGCCTATGCGCGCGTCGGGGCGATCAACCTTGTTTACGACGATAATTACCGGGTGTCCGAGCGCAAGCGCCTTTTGCAGAACAAAGCGCGTCTGCGGCATAGTACCCTCGTATGCGTCTACTAGCAAAACGACCCCGTTTACCATTTTGAGTATGCGCTCGACCTCGCCGCCGAAATCGGCGTGACCGGGCGTATCGACTATGTTAATTTTGTAATTTCCGTACTTAACGGAGGTGTTCTTTGCAAGAATCGTAATCCCTCTTTCTCGCTCGATGTCGTTGCTGTCCATAACTCGTTCGGCAACCGACTGATTCGAGCGAAATGCTCCGCCTTGTTTGAGCAACGCGTCCACAAGCGTCGTTTTGCCATGATCGACGTGCGCGATTATTGCAACGTTTCTTATAAATTCCGAATCCATTTTAATTTTTCCCTTTTATTTGCCACAAAACGATATGTTTTTTCTATCCGTTTTTCCCTTTAGTTGTTTGTTTTTCTCGATTGCGTTATTTCTTATCGTCATCGTCAATCCCGAAGATATCGTCGAGTTCCTTACGAACCTTTTGCGCGTCGTCGGCTCCGAATATTTCCTCGGCAGAGCGCTTTAGTCTCTCTCTTTCCGCAGCTTCGTCCTCAAACGGGTCTATTTTTCCATGGTCGCGTTGAGCGTCCGCGCCGTTTGCTCGTCCGCCATAGCCGAACGGAGAACCGTTATGCTGTTTTTTAGGCTCTTCCATCTTCGGAGTTTCTTTTCTCTTCTTCGTCGCTATAAAGACAATAACGGTAACGACTATTCCGATTCCCAAAATAACCACGTACCAGCCTAGCGAATTAACGGTATAGTAGTAATAGGTAACGTCGTGCGTTTCGGTATTATAAGTTGCCGTCCATTTAACGTACTCGTTGCCGTATTCGTCGGTTATAAGCTCGCCGTCAGGCGACTCGACGCCGGATATCTGCCACAAAAAGGTAAAGCTTATATCCGACTTTGCCATACCGGTCGCCGCCGGAAACGCCTCTTCGAACGCAGGCAAAGTAACACCGAGTTCGCTATATCCGTTTGCCAAAACATCATACAACGTCCCGCTGCCTTGTTGCGCCGACTCATAAGCCGAACCAACCCCTGAAACGGGATTTTTCGTGGTGCAAATTATCTTGTTTTGAAAAAATCCGTACTCGACTTCGTAATCGCTATCGGACGAATCCGAATCGACCTCGCTTCTCGGCACATACGAGCTAAACCAATAATCCATTCCGCTTTCGGTGCGCTCAGCCAGCGAATAGTCAACGCCGGTTACGTCCTCGAAACATTGAAAATACGACGCAAGAGTCCATCTTTCTCCGCCCGCCGTTTTCTCCGCAGCGGTTGCCTGTAAAGACGTAATCACCGCGTCCGAAAGCGATATTTGATACGAATAGTAATAATACGACGAATCGTAGCCGTAATAACACGTTACGTTCGCACACGAACACGCGGTAAGAGCAACCAAGGCAAGCGCGATTCCCGCGGCGACTCTTTTCAATATCTTAATCATAAACATCTCCTTATTCGCCATAAAAACTCTTTTACGTCGTCAAGAGCCTAGGCGAATTATATCTTAATCGTTAAACCGTTTCGAATTCTTTTTTCAACGCGTCCAACGTATCCGCAAACTCACGCATAGCGACCTCGTACGGTTTTTTGTCGCGAAGATCTACGCCCGCGTCGCACAATATCTCGTACGACGACTTGCTTCCACCCGCAGAAAGGAAGCGCTTGTATCTATCCAGTGCGCCGTCCTCGCCGGAGAGTATCGCATTAGCGATGTTGACCGCCGCGGTAATTCCCGTAGCGTACTTATACACGTAGAACGCCGAATAAAAGTGCGGTATACGCGCCCACTCGTAACGAATGAGCTTATCGTGTTCCACCGCGTCGCCGTAATATTTGCGGTTAAGTTCGTAATATGCTTCAGACAGCGTTTCGGGCGTAAGCGGTCTGTCGTTAGATGCCATATCGTGACTGATTTTTTCGAACTCGGCAAACATCGTCTGGCGGAACAACGTAGTACGGAACATTTCCAAATAGTAATTAAGGTAATACATTCGCTCTTCGCGCGTACTTGCGGTCCCGATTAGATGCTTTAGCAGTAAAACCTCGTTTACGGTAGAAGCAACTTCGGCGACGAATATCGAATAGTGCGCCTTCGCATACGGCTGAGTGGCGCTAGAATAATAACTGTGCAAAGAATGCCCTAACTCGTGCGCTATCGTAAACACGTCGTGAGTCGTACCGGTATGGTTAAGAAGAACAAACGGGTGTACGCCCGCGCATCCCCAGCTGTACGCTCCGCTCCGCTTGTTTTCGGTTTCGTACACGTCTATCCAACGTTCGTCTTTTGCTTTTTTCAAAAGACCGACGTACTCTTCGCCAATGGGCGCAAGACCGCGCAAAACAATCTCGAAAGCTTCCTCGTATTCGTAATTTTTGTCTATCCCCTTCACCAAGGAAACGTACATATCGTACATATGAAGTTTTTTAACGCCCATCGCGCGCTTTCTGAACAAGACGTAATCGTGCAACGTTTTCGTTCCGTCGCCCACGGCGGCAAGAAGATTGTCGTAAACTTCGGACGGTATATTCCCCGAAAAGAGAGCCGCGCCGAGCGCGCCTTCGTATCCTCTCGCAAATGCGAAGAAGTTGTCGGAACGAACGCTGCCGACATAAGTTGCCGCAAGCGTGTTTATGAGTTTTTCATACGTCTTGTAAAGGCCGTTAAACGCACGACGGCGAGTAATCGGATCCTGACTTTGCAAAAGAAGCGAATACGTTCCTTGCGTAAGTTGAACTCGCCTACCGTCACCGGTCGTTATTTTGGGAAGCGGCAAGTCGATATAATCTATTTTACCGAAAATATCCTCGAACGTACCCGTAACAAGCGAAGCGGAAGCCAATAATTTTTCTTCTTTTTCGCTTAAAACGTGCTTTTTCTTGCGAGCTATTTCGCCAAGCATATACGAGTAATCCGAAAATTCTTCGCTAGCTGCGAGACGATTGAGTTCAGTCTCGTCCATTTCGCTTATTTCCGACGTCATAAATGAACAAAGCGCGCTATAACGAGCTTCAGCGTTATCCACCCTGTCGCACGCTCCGACGTATTTATCCGTAGCGGAATTTTCGTCACGACGCATATGCGCATACGCATATAATCTCTCGAGTCTGGTCTCCAGTTCGTCCGAAAGACGAAGCGCCTCGAGAAGCGTTCCGTCATCTTTCAACCTACCCTTATAATCGGATATCGCCGTCATATCGCGACAAAACGCATTAAGTTCTTCGTTCCAACTCTCGTCGCTTTCAAAAATGTCCTCTAATTTCCAAATATATTCGGTTTTTACGTCATTTCTTTTCATTAAACGCCTCTTATATTTATTATTTTTCTTTACCGATTGCGAACTTTCTTATTTTGTCCGACAAACACCCGAACTCTCCGCCGAAGCATCAATTCTTGTTACTGTGCAAGGGCGCAGGAATCCTGCCGCCGCGCGACACGAACGCCTCCGCACTTTCTCCTCTTAGCGGCATTATCGGAGCCGAGCCGAGTAGTCCGCCGAAGTTGACCTCGTCACCTACGCCTTTTCCGTAAGCGGGAATAATCCTGACGGCGGTCGTCTTATTGTTGACCATACCGATTGCGCACTCGTCCGCTATTATCGCGCTGATTGTAGAAGCGGACGTGTCTCCGGGCACGGCAATCATATCGAGACCTACGGAGCAAACACATGTCATCGCCTCGAGTTTTTCGATGGAAAGAGCGCCGCTTCTTACAGCGTTAATCATTCCTATATCCTCGGACACGGGGATAAACGCGCCGCTTAGTCCTCCGACGGAACTGGTAGCCATAACGCCGCCCTTCTTGACTGCGTCGTTCAAAATGGCAAGGCACGCCGTGGTTCCGTGCGTACCGACGGATTCGAGTCCCATTTCCTGCAAAATGTGCGCCACGGAATCGCCTACTTTCGGCGTCGGAGCAAGCGATAAGTCCACTATACCGAACTCCGCGTCCAATCGTTTTGCCGCTTCTTGAGCGACAAGCTGACCGACTCGGGTAATCTTAAACGCCGTCTTTTTGATGACTTCCGCTATGGTGTCGATTCTCTCGCCCGGGTGCTTCTTTATCGCGTACTCGACTACGCCCGGACCGGAAACGCCGACGTTAATGACGCAATCGCCCTCGCCTACTCCGTTAAACGCGCCCGCCATAAACGGATTATCCTCGACCGCATTGCAAAACGCGACGAACTTTGCGCAGCCTATACTGTCGTTGTCGCGAGTAAGATACGCAAGCTCTTTTATCTTTTCGCCCAAAAGAACGATGGCGTCAAGATTGATACCGCTTTTAGTACTGCCCACGTTAACCGACGAACAAACCTTTTTTGTCTTACTTAAAACGTTCGGAATGGTATTTATAAAGTCTATTTCCTGCGGCGTAGCGCTTTTATGAACGAGCGCTCCGTAACCGCCGATAAAGTCTATACCTATTTCCTCCGCCGCCTTATCCATCGCAAGAGCAATTTCCTCATAGCCGCCGCTTGCCGAGCCGATAAGGCTAATCGGCGTAACGGATACGCGCTTGTTGACTACAGGTACGCCGTATTCCGCGGCGATATCGTTGCCGACCTTTACGAGATTTTTAGCCTTGCAGATTATTTTTTCGTATACTCTTTCCGCCGTTTCTTGTTTCGAACGCGAAATGCAATCGAAAAGCGAAAGCGCCATCGTAATCGTACGAACGTCCAAATTACGATGATCTATCATATCTATCGTTTCAAAAATTTCGTTTTTATTCAGCATAACGTCAAATCCTGTGCATAGCGTTGAAGATATCTTCGTGCTGTATTCTGATGTTTACTCCTATTTCCTTGCCGAGTTCCTCCAACTCGCCGGAAAGTTGAGCCGCGATTTGCTTGTCGGAAGCCTCCACAAGCATAAACATAGCGAAATAATCGCGCAAAATAGTTTGCGATATGTCCTCGACGTTTACGCCCCTTTCGCTTAAAAATCCCGTAACTTTCGAGATGATGCCCACCTTATCCTTTCCGATAACGGTTACGATTGCCTTCATTGCATGCCTCCTATAAATTTTCTTCCGTCGAAATTTCTTCCTTCTTCGTTTGGCGTTTCTTTACGTCGAACGCCACCAAAATATTAGCGTACGCTACAAACTCTATTTCGTCGCCTTTGTCAAAATGCGGCAAAACGTGCGATTTTTCGACCAGTATTTTACGCTCGGTGATATCGCCGCGTTTCATGGGCGGACAATCTAGAACGAGCGAATAAAACTCTACGCCCAGTTTTTCGCCTATGTCCGTCTCTATAGCGACAAACTTGCCCTTACCGCGGTCCTTCAAACCGTTTTTCATATCGACAAGCATTTTGCAGTAGCTTCGAGTAAGTCGATACTTAATCGAAAAGAAAAAGTAGCTCCCTCCGCCGAACAAAAACGTCAACGCGCACGCCGCAACGGTAAACGGGACTTGCAGAGCGCGCGACGCGGTAAGCGTTATGTCCACGCAGTTAATAATAATCAGCGCCGCGATTATAACGACGTATGCCGCCAAAAAAGCCGTCCACGTCCAAAACAATCTTTTCTTTTCGGCAAACGCCTTTTGCTTTTCGCTTTCGGTAAAAATCGCTACCATCGTTACTTGTAAACCGTCCTCCGTTTGCGTCCGTCGCTTCATTCGCTCAAAATAAGTAAACTCCACGCATTATACATCGTACATTATACCACATTCAGGCTAAAAAGCAAAAGGTTTTTGTGTAAAAAGAAAAAAAGTAGCGCGAAATTTTCACGCAACCTTTTTTCTTCGCCAAGTAAAGTCGTCCGATTTTGCTCCGACATGTTTATTTGCACGGCGCATATGTTGATTTTCTTACAATACAACGCGCGCGTTTTATAGTCTTACCAAACGATTTTACTCCCTTCGCTTTCGGTTGCAGGCTCTACCCTAGCGACCATCGGTATTCGCTCGATAAGCTCGCTTCGATGAGTAATAACGCCGACGAGCGTATCGCGCGACAGCCGTTCAAGCGCGGCGACAACCGTATCTATCGCATCGGACGAAAGCGTACCGAATCCCTCGTCGATAAAGAAAAATTCGTAATTGCGTTGCTTGCTTAAACTGCCCGATATAGCTATCGCAAGCGCTAGAGAAGCAAGGAACGTCTCTCCGCCCGACAACGTTTTTACGCCTCTTCTCGCGTTACCCGAAAGAAAATCGGTCACAAAAAACTCTCCGAGTCCTTCGTCGTAATCCATTCGATATTTGCCGCCCGTAAGTTCGGACAGCGTATCACTTGCCGACAGCGTAAATTCTTTGACGTATTCCGCCGCAACAAATTCCATAAACGCGTCCGCTTTGAAAAGCTTTGCAAGTTCTTCGTACCTCTTTTGCTCGTTTTTTGCCGATTCACACTCTCGCATAAGCTTGCCGAACCGCTCGAGTTCTTCTTTATCGCGAGCAAGACCGCTTTCCTCCGCACTGCAAAGCGCCAAAAGTCTGCGCTCCTCGGTTTCGGCAATCTCCGCCAGCGAAAGCACGCGAGCAACCTCTTGCTCGGATACCGCCTCCGGCTCTTTAAGTTGCGACTCCAACGACTTTATTTCCGCTTCCAACGAAGCGCGTTGCTCCTTTAGTTTAAGCGCGTTCTCCTCGTACGTTTCGCGACGACGACGCAGTTCCTCCTTCTTTTGATTCATCCCCAGAAGAATTTTTTCGATTTCTTTAAGTTCGTTTTTTGCGGTCTCCGCGTCCGAGGACAAGGCGCTCTTTCTTTTGCAAAGCGCCTGCAAACGCGATAACAAGCTCTTTTCTCTTTCGGCGTTAGCGGCTGTTTCGACGTCCGATTTTGCTTTCGACTTATTAAAAGCGTCCTCGATTTGTTCAAGTTCCGCGCAAGAGCGTTCCAAAGCATTAAATCGCTCGACTTCGTTTTTCGCCGCAACCGCGTCGAAATCACCGATTTCGGCAGTCATATCCAAAAGGCGCTTACGCTCGGCTTCCGTCGCCTTTTTCGCAGCCGAAAGTTTCTCAGAACTTGCCGAAACGAAGGTCGCGGACGATGCCAAACGTTCTCTCTCTGCTTCCGCCGTTTTCTCCAGTTCGGTCAATTCTTTCGACAGTTCCGTAGCGCGCGTCTCCCTCGCGATGCAACCACGCGCTTCATCTATCGTATGCCCGCAAACCGGACACACGTCGCCCTCCTTTAGTCCGGCAATAAGTAGCGCCGCCGCATCTGCCGCGATCTCTTTTTCGTATTCGACGCGAGCTTTTTTTGCACGTTCAATTGTGATTTTCACTCGTTCGCTTAACTCGTTATGCGCAGCCAAAGCCGCCTTGTACGCCTTAAGTTGCGTTTCCTCGTCGCTTTCTTTCCTTTTACATTCGCGCTCCTGCTCGGCAATTTGTTTCGTCT
Organism: uncultured Lachnospiraceae bacterium; assembly: GCA_964438355.1. Lineage (GTDB taxonomy): Bacteria > Bacillota > Clostridia > Christensenellales > Pumilibacteraceae > UBA10677. The sequence continues at coordinate 12,932 of CAYTKK010000004.1, read as the reverse complement.
TTTGCTCGTACAAGCGAATTTCGGCGACGACTTTCTGAGCCTTTTTTATCGCTAACGTCTTTACGTCGCCGCTCGGTATGCCGCATTCCTCAGCCTCGCTTTTTACCGTAAGCGCGCGTTCGTTACGCTCCGCCTCGAGCTTTTTCGTCTCGCCCTCGAGTGCAAGCACAATCGTTTTGTGCTCGTCAAACGCCTTTTGAAGTTCAGCGATATCGCGTTCTTCGCGTTCGATTTCGGAAAAAGCGTTTACCGCCTCGCCCAACAATACTTTTTTCGAAACCAGCCTATCGCGCTCCTTTTCTCTTTTTTCAAACTCGCGCTCGTCGGCAATCAACTCGCGTTCGACGATTATTCTGCGTTGCTCGCTTCCGTCCAGCGCCGCAAGAGAGGTCTTCTTTTTTTCGACGTCCGCCTTAATTTGTTCGTTTCTGACATATTCTTCACGCGCTTTTTGTACGGAAATAGCAGTCTTTTTCGCTTTTTCTAAGCTACAAAACGCCTCCTTGTAATCGCGCTTTAATTTTTCGAGCGCAACCGTTCCGGCTTTAACGCTTTCGTCCGTAACGGTCATTCCCTCCGCGGCTTTTTCGATAGCCGCCACCCGCGCTTGCTGTTCTGTTGCCTTAGCGCTGATTTTTCCGTAAATTCCGTTAAATCTACGAAGATTGAAAAGTTTTTCGATAACTCCGCGACGATACTTCTTCGAGGACTTCAAAAATCTAGCGAATTGACCTTGCTGAAGCACTACTACATTAGTAAACTCGTCAACCGACAGTCCTATTAGTTCTTGAATGTAGTCGGTCGCCGCCTTGCCGTCGCAAATCGCTTCGCCGTTTTTATATACAAGATTTTTGCACTTACTTTCCTTACGATGTATAAGACGTTCGCACGAATATTCTTCTCCGTTTTCGTCAAACGTAAAGACGATTCTTCCCCAGTCGCGCCGCAAATTTATATAATCGACTAGTTTGTCGCCGCGTTCGCCGTTTCTTCCGTAAAGAGCAAGCAGAATGCAATCCAAAATGGTCGTTTTACCGCTTCCGGTGACTCCCGATATGCAAAAAATGTTATCCGCACCGAGACTGACAAAATCAACGGATTGCATTTCGTCAAAGCTGTTTATTCCCTCTATGGTAAGCTTTATAGGCTTCATTTTTTACCTCCGTCAATTTTCTTCCGACGCGCCGACAGCGTCGAAAAACACGTCCGTAGCGAACTCGTTCGGTTCTTTGCCGGTTTTTTTCATATAAAACTGACGAAACAATTCCCCATCGGACAATCCCCTACGCATTTTCGTCTCGACTGCGTTCTCACGTGCCACGACCTCGATTCCGCAATAACAATCGTGTCCGCGAAACGACGCGAGCGCAGATGACGAAAGCGGTTGAAGAGAATCGTAACGCACGAATACATAATCCTCTTCGTTACCAAGTAGCGCTCTTTCTATTTCTTCTTCGTTTCGCGCGGTTATCTTTTTCATCTTACGATAACTAGTTAATTCGACCGTGCGAACAACAACTTCATCGCCGATTTTTTCCACTACGTTGACGCTTTTTTTGTAGCCGTCGTCAAACGAATACGGCGCGATAGAGCCGCTGTAATATATCCTACCGGACTTTTTTACCGCCATAGCCTTGTGTACGTGCCCGAGCGCAACGTAATCGCAGTTATCCGTTATCAATATGTCTGCCGGGACCAACTTCGAACCGCCCAATTCACGTTCGCCCAATCCTTCTCCGCCGCTTCCTAGCACGAACAGATGCGAAGCAAGAATGTTCATTTCGCCTGTCCGAAAGCACGCGGTCGCCTCCGCTATCAAATGCCGAACGCATTCGACGTAATTTTCCTTTTCGGCAAGAGAAGCGAGTTTCGCCTGCGTCGGATAGTCTACAAGAGCTATGTTTGCCGCCTCGCCGCTTTTGTTTGTCAATCTTACAAATCCGTCGACCGTAACCTCGACGCCGTTTGCCGCCACGAATTTCGTCCTTTCGCCGTCTACTCCTAAAATTATTCCCGCCGCCAAAGCCAGAGAATCGGGCGCTTTAAGCCGTAGCGCGTCGTCGTGATTTCCTGATAAAACTATGACGGGACATATCGCAGCGATATCTAAAGCCGTGCGATAAAACAACCTTTCTGCCTCCGACGGCGGAACGGCAGTGTCAAAAACGTCGCCCGAAAGCACTAATGCGTCCGCTTGTTCGCGCTTCGCTATTTCGGTTATCTCGCGCAATATTTTTTCCTGTTCGGAAATTCTGCTTTTGCCTGCGACGCGTCTTCCCAAATGCCAGTCGGATGTATGAATGATTTTCATCGTGTCGTTTTCTCTCCTCGATTGCTTTTTAATAATAAAAATTGTGTACTATGGCAAGATAGTCCACTATATCTTGTCCTCGAAAAAAACATTAAAAAATTGTTTGAAAAATTTTCGGTTTAATGCTATTATATAGTCCGACTCTTTTCGGTATATGTATCAAATCCGACGGCGAAGGGGACGCTCAAGTCGGCAAAAAAACTTGCCTCTTATGTAATTATATAATAACAGAGTCGGTTATTGCAAGCGAAAGTAAGAAAAAACTTACGCAAAAGAAGGTATTATGTACACTAAATTATCAAAAGACATTATAAATCGCTCAAGCATCGAGATTGACAGCGCATTTATCGTCGATTATATGCCGTTTGCACCCGAATCTTACGTCAAAGTATATATTATGGGACTAAATCTAGCATATTTGGGCGACGAATCCACAAACACAATCGAGGAAATTTCCAAACGACTGAACCTCGACGTAGCAGTTATCGCCGAAGCGTTTTCGTATTGGTCCGGTATGGGTATAGTTAATATTCTTTCTACCACGCCTCTTTCGGTGGAATACCTGCCCGTAACGAAAAATTCCGCAAGTCTTCGCAAATTTTCCAAGACCAAATACAAGGATTTTAACGACCAACTCCACGCGATGTTCCCAAAGCGCAATATTCTACCGGCGGAATACAACGAATATTACTCCATTATGGAGGCAATGCACATCGAGCCTACGGCCATGCTGGCGATAATCGCGTACAGCATTCGCCAAAAGGGCGCGGACGTCACTTATCCGTACATACTCGCAGTCGCTCGAAACCTTGCGCATCAAGGATGTTTGACTTTCGAACGCGTAAACGAACAACTTTCGGAATTCGACAACTACGACAAAGACCTTATGGCGGTGCTTCATTCGCTAGGTTCGCGCCGTCCCCCCACAATCGACGACAAACGAGCGTTCAAAAAATGGACGAAGGAAATGGGATTTCCTCTCGAAACAATCGTTAAGGTTGCAAAAACCGTAAAAAAAGGCGGCGTCGAAAGGCTTAACGTTCTGCTTACTCGCTACTACGAAAATCACCTCTTCTCGTTTGACGAAATCGAAAACTTCAATCGCAACCGAGAAAGGTTATACGAGCTTACTAAAAAAATCAATCGCATCATCGGAGTTTACTACGAACAACTCGACTTCATCATCGAAACGTACGTCACAAAATGGCTGAATATGGGATTTGACGACGATATGCTTCTTACCGTTTCCGAATACTGCTTCAAGCGCAATATCCGCACTTTGGAAGGAATGAACGAAACCGTGGAAAAATTCTATCGCCAAGGGATTCTTTCACAAGACAGTTTGCAAGAGTTTATGTCCGAAGCCACAAAAAGCGACGAACAAATTCGCAAGTTTTTGGAAGAAGCGGGACTCTCTCGCCCCGTCACCACTCGAGACCGCGATTGCTATCGCACTTGGACCCACGTGTGGAAAATGGACGAGAGCGTAATAACGTATGCGGCAACGCTCGCTCGCGGTAACGCCTCGCCGGTCCCTTACGTTAACAGCATTTTGGCGAACTGGTATTCCGTGGGAATAAAAACCGTTGACGAGGCAAAGGCGTACAAACGTCCCGCCGCCACGCCGACAAGCGCTCCCGAAGTTAAAAAGACGTATACGAGCGAACAGCTTAACGCTATGTTCGACAGGTTAAAATACGAGGATCTGTAATGACGTACAAAAAAGCATTATCAATAATTACCGACAAGCGCCGCGAAGCGTTGACCGAAGCTACGGTTTTTTATCGTGCGCTTATGCTCGATAACTCTGAATTTCGCTCTGCCGAACTTGCGTTGCGTTCTGCCGAGCTTGACCTTGCGTACGGAAAGACGACTTCGGACAAAGTCGAATCCCTTCGCAAAAAAAGGGACAGCGTCATAGCAAAACTAAACGTAGCCGACAAACTCGCGCCAAAACCCGCTTGCCCGATTTGCGACGACACCGGAAGAGTGGGAAACAGATACTGCTCTTGCGTAAAAAAATTGGCGTTCGAACAAGCCGACGGACTTATCGAACTGCCTCTTCATTCCTTTTCGGAAATTGATTTTTCTTTGTTCGAAGGCGACGCAATAGCGCAATTTCGCACGATTGCCGGCGACCTTGCGATAATCTGCAAAAAGGGCGACGAAGCTAAACGTAAAAACGTAAATCTGCTTGGCTCGACGGGCACCGGCAAAACATTCCTCGCGTCTTGTATGGCGCACGAATATCTCGAGCACGATAAAACGGTCGTCTTTTTAACCGCGTTTTCGTTTGTGTCGAGGCTACTGGCGTATCACACGGCGAAACTTTCGGACAAAAACGAATTTATGCTTCCGCTAATAGACTGCGACGCTCTTGTCATCGACGATTTGGGCACCGAAAGCATATTCAAAAACGTGACCGTCGAATACCTATACTCCGTCGTAAACGAACGACAAATACGCGGTAAATTAACGGTAATCACATCGAATTTAAGCATCGACGAAATTGCCGTCCGCTACGGCGAAAGAATCGCAAGCCGGCTGTTCGATAAACGCCTGTGCTATACTCGCGAACTGAGTTTTGCCGATATTAGGAAGTTAAACGTCTGATTCGCTTCTTTGCAAAAAAGCGCCACCAATCTCGCAACAATTAACCGATTCGCATATAAAAAAGATAAAAAAGCAATTACACTACCAAACTGTTTACATATGCTAGGGAAACGGTTAAACCAATAAAATACTTACACGCTAAAAGCGGTAACGACTTTCTTGTTCGTTACCGCTTTTGTTATACTAGAATTTTTTAATTGTTAAACTATTGCTTTTTTGCCGTTTTAAGAGACGGAACGCTTTTTAAGAACGCGTCCGCCATCTGCATCCAAACAGTCGCCCTCGCAACGCCGTGCCCCGCGGTGCAAGTGCGCTCGTCGCAAGTCGCTCCGCCGTGCCCGCCGTACGGGAATATATGAGACTCGTACAATACTCCGTTTTGATACAGCGCCCGAGTATATTCGATGGTCGCGATCGGGTCGACGCACTTATCCTGCGCCGTCGTCCATATAAACGTAGGCGGCGTTTCGGGAGTAATGGTTTGCTCTAGCGACAGCAATTCCGCAAGGTGATCGTATTTTCCGTCACGGCCCAATTCTTCGTCCGTAAGATTCAGTAGGTTCCTAAACGAACCGCGATGCGATTCTATCATAATAACCGGGTAAGACAACACAACCGCGGTGGGACGCGCGTTTGGAGTTCTTCCCCATCCGTCCTTTTCAGGCAAATTATCGCAAAACGCCGACAGCGTTCCGGTCAAGTGTCCGCCCGCCGAAAAACCGACGACAAAAACTCTTTTCTTGTTTATCCCGAGCTTATGAGCGTTTTTCTTGACGTAATCCACAGCGCACGCCAATTGCATAAGCGACAACGGATAATATCCGTCGTTACCGGCGTGGTTATACTCCAAAACGAACGCATTGTAATTATACGTATAAAACTCGGTTGCTATCGGATCGCCCTCGCGCTCGGAGCAAAAATGATAACCGCCACCCGGCACGACTATAATCGCGTCGCGATTGCCGGAATACTTCTTCATTTCTCCGTCGGCTTTATGTATAAAGCATTTAAGCGTTGCCGTTCCGTCTAATTTGTATTTTTTCGATATATCGACAGTCGTTATTTCCATTTTCGTATCCTCTTTTATTTGCAGTTTTTGTTTTTCGGCTACTAAACCGCTTAGCGTAGCCGTATTTTCTAAAACTATCTTTGCTAGAAAATCAGACGAATAAAACCTCGTTCGTCTTCGGCTTCGTCGGCTCCGAAAAATCGTTTTCGGGATAGCCGAGCGCGCAGCACCCGTACACCTCGTACCCTTTCTTTAGTCCAAGCTTACCCAGCACATCGGCGCTATTGCCGGTTGCGCCTTTTCCTTTTAACTGGTTTATCCAGCAACTGCCCAATCCGAGCGCCTTTGCCGCGTTAAACATATTGGCAAGTGCGCACGCACAATCCTCGGCAGGGTATCTCTCACTCGGAGTATTGCAAGCCAAAATAAGCACGGGCGCGTGGTAAAAAAAGTTAAATTCTCCACTTGCGCTACGTCCCTTAATGCGCTTTACCGTCTCCTCGTCGCTTTCCTTTTCGACAAGTTCGTTAAGACTTGCCAAAACATCCGCGCTTTCCACGACTATAAATTGACGAGACTGCGAATTCATCGCACTGGGAGCATAACAACCAGCTTTTACTACCGTCAAAATATCCGCGCGCGACGGCTTGTCCGCCTTAAAAGCGCGAATGCTTCGTCTTTGCATTAAAACTTCTATCGCGTCCATAATAATCCTCCTATTTGCATCCTTTACAGGTAGCGCAATGTCCGGTGCAACCGCTTTTCTTAACTCCGCCCACCGTAATTTTTCCGTTGAACTTTTGTTCCGTTTCGCCGCCGCATTCGGGGCAGGGCGGACGCTCGCCGGGGCGCGTAAGCGCTTCGAAAACATTGCCGCATTTTTTACATTTTAATTCGATAAATGGCATGATACTGTCCTCCTCAACCAACGAAAACTCACTTTTTTTTAATAACGTCGCAAGCGGCTACGGCTCCGTCGGAGACGGCGGTAACTATCTGGCGAAGACTTCCCTTCCTAATATCGCCTACCGCGTATATTCCGTCCGCGCTCGTACGCATATTTTCGTCGGTTAGCACAAAGCCGCGCTCGTCAAGGTCAACCTTGCCGACCAAAAGCTGCGTTTGCGGTATAAGTCCTACGCTGACGAAAAGTCCGTCGACAGGGACAATAAACGCACCGTGCTCGTTAGTAACTTCTATACTTTCAAGCGGCGTACCGTACAAGGCGGTGATTCTGCCCTCTATCTTTTCGGTACCTTCGACCTCGTCGCCGGACGTAACAAAATAAGTCTTCGCGGCAAGCTTCTTTAGATACGCGACGCTTTCCGTTGCCTTTCTGCCGTCGCCGACGACCGCAACCGTCTTACCCTTGAAAAAATTACCGTCGCAAGTAGCGCAGTAACTTACGCCGCGACCGAACAATTCGTCTTCGCGGTCGAGTCCGAGTTTCCCGACTTTGCAGCCGGTAGCGACTATTATCCGCTCGGCGATTACTCTTTTCTCGTCCGAAACGGTTACTTCCCGCCTCTTTACGTCTAGGTCGATTACGCCCGAGTCGCATATCTCGCAGCCTAGTTTTTCGGCTTGCTCGCGCATTCTTATGAGAAGATCGTACCCGCTTATTCTTTCGAATCCCGGATAATTTTCTATATTCGCAAGTACCCCTGCCTGACCGCCTCCGAATAACTTTTCAAGTAGTAGCGTGCTTTTTCCGGCGCGCGCAGAATATATGGCTGCGCTAAGTCCTGCCGGTCCGCCGCCGATTATTATCGTATCGTAACGCTCTTTCATTAAATAAGTATGCTCCGATTATCGTGTATTTATTTTGGAAAGGCTCTGTCAAAACAACGCCCGAAAGCCTACTTTACGGAAGCGATAACCTCTACTTCAACCTTAACGCCCTTCGGAAGATCCTTAACAGCCACGCAACTGCGCGCGGGCTTCGAAGTAAAGTATTTTGCATACACGGCGTTAAAAGCGGCAAAATCCGCTATATCGGATAAAAAGCACGTAGTCTTTATCGCGTTTTCAAAACTCGAGCCTGCCGCCTTCAAAACCTCGCCGAGATTTTTCATTACTTGCTCGGTTTGTTCTTCGATGGTGACGGCCTCGACGTTGCCCGTAACGGGATTGATGGGAATTTGACCCGACGTAAAAACTAGTTCGCCGCTGACGACGGCCTGCGAATACGGTCCGATTGCCGCAGGAGCATTTGTCGTCGATATTATTTTTGTATCCATTTCGATTTTCTCCTTTTTTTCGTTATAAAAGCTTAAATCCGTTTTCTGTAAGAGCTTGCTTTATTTGTGCAATATGTTCGAAGTTGCGCGTTTCCAAAATTATTCTCAAGTAGCAACCGTTTACGTCCGAGCCTTCGTTTGCTCTTTCGTGATGCACGGAGGTAACGTTGCCGCCGAGATCTGCGATAATGCGCGAAACGTTTTTAAGCTGACCGGGTTTGTCGACGAGTTCTATCATAAGCTGGCAACTTCTGCCGCTCATAAGAAGTCCTCTCTTTATTACGCGCGAAAGAATGGTAACGTCGATGTTTCCGCCCGACAAAAGGCACACGACTTTTTTGCCCGTAATATCCAATTTACCGAACATAGCCGCCGCTACCGAAATGGCACCCGCGCCCTCGGTAACCAGCTTGTGTTGCTCCATAAGCGCCAGTATAGCCGCCGATATTTCGTCGTCGCTTACGGTGACGATTTTGTCGACGTATTTTTCGCAAAGCTCATAGGTAAGGTCACCCGGTTTTTTTACGGCGATACCGTCGGCAATCGTAGACACGGAGGTAAGCTCCTCTATTTTGTGATGTTCGACAGACTGAGCCATAGACGGCGCTCCGTTTGCCTGAACGCCGTACACTTTAATTCCCGGCTTAAGCGTTTTAAGAGTGAACGCAACGCCCGAAATAAGTCCGCCGCCGCCTATCGGCACGATTACCGCGTCGAGGTCGGGAAGCTGATCGATAAGTTCTAGAGCAATCGTGCCCTGACCTGCAATGACGTCTTCGTCGTTAAACGGATGGATAAACGTATATCCCTTTTCATCGCGCAGCGAAAGCGCCTTATTGTATGCGTCGTCGTACACGCCCTCCACAAGGCACACCTCCGCGCCGTAACTTTTAGTTGCTTCCACCTTGGAAATGGGCGCGCCGTCCGGCAAACAAATAACCGCTTTAATGCCGTTCTTCTTCGCAGCAAGAGCAACGCCTTGCGCGTGATTTCCCGCCGAGCACGCGATAACGCCCTTCTTCTTTTCTTCTTCCGTAAGCGTCGTCATCTTGTAGTACGCGCCGCGCACCTTAAACGAACCGGTTATTTGCAAATTCTCCGTTTTAAGATAAATGTCGCAACTCGGACACAGTTTGGGAGCGGGAATAAGATCGGTCTTTCTAACCACTTTTTTTAGCGCATAACTAGCTCGATACACATTGTCAATAGTTAACATAATTTTCTCCGTTTTTATCATGCGACGCCACCGCCGCATACATAATAAATTTATTTGTTTTTCAAAAACATTAAAACAAACTTTTTCTTGTTGTCGTCACGTAAAATCTTTTCATCGGCATCTGCCATTCAAAAAGAATTAAACTAACGCCTCGCCCGCACCAAACTTTCGACAAACTGCTCGGCAGCGCGCGCCGAACGATTGCCCTTACGGAGCGCAAACGCCTCTGCGTCAATCTCGATTCCCTGATAATTAACGCCGGCTCGCTCGGCAAGCTCGACGACTATCTGTAAAAACAGCCTCTTATCGGGACGAGAGAACAGCACTACAAGTCCGAAGCGTTCGGAAAGCGAAACGTTTTCTTGCATCGTGTCGTTGCGATGAACGTCGTCGCCGCTGCGCTCGGAAAAGGTTTCCTTTATAATATGACGGCGATTGCTGGTCGCGTAAATTACGGCGTTATCCGCCTTTGCGCTTGCAGAGCCTTCGAGCGCCGCCTTAAGCATACTGAAATTATCGTCGCCGGAATTAAACGAGAGGTCGTCTATAAATATTATAAATTTTAGCGGATTCGTACTGATTTTGCCCATAACAAGCGGCAAAAGCGAAAGCTGATCCTTACGAATTTCTATCAGTCGTATTCCGCGAGAAAAGAACTCGTTTGCAACCGCCTTAACGGTAGACGATTTACCCGTGCCCGCGTCGCCGCAAAGCAAAACGTTTGCCGCGGGAAAACCTTTTACAAACGCTTCGGTATTGTCGCGAACTTTACCGCGTTCTTCCTCATAACCGACAAACGACGTCATCGAGCGCTTGTCCGCGCTGACTATCGGCTCGATTTTTCGCTCGTCGCTTAGCCTAAACATACAATGCGACGCAAATATTCCGTACCCGTATTCGTGTAATGCTGCCGCACGTGCCGTAAACAACGCAAAAAAGTCCTCGTCGGAAGAATCGAAATTCGGCAATTCATTCTCGTCGATACCGAGATCGACGGCAAAATCCGCTCTTGTAAGAGCGCCCAAACGAGCGAACCAATCCAATTCGCGTTTCGCCGCGGCTACAATTTTGTCACCCGCGTCCTCGTCGCGAGCAAGCGCCTTTACATATACGTTCTCGTCCTCGTAAATCGCTTTTTTTATACACTCGGTCAGATTCCCGCCGCCTTCGTAAACGGCAGCCGCAAGCTCGCCGAACGCATACGGCTTATCCTGTCTGTCCGCCGTGCAATACGCCAAAAAGCGCTTTACGACAGGCGAAGAAAGAACGCCTCTAAAGACCGCCGTCAGTTTTAACGCGCCGCTTATATCTTGCAATTTGTTTGCATTCATTCCTTTCCTCCGATTCTCGGCGAAACAATATCGAAACCGACTTCGCCCGCATCCGCGATTTTTACATCCAATTCTAAAAATACAACGGGATTACTCCGCACTAAAGACGCTTAATTATTTCGTCGGTGACCTCGGTGGTAGAAAGCGCCTTTACTCCGCCCCCGGCAAGGTCCGCCGTACGCAATCCGTCCTCCAAAACGCGGTCCACTGCGTTCACAATCGCGTCCGCTTCCTTAGACAGCGAGAACGAATATAACAGCATCATCGCCGCAGAAAGAATAGTCGCAATCGGATTTGCTTTATTCTGACCGGCTATATCGGGTGCGGAACCGTGAATCGGCTCGTACAATCCGCGCGTATTGTCGGACAAAGACGCCGACGGCAGCATTCCGATGGAGCCTGTTATCTGCGATGCCTCGTCGGAGAGTATATCGCCGAACATATTGCTGGTGACTATCACGTCGAACTGCCCGGGATTTCTGACAAGCTGCATTGCCGCATTGTCGACAAGCATATCTTCTACCGTCACGTCAGGGTACTCAACCGCGATTTCGTGAATAATTTTTCTCCACAGACGCGACGTCTCCAAGACATTGGCTTTGTCAATGCTGGTAACCTTCTTGCTTCTCTTCCTTGCCGTTTCAAAAGCAACGCGAGCGATTCTTTCGATTTCCATGCGACTATACGCCTCAGTATCATAAGCTTCCTCGCCGTACTTGCCCTCGCGATAACCTCTGTCACCGAAATAAATTCCACCGGTGAGTTCGCGAACTATCATGACGTCAAAGCCTTTTTCGACAATGTCGGGACGAAGCGGACACTCGTCCTTCAGCGCCGCATACAATTTTGCGGGACGAAGATTAGTGAAAAGTCCCATCGCTGACCGAATACCCAAAAGGGCCTTCTCCGGACGCATATTACCCGGAAGCGTATCCCACTTAGGCCCGCCGACCGCTCCAAGCAAAACGCTGTCCGAAGCAAGACAGCCTTCCACCGTCTCGTCGGGTAACGGCTTGCCGCACGCGTCGATTGCCGCTCCGCCTATAAGGTACGGCGTAAACACAAACTCGTGTCCGAATTTTTCGCCTATTTTTTCAAGCACGCGAACGGCGCTGTCCACTATTTCGGGGCCGATTCCGTCGCCTTTAAGTAATCCGATATTATATTTCATAACAGCCTCTTTATTTTTATTGCCTTTTATTTTATACCAATTTTATTGGCTTTTGTTTTATATCAGTTTATATCGCCTTATCGGCTTTTCTTTTATGTCGGTTTTATCGGCTTATTTTATATCGCCGCTTTTGACCGACTCAACCAAGCCGCCGCGACTGATTATTTTTTGAATAAATTCGGGGAACGGCTGAGTGTCGAAGCACTCGCCCGTCGTCAGATTATAAATTTTGCCCGCGTCGAGGTCCGCTTGCACCTCGTCGCCTTCCTTGATTCCGTCTACGGCGGCGTCGCACTCCAAAATAGCAAGTCCGATGTTTATCGAATTGCGATAAAAAATTCGCGCAAAACTTCTTGCTATCACAAGAGAAATTCCGCTCTCCTTTATCGCTATCGGAGCGTGTTCTCGAGACGAACCGCAACCGAAGTTGAAACCCGCCACCATAATGTCGCCGGGGCGAACTTTACTTATAAAATCCTTGTCGATATCTTCCATACAGTGGGAAGCGAGTTCCTTTTTGTCAATGGTGTTGAGGTAACGCGCGGGGATTATTACGTCGGTATCGACGTTGTCGCCGTACTTAATTGCTTTTCCTGTAAACTTCATACTTCCTCCTTACATAACCTCTTCGGGACTTGCAATTCTTCCCATAACAGCGCTTGCCGCAGCCACGGCGGGAGACGCAAGATACACCTCGCTTTTAACGTCGCCCATTCTTCCCACGAAGTTGCGGTTAGTGGTTGCAACCGCTCTTTCACCCGCGGCAAGAATACCCATGTATCCGCCCAAGCAAGGCCCGCACGTCGGCGTCGAAACGATACAACCCGCCTCGATAAAGGTCTCGACAAGTCCGTTTCTTACCGCTTTAAGATATATATCCTGCGTAGCGGGTATGACGATCGCGCGCACACGCTTTGCTACTTTTTTGCCGCGAAGAATGCTTGCCGCCTCCTCGAGGTCTTTATAGTGTCCGTTCGTGCAAGAACCTATTACAACCTGATCAATCGTTATATTTCCTATCTCGTCGAACGTACGAGTGTT
>CAYTKK010000003.1:3464-35090 GCA_964438355.1 uncultured Lachnospiraceae bacterium | reverse complement strand
CGGAGTCGAATGTTATTGAACTTTGCAATTCGTTTGCGGGGCGAACATTGGTTGACCTTACTAAGGATAGCGGCACAACCTTTCACGCGTTCGGAGACGAACGAAAGGCGGTCAAAATAGATTATATTTTTGCCGATTCCGATACCGCCGCGCGTGGCTATGATTTAGCGCTGTGGAAGGACGAGATAAACGGCGTTTTCCTTTCTGACCATTACCCGGTAAGCGTAATTGCGGAATTGGATTAAAACCGAACTAAGTTTTATAAAGAAGGACGAACAGCTCTATATCGGGCACGTTTGTCCTTTTTTGATGTGCGTGTTTGTTCGTCGAGGGCAACGGCGTTTGGAGTTATTGTCGAAAGATTTCGAAAAATCGGTTAACGTAAAGCAAAAAAATGTTCAAAAGTCGGCTTAAACGATTGTTTTTTTCGGGAGGTTGTAGTATAATGTTCACAGAAATAAAAAACTGAATAACAATATATGGAGGCTAGAATTGCGACGCAGTATTGATGAATCCGCGCTAAAGGTAATTTTTCTCGGAGGTGTAGGTGAAATCGGTAAAAACATGACCGCGCTCGAGTATGACGATGAAATTATCGTCATAGATTGCGGTTTGACTTTTCCGGACGGAGATATGCCGGGAGTCGATTTGGTTATACCCGATTATTCCTACCTGTTGGCTAATAAGGATAAAGTAAAGGGAATAGTGCTTACGCACGGACACGAGGACCATATCGGCGCTCTTCCGTACGTGTTAAAGGATATTAACGTGCCCGTATACGGCACGAAGCTTACGCTTGCACTCGTTGACGCGAAACTTCGCGAGCAGAAAGTCGAAGGAAACTTAAACGTAATTAAATCGAAAAGTGTTGTTGCTCTCGGCGATAAATTTAAGGTTGAATTTGTTAAGGTCAGCCATTCTATAGCGGGCGCATGTGCGCTTGCCATTACCACGCCAGTCGGCGTAGTTTTTCATACGGGCGACTTTAAGGTTGACTTTACTCCGGTTGACGGCAATTTGATTGACTTAAAAAGAATATCCGAGATCGGCGGCAAGGGCGTATTGTTGATGCTGGCGGAGAGTACGAATATAGAGCGTAGCGGTTGGTCTATGAGCGAATCTAAGGTTGGGGAATCGCTTAACCATATTTTTGCCGAAAACCAAGAGCGTAGAATTTTCATCGCTACGTTCGCGTCCAATATACATCGTTTGCAGCAAATACTCGACCTTGCGAAAAAATATAAGAGGAAGGTCGCTTTTGCCGGAAGAAGCATGCTTAATATCGTTGAGTACGCGGGAAATATCGGTGAACTGAAACTGGACAAAAACAACCTTGTCGATGTTGAGAAAATATCTAATATCGACGACAGAAATCTTTGCATTATAACAACCGGTAGCCAAGGCGAACCTATGAGTGCGTTGACTAGAATGGCTTCCGACGAATTTAATAAGATTAAGCTCGGTTATAACGATACCGTTATAATTTCCGCTTCGCCAATCCCCGGCAACGAGAGAATGGTGTATAACGTTATAAATAATTTGTACAGGCACGGTACCAGAGTTATTTATGAGAGTCTTGCCGAAGTTCACGCGTCCGGTCATGCTTGTCAGGACGAGATTAAACTAATGCACTCGCTGATAAAACCGAAATTCTTTATTCCTGTGCACGGCGAGCATCGTCATTTGCAAAAGCATGCCGAACTTGCGATGAGAATGGGCACTTTGCCTACAAATATAATCATAACGGATATCGGCAACGTTGTTCGTGTGTCGAAAAGCAGTATTCGTATCGACGATAACGTTACTTCGGGGAGTCTTATTGTGGACGGTTTGGGCGTTGGCGATGTCGGCAGTAGCGTTATAAGGGACCGTAAGCATCTTGCGGAGGACGGAGTACTTGTTGTCGTCGTCGGCGTCAATTCGCTTAGCGGAGAAGTATTCGGAGTCGACCTTACGTCGCGCGGCTTTACTTACTCTAAAGAGGAATGGGATAAGCTAATCGAGGACGCAAAGGAAAGTGTGCGCAGAGTTATGAGCGGAGTCGACGTTAAAGCGGTTGCCGACTGGAGCACGGTTAAGAACGCGATTCGTAAGGATTTGAAGAATTTCGTGTTTAAGCGTACGAGAAGGAATCCGATGATTGTTCCTGTGATTTTGGAGAACTAAAATGCCTTTCAAAACTCCGGATGAAAATTCCGAATACATTCGTGCGCATTTGCCGAGCGAAAGAGATGAACTTCTTCGCGAAATGACGGAATATGCCGACAAGCACTTTATTCCCGTTCTTTTGCCGGAAAGCGCGGCTTTTCTTAAACAGATAGTGGCGCTAAAAAAGCCGGAAAAATGTCTGGAGATCGGTACGGCGATAGGATATAGTTCGCAACTTATTTTGCGTAACGGAGCCGGACGTCTTTTCACCGTCGAGATCAACGAAAACATGGCGGAACTTGCCAAGAAATATTTTGCGCGCGCAGGGTTTTCCGACAGAGTAGTGTGTTTTGTGGGCGACGCTTCGGAGATAGTTCCTTTGATGGAAGGCGAATTTGATTTTATTTTTATGGACGGACCGAAAACGCGCTACATAGAATATTTGCCGCACATTAAACGATTGCTTAAAAACGGCGGTATACTTCTTTGCGATAATGTTTTGTACAACGGTATGGTGACCGGAAAAACCGATACGCCGCGTAAAAAGTCCACAATAAAAAACGGACTCGATATATTTTTGACGACTCTATCTACCGATGAGGACTTTACGACGAGTATTCTTCCCGTCGGAGACGGTATGAGCCTAAGCATACGTGTAAAAAAATGAGGAAATCGAAATGATTGAATTACTTGCTCCGGCAGGAAACGAGGAGAGATTAAAAACAGCGTTATATTTTGGGGCTGATGCCGTGTATTTGGCGTACAAACGCTATGGCTTGCGTGCTTTTGCGGATAATTTCGATGATGAAGAACTCAAGTGTGCGATTGAGTTTACGCATTCGTTGGACAAAAAAGTATATGTGGCGGTCAACGTTTTTGCTCGTGACGCCGACTTCGAAAGAATGCCCGAATTTTTACAATATTTGGAAACGATAAGACCCGACGGAATGATAGTCAGTGATTTGGGTGTTGCGTCGCTTGCGAAAAAATATGCTCCGAACGTTCCGTTGCACTTAAGCACTCAGGCTAATCTTACCAATAAATATTCTGCACGTGAATACGCTTCCTACGGATTCTCGCGGCTGGTAATGGCGCGTGAACTTTCCTTGTCTGAAATTAAAACGATTCGAGACGCGCTTCCCGATTCTGTGGAGATAGAGGCTTTTGTTCACGGAGCTATGTGCATTTCCTATTCGGGACGTTGCCTTTTGTCCAATTTTTTGGCTGGACGGCAGGGGAATCACGGCGAATGTGTGCAGAGTTGTCGTTGGGAATATTTCCTTCGCGAGCGGTATCGCGAGGACGAACTTCAAATAATGGAGGACGAACGCGGCAGTTATATTCTCAACAGTAAGGATATGAATATGCTCGAGCATATCGACAAATTGATTGATGCGGGCGTGAGTAGCTTTAAGATAGAAGGAAGGATAAAGACTAGTTATTACGTAGCGTCGGTCGTTAATTGCTATCGCAGAGCTTTGGATGAATATTATAAAAACGGAAAGCCGTTTGTTTTATCGGATGAACTTCGTGCGGATATTGTTAAGCCGAGTCACCGTAAGTACTGCACCGGATTCTACTTCGGCGATACAGCGAACAACGAGTGCTATGAAACAAGCAAGCCTAAGCAAAGTTATGATTTTATGGCAATCGTGCAAGGCTCGTTTGAAGGCGGAGCGCTTATCGAAATGCGCAACAGGTTTTGCGTGGGCGATGAGCTGGAAGTTCTTTCTCCCGGCGAGTATCACAACGCGATTATTAAAGTAGGAAGAATGGAGGATGAGGACGGTAGAATTGTTGCAGACGCGTTGCTTGTTAAGCAGAAACTGCGTTTGTATACCGACATTCCGCTTAGGGCGGGCGATATTTTGCGTATGCCGTCTAAAAGAGCGTAAATAACATTTAATTTTTTGTGATATAAGTTAAATATTTATCGGATTCTAACTTATGAGCATAAAAGAGGACAATAGATTATGAAGGTTTTTGCGATAAGCGATTTGCATTTATCTATAAATAATCCAAAGCCTATGGATGTGTTCGGCGGAGCTTGGAACAATTATGTTCAGGAAATCGTTGATTTTTGGCAAGCTAATATTACAAATGACGACATAGTATTGCTCGCGGGCGATTTTAGTTGGGCGATGAAGCTTGACGGAGTGAAACCGGACCTAGAGTTTATAGGCGGACTTCCGGGCAGAAAGGTGCTTTTGAAGGGTAACCACGATTATTGGTGGCATTCGGTCAGCGCGCTTCGAGCAATATTGCCTTATAATATGTATGCTGTGCAAAACGATTGTTTAAGGATAGGGAATATATTGATTTGCGGAACGCGAGGCTGGACGACTCCCGAAAAAAAAGATTTTAGCGCAGAGGATAAAAAAATTTACGACCGCGAGGCGATAAGGCTTTCGCTTTCGCTCGAGGCAATGCGTAAAGAGCGCAGAAGCGGTGATTTCGTCATTGCGATGACGCATTATCCGCCGTTTGACAGCACTTTTTCGCCGTCGCCTTTTACCGAACAAATGACGGCTAGCGGAGTCGACGCAGTCGTTTACGGACATTTGCACGGGCGTACTCCGCGTCTTAAAAAGGTGGTTACGATAGACGGGATTCCGTACTATTTGACGTCGTGCGATATGATAAGTAATATTCCGGTCGTTATTTATGACGACAGTGTACAAGGAGAATGATTTTATGAAGGGCAAAAAATTATGTATGGGGTTGATGGATTCAGATACGTGTACGTGGCGCGATATGATAGCGCTTTTCGCGCGCACCGGTTTCGAGGGCGTTTTTACCGGTTACGACTCGAAAAAAGGCGCAAAAAAACTTAAAGAATACCGTGCGTGTATAGAGCAAAACGGCATGTATTATCAATCTGTTCATGCGCCGTTTGGCGGAAGTGCGAAGATGTGGCGTGACGGCGCTGACGGCGACGCGGCATTGGATGAGCTTATTTGTTGTGTAGAGGATTGCTCCGCCGCGGAAGTTCCGCTTGTAGTTGCGCATACATATATTGGATTCGATACGGGCGAACAACCGACTGCGCGCGGACTCGAAAGATATGGCAAACTTGTTGATAGAGCGGCAGAATTAGGAGTCAAGATAGCATTTGAAAACACCGAAGGCGAGGAGTTCTTGGACGCGCTAATGAAGGAATTTAAGGGCAGAAGCAACGTCGGTTTTTGTTGGGATAGCGGACATCAGAAATGTTATAATAACGACAGAAATTTGTTGGGCGATTACGGAGACGTTCTTCTTGGAACTCATATCAACGATAATATCGGCGTGAGAAGTTTTGATGGGAAAACGACTTTCTATGACGATTTGCACCTGTTGCCGTTTGACGGAGCGATTGATTGGAAAGAGGCTGCCGAAAGATTGGCAAAGACCGGATTCGACGGCCCGCTAACTTTTGAACTTACGCGTTCGTGTAAGCCTAATCGTTACGAAAACAGAAAGTATAGTGCGATTACGATTGAAGAGTATCTTGCAGAAGCGTACATTCGTGCTTGTCGATTTGCAACCATGCTTATGAAGGAAGAGAAAAAATTAAATAAATAACGAAAAGTTTATTTTGACATTATCGTTATGTAAACTTCGAGGTTAATAATAGCAATACATAAATTCGATATTTGCGCGTTCGTTAAATCAAAGCGGACGCGCGAATATTTTTTTGTCGTCGCACGCCGAATGCGACGTTTTTTTGTTTTTTTTAGATGTTAATACAATACGTAGTAAATATTAAAACAAATATTGAAGCAGCGTAAAATCGGAGATACTCGGACATCTGCGCATCCGTATTATTGCTTGCTTGGGAATTGAAAAATCCGATAAGGGAGGCTGGTGGTAATTGCGGGGTAAAAAATGGAGGAAAATGGTTGAAAATGGTTGACAAGAAAAGAAATGTATTGTATAATCGAATTAGTTACAAAAGGAGGTGCCGAATTCTGTGCTGACGGGTGAATATTTCAATCAGTTAGACGAGAAAGGAAGACTTCGTATTCCTGCTAAGTTGTGCAAAGAACTCGGCAACGAAGTTGTAATAATGAGAGGCAGCAACAGGTGCCTTTACGTGTATCCGAAGGCGCTCGGAGAACAGATTCTTCAAAGCGTTTTTACTGATGACGATATTTTCGACGAAGATGAAGAAAAACTTCGCAAGCGTCGTAAAATTCATTCGAGCAGTGACACGCCGGAGGTCGACAAACAGGGAAGAATAGTTATTAAGTCTGGATTGGCGCAGTATGCTCACCTTAGCAAGAACGTGGTTACCATCGGGTCCGGAACTCGTGTGGAAATCTGGGACGCAGACTTGTGGGCAGAGTATAACGCCGAAGAATGATTATGAATGAATATCACGTTCCCATAATGTTTGACGAGTGCATGGAAGCGCTGGCAATCAAGCGTGGCGGAGTTTATTTCGACGGAACGCTCGGCGGCGGCGGACATTCGCACGGTATACTGGAAAGAGGCGGAAGGTTGATTGCGACCGACCGTGACGACGAAGCAATCGCGTTTTCTACGGCAAGGTTCGAAAGGGCCGGTTTTGACGGCTATACGGTCGTCAAGAGCAATTTTCATGAAGCAACGAAAGTTTTCGACGAATACGGTATAGATAAACTCGACGGAGCTTTGCTTGACTTAGGCATCAGTTCTCATCAGATTGACGCGGCAGAGCGCGGATTTGCGTATCGACTGGACGGAAAACTGGATATGCGAATGGGACAAGACGAGAGTTTGTCCGCGTACGATGTCGTCAACGATTATTCCGAGGACGAACTTGTAAAAATCTTTTACGAGTACGGAGAGGAAAAGTTTTCCAAAAGGATAGCCGCTAGAATCGTGTCCGAAAGGAAGAAGTCGCCCATAGAGACGACGTTGCAACTTGCTGAACTTATAAGGTCGGCGACGCCTGAGTTCTACCACAGACAAGGTCATCCCGCTAAAAAAGTTTTTCAGGCGCTACGAATCGAAGTTAACGGCGAGTTGGACGGACTTAGCGAGGCTATTAACGACATCACGGCGCGTTTGGCTTCAGGTGCCAGATTTGCGATAATATCCTTTCATTCGTTAGAGGATAGGATAGTAAAGCAGACGTTTAAGACGCTTTGCACCGATTGCATCTGTGACAAAAGTTTGCCGGTTTGCGTTTGCGGACACAAGGCTGAGGCGAGAGATTTAGGAAGGAAAAAGCCTTCTAATGATGAAATCGCCAAAAATAGCAGAAGTTGTAGCGCGACGCTGAGAATTATAGAAAAATTGTAAACGTGTAAAATTATGTAATAAAGGACAAGAGAGGGAAATACAATGGTAACGACAAGGAGAGAAGTAAGTATCGACAAAGACACCGAAGTTCGCGTTGCGACGCGAGTTTCGGGAGAATCCGCCGTTCGTCAGGTTGAAATAAACGAACCTGTCGAGAAAAGATCTTTTGATTCGGCGTCGCAAATAAGAATAACGCCCGAACGCACCTTTTCTACCGATAAAGAGATTATGCCCTCCGTAATAAGAGAGGAGCGTCACTCCGTTTCGCAAGAACAGGAAAAGCGCGTTGAAGCACAAAAGCTTACGCAAAAGGAGAAGGTTATGCTTTGCGTATACGGCGCGATAGCGGTCATTCTTGCGTTAATCGTTTTTGCAACGGGAATGGCGATTACATCTGCCAGCAGTGACGTAAATGCGCTCGAGAGCAGGCTTGCTGCTAGAAGCGAGATAATTGCTGTGCAGGAAAGCGAGCTGGCGTATTATATGGACGATGAAACGATCGTAAACGCCGCCGCTTCAATGGGAATGGAAAGCGTTACCGCTGCTACCGAACTTGAGCTTATCGACATGAGCGGTGTTGCCGAATATACTGCAAAAACCAATCCGTTTGACGCGTTTTGCGATTTTATAAGCAGTATTTTCGGAGGTTAATTTTATTGAAAAACAACAGTTTCGTTATTACGCGAAAGAGGTTATTGATTGCGATATTATCAATAACCTTTTTATTTTTGGCGCTTTTTTGCAGATTATTTTATTTGCAAGTTTGTGCTTCCGGCGAATTAACCGCACGTGCGGCAGAGCAATGGTATCGCGATTTGCCGCTTTCTGCCACGCGCGGCAACATTTATGATACTAACGGCGAGGTCATTGTTGATAGCAAGGACGTTTTTACCGTATACCTGAGACCTGCTGCCGTAACGGATAAGGCGGCGGTAAAGGACGCACTTGTGGACGTTTTGGGATTAACCGATAGTGAAGCCGAAATAAAACTTTCAAAACGCGTAAGTGAGGTTACGGTAAAAAAGAACGTGGATTTCGAAATCGGATCTAGGCTTCGCGATATGTGCTTAAACGGGATATATTTTTCCGTCGATTCCGCAAGAAGTTACCCGTATTCGGGATATTTGGCTCAGGTTATAGGTTATACGAACGTGGACGGCGTCGGACAAAACGGACTCGAAGGATATTACGATAAATATTTGTCAGGGATAAACGGGGTATCTCTTACAGCGACGGATAATAAAGGCGTCGAAATCGGGGAAAGCACGACATACGTTCCGGCAATAGACGGCGCATCGCTAAAAACCACTCTCGATATAAATATACAAGCTTTTGCAGAGACTGCCGTTGAGGGCGCTATGGCGCGATGGAACAGTAAAAGCGCTTCGATGATAATTATGGACGTAGATACAGGCAGTATTCTGGCTATGGCAAAAGCTCCATCGTATTCGTTAAACGATTTGCCGCGTAACGACGTTTATATGTTGAACGCATACAGCAAAAACACTATGATAGTGGACGTGTACGAACCTGGGTCTACGTTTAAGATATTTACAACCGCGGCGGCGCTGGAAGAAGGCGTTGTTTCGGATAACAGCGGATTTTTTTGTCCCGGATACCGAATAGTTGATGGGCAAAAAATTAAATGCTGGAGAAGTATAGGCCACGGAAGTCAAAAGCTTGCCGACGGCGTGAAAAATTCGTGTAACTGCGTTTTTATGGATTTGGCGCGTTCGCTGGGCACCGAAAAATTGTATGAATATTTACATAAGTTCGGGTTTGGTAGTAAGACAGGCGTGGATTTTTACTCGGAAAGTAGCGGAATACTCATGTCCGAGTCCAAGGTTAAGACCGTTGATTTGGCAAGAATAGGTTTCGGCCAGGCAGTTGCCGTAACGCCTTTGCAGCTTATAACCGCCGTTTCGTCTGTCGTGAACGGCGGCGAAAAAGTTATGCCTCATTTTGTCGAAAGCATAGTGGATTTTTCGGGTAATACCGTTTATGAGTTTAAGCAAAATAAAGAACGCATAATTTCATATGAGTCGTCCCAAAAAATGCGAACGCTCCTGACTACTGTGGTGGAGGACGGCGGCGGGAAAAAAGCGGCGGTTCCAGGTTACTTGATAGGCGGAAAAACGGGAACGGCGCAAAAGTACGAAAACGGTACGATTGCGCAGGGCAAATACGTTTCGTCTTTTGTCGGATTTGCACCTGCGGACAATCCGAAGTATGCCGTCTTAATGATCGTCGACGAACCGAATGCCGATGCTTATTACGGTAGCATAGTCGCAGCTCCTTATGCCGGCGAAGTTTTTCAAAAAATCTTCGAATATAAGCGCATAACTCCCGCTCCGACTCTTGACGAGGAGTTTGTTTTAATGCCGAATGTCGAAGGCCTTGACGTGTTTGACGCGGTAAAAATAATAGAGTCGGCAGGCTTTAAGTGCGAGGTAGCCGGTGACGGAAGCAGAATCGTTACTACGCTGCCGATTATCGGCGAAAAAGTTAAAAAAGGCGATGTAGTGCTCCTTCGTTCGGCTTAAAGTCAGATAACGTGAAATGGGGTGATATGTGAATTGATTAAATGTTATAGTTTTCTTGTAGATGTGTAGTTTGGCGGTCGTGACACCAACTGCGGTTAGTCGAAAATTGCGTTTTTTATTATTGCGCTATGAGGGGAAGTATTTTTGTCGGCGACAGTTCACTCAATAAATAAAGCGCAAGACGCCTTAAAATGTTTCGATATGCATTTTTCGTAAATATATTTATAAAATGTATTGACAAATTTGTGATTATTTGTTAACATAACAATATATTTGTTGCGCTTCTGTGCACAAAAAAATATAGACATAAATTGCGTGGATGAAATGAGAAATAGTGTTTTACTGGACATGATTTTAGAAAAAGCAGAACTATTTGTCGCAGACGGTAAGGGGAAAATAAATACAGATTATTTTGTCCTAGCAACGTTGCGTATTTTGGCCGACAACGCTTTTATTGACGAAGTTAACGAAGCGGAGTGGGATAGCGTCAAAAGTTTGTGCGGGGAAAAATTTGCTGATTTTAATAACGCATGTGCGTTTTTAATGAAAAAGATTGAGGAACGCGGAGAAAACTTTATGGCGGGATTGCTTTACCAAAAAGCAGAGATGAGCGTTCAATCGAAAGTAAAGAATCTGGGTAATGATGAAATTACCGCAGACTTGTTTCTCGAAGCGATTTTTGACGAACCCACCGACAACATTAGCGATTGTATGAATGCGGCATTCCAACAAACGACTTCGCAAAATGGTTCTGAGCCGCCCGTCGGGTCCGGCGAGTCGCAAGGGACTTTTTCTAACGAAAAGGACGGAAAACGCTTTCCCCCGCCCGAGAATTTCGGTAGCTTCTTTCAGCAGTCTACCGACCAAGATGTTGACGAGATCATGGGTATCATCGGCGGCGGTGACCCTGATAAAACTTCCGACGAGAATTATTTGCTTGCACTGATAAAAAGGGTAAAAAAATGCCAAGTTTCTTTGCTTGAAAACGTCCGCGGACAGGATCATGCGGTTTCTAATTTGATTTCGGGATATTATCAAGCGGAAATAACCGCTATGACCAAAAAAGAAAGAAACAAACCCAAGGCGACTTTTCTTTTCGCGGGTCCTCCGGGAGTGGGAAAAACCTTTCTTGCCGAGTCTGCGGCAAAAACTTTGGGTATTCCGTTTATGCGTTTCGATATGAGCGAATATGCGGATAAAGAATCAAATATCGAATTTTGTGGTTCCGACAAGGTGTATAAAAACGCAAAGTCAGGAAACGTTACCGGATTCGTTGCCGAGCATCCGAAGTCTATTTTGTTGTTCGACGAGATAGAAAAAGCTCATTTGGTCGTAATTCATTTGTTTTTACAGATACTCGATGCAGGTCGTATAAGGGATAATTTTACGGATGAGGAAGTATCTTTTTCGGATACGATTATAATTTTTACAACTAACGCGGGAAGAAAATTATATGAAGATTCCGACGTGCAGAATTTGTCCGCCGTTTCGAGAAAGCAAGTGCTCGAAGCTCTTTCGTCCGACTTAAATCCCGTGACGAACGCGCCGCTGTTTCCTACTGCGATTTGTTCCAGATTCGCTGCAGGAAACGTAATTATGTTCAATCGATTGGGTGCGCACGATTTAATCCAGATTGCGTTAAGAGAGTTTAATCAGCTTTCGGACGCGTTTGAGGAAAATACAGGAATAAAAATATCTGCGGACAAGAAGGTTTTATACGCGTTGCTGTTTGCCGAGGGCGGAAACGTAGACGCTCGTACCGTGCGAGGACGGACTAACGGATTCTTTTCGCAAGAGACGTTCGAGTTGTTTCGATTGATGACGTCCGATGAAAATTCGTTGGATTTAGAACGTCTAAAGGAAATAAAGATTGAGATAGAAGAGCCTGTGGAGGAACAGACGCGAGCGCTTTTTAAGGACGCGGATAAGTATTCCGTTTTGGCTTTTATGTCCGACAAAATCGGAAAGAAGTGCAAAAAATCTTTGAACGGTATTGATGTCCTTTATACCGACGACATAAAAGAAGCTAAGGATATTATTTTCAATAACGATATATCCTTGATTTTGTGCGATATGCAGTGCGGCGTCGAAAGTTCGGTAAGAACTGTACTGAATTTGGAGGACGTATCTTCTTTAGGCAGTATCTTCTTTGAGTATGTTACTAACAATACTCATATTCCGATGTATGTTTTTGAGGAAAAGGAAGGTAGCATTACTAAAGAGGAAGTGTTATCTTTAATGCGTAACGGTGCTCGCGGGGTAATTTCGTTGTGTTCGAGCGGCGGTTGCGATTTCAAAGAAAGTGTTCTGACAAAGTGCAATATAGCTAATCAACAGAATAAATTGCTCGAGCTTGCGCGCGCAAATAAAATTTTGTCGTATAAGACGAAACAAAACGTGTCGAAAAACGGTGAGCATGCGACGATAACGTTGTTCGATTTCAGACTCGACATGGCTCCCGATATCGAGGACGGAAAAAATATTATAAGTTCTGCGTCGAAGCCGAACGTTAAGTTTTCGGATGTTATCGGTGCAGACGACGCAAAGGGAGAACTTGCTTATTTCGTTGATTATTTGAAGAATCCGATTGCGTACATGAGACGTGGAGTTAGGGCGCCTAAGGGAATTCTCCTTTACGGTCCGCCGGGTACGGGAAAAACTTTGCTTGCTAAGGCGATGGCCGGAGAGTCCGACGTAACGTTTATTGCGGCTGAAGGCAATACTTTCTTGAAAAAGTTTGTCGGTGAGGGAGCCGAAAAGGTTCACGAGTTATTTAGACTTGCCAGAAAATATGCCCCTGCAGTTTTGTTTATAGACGAAATAGACGCTATAGGTAAAGACCGCGGTGTCGGTTCCGGCGGGGTCGAAAACAATTCGGCGGACGTTTTGACCGCATTTTTAACCGAAATGGACGGATTTAAGACGCAACCGGAC
The DNA here is from genome assembly GCA_964438355.1 of uncultured Lachnospiraceae bacterium. GTDB lineage: Bacteria > Bacillota > Clostridia > Christensenellales > Pumilibacteraceae > UBA10677. Next base: position 22,197 of record CAYTKK010000003.1, on the reverse strand, counting down.
AAGCCTGTGTTTGTGCTTGCAGCTACGAATTACGATATAGAGCCGGGTAGAGGAAAGTCGCTGGACGCGGCGTTACTTAGACGTTTCGATCGTAAAATTTTGGTGGATTTACCCAATAAACCCGAAAGGGAAAAGTTTATTAGATTGTTGGCTTCAAAAAATCAGAACGTTTCTTTAAGCGACGAGCAAATCGAAAACGTTTCGATGCGTTCGACCAATATGAGTTTGGCGGATCTCGAGTCGATTTTTGAACTCGCGTTGCGTGATTCAATAAAGGCGAAGGATTACGTGGTAAACGACGAGTGCTTCGAAAATGCGTTTGAGTCTTACAACAGCGGCGAAGTAAAAAAATGGGATAGTTCACAGCTAGAAAGGACCGCAAGGCACGAATCCGGACATGCGTTGTTATGCTGGTTGTCGGGAGAGACGCCGTCCTATCTTACGATTGTTGCTCGCGGATCGCACGGCGGATATATGCAACATGCAGGCGACGAGAACAAAGGACTGTATACCAAAGAGGAACTGTTGTCTCATATCAGGACGTCGCTTGCAGGAAGAGCGGCAGAGGTCGTTTATTACGGCGAAACCGACGGCGTTTCGACAGGCGCAAGCGGCGATTTGCAATCCGCGACAAGTTTAGCGGAGCAAATTATTTGTTCGTACGGAATGGATGAAAAGGTCGGACTTGCCGTGGTCAGTCCCGGGGCGGTCGATTCCGCGTATTATTCCAAGATTCGCGACAGAATAAACGAGATTTTGGCTGTTGAGTTCGAAAAAGCGAAGAAACTAATATCTGAAAATATTGTCGCGATGGATAATATGGTTAAGGTTTTGATGGAAAAGAATCATTTGAAGGGAAGCGAGATAGATAAAATCTTTTCCAAGGCGTGCAAACGTTAATTTAGCAGTTATGGTGAGAACCAAAGCAAATAAATATTTTTTGGAGGACGGAAAATGTCGGAAGTAAGCAATAAGAATTATGCAAAACAAGTGTTTGCAACAATGGTCAAGATGCTTGACGAAAGAGATTGGAATTACGAGAAAGACGAGGAAAATCTTGTAATACACAGCGGAGTCAAGGGTGACGATTTGCCCGTAGAATTTATTGTTGCGGTTGACGCAGAAAGAGAAGTCGTTAGATTTTTGTCTAAGTTGCCTTTTGCGATGCCCGAGGATAAGAGAATTGACGGAGCTATTGCCGTTTGCGTGGCAAATAACGGTATGGTTAACGGTTCGTTCGATTATGATATCAGCGACGGAGAGATAGTGTTTAGACTGACTACGAGTTTCAAGTCGGAAAGCGTTTTAAGCGAGGATTTGTTCGAGTATATGATTATGGTTTCCGCAAGCACGGTGGACCGTTATAACGATAAGTTCTTTATGCTCGCAAAGGGTATGATGACCATCCAGCAGTTTATTGAACAAGACAACAATTAAACAAAATATTGAATAATTAAATTGGAGGAAAAATTATGGCAGGACAAGGTATCGGAGATTACTATGTTGATATAGTAATGTGCATTGACGCAACAGGAAGTATGTCTCCCATTATTGATACGGTAAAGGAAAATGCTCTTTCGTTTTATCAAAAATTTGTTGACGCAATGGAAGAAAACGATAAATCGGTAGAACAGCTCAGAGTTAAGGTAATAGCGTTCAGAGACTACGGTTGCGACTCGGAACCTATGACTGAGTCGGAATTCTTTATTTTGCCCGAGCAAAAGGAAGCGTTCAATAGATTTGTAAACGCCATCAACGCAACGGGCGGTGGCGACGCTCCCGAAAACGCGCTCGAAGCGATTGCTCTTGCGCTTAAGTCCAAATGGACGACGGAAGGCTCGAAGCGTCGTCATGCCGTTTTGGTATTCTCGGATGCGCCCGCTTTGCAGTTTAGCGAGCGTGCGGGATGTGCCGGTTATCCTGCCGGAATGCCGTCCGATCTTGCGCAGTTGGGCGCTTGGTGGGAAGGAACGGATCAGACGCTTGACAGCACTTATCAGCCTAAAGCAGGCAGATTGGTTGCTTTCGTGCCCAATGCCGAGCCGTGGACGGTAATGCAGGCTTGGAATAGATACTGGCCGGCGTTCTCTCCCGCAGGTACGGGTCTTGACGACGTAGATATACAATCGGCAATTGACTTATTGGTAGGTTCTTTCTAAGTGAATTTGGTCGAGGCGGAAATCTTCGTGTTTCCGCCTCGGCAATTTTACTGTTTACTTTTTTTTGTAAGGGTAAGGGTGGAGTCGTGAAATTAACTGTTTACAGACAATCTAGCAAACAACGGCCTGACGGTCAGATAGTGTATAAGGGTGAAGACGCTCGTCCCTATGTCGGTGACAACGTTTTGTTGGTAGCGGACGGAATGGGCGGAGCTGCCGCCATTCGACATCAGAAGTTCAATCGAGAGCTTTTTGAAGAGGACAAACTTTTGTCCGTATTGTTTAACGGTATTCCCGGCTACGAGAACGATATTTTGTCTCGTAACGAGGAGTATAGAAAATATATCATAGATTCGTTTTTCGAGTTTATGTCCATAAAAAATTGCTATTTCGATAACGTGTATAATATCAAAAAAAGCGGATATTTCGCGTCGAGAATAGTAGCTGCGATCTTTCTTCACGACGTTTTGTTCGATAATTATACCGAGCGTCCGGTTTGGGGACTCGATAACGGAGAAATTTTTGATAAATATAATCAAACTGAAAATAAGCAAGAGTTTCTTGATAACATAAGTAAATACGTAACCGACAAGGTTAAATACGAATTAAAAAGAATAGCACAAAACGCAAACCTGATTTATGAGTCCTCGTACTCCGGCTTGGCGCTTTTGGGTACAACGCTGTGTGCAACGATTTTTTGTGAAAGAGAAAATTGTGTAGAGGCGCTTTATTTTGTCGCCGGCGATTCGCGTCCGTATATGTGGAACGAATGCGGCTTGTTTCAGATCGTGGAAGATCAAGAGGGACAAGACGGCGGAATGACCAACTACATTAAAGCTAACGAAGACGGCGATTTCCGAATAGAGTGTAAGTATGTAAAGTTTGATAAACCGTGTATGCTATTTAACGCCACCGACGGCTGTTTCGACTCGAAGTACTTTGTTTCGCAACTCGCGTTTGAAAAATTGATTTTGGAAACGATTATTGCCGAAAACGATTTTGCGAATGTCGCGGCAAGCCTGAAAAATACTTTTTCCGAGTACGGACGTCATGATGACAGCAGTACGATGGCGATGAAGTTTTTCGGTTATGAAAACTACGAGGCTGTTAAAGCGGCAGCAGAAAAGCGAATGGCTGTTTTGCGCCAAAAATATTTTGACGTCTTGCCCAATCTTTTGGAAGAAGATTATTCGGCAAAACTTGAAGAGCAAAGTAAATCGTGCCCGGATTCGCTGAAGCAATTAAAAAACGATTTAGAGTCGTTAGATGCAGTGAAAGAATATTGCTTTGACCTGATGAAGCGTGGGCAATTCGAAGGCTATAATGCGCGTGTTGCGCAATTGGAGGCTAAATTAGCCGAGTACAATCGTCAATTAAATCAAGAATACGCCGAACTTGAGAATATAGTAGGCCGCAATTATTCGGATTTTGCAGGTTCGTTAACGCCGAGCGACGTTTCCGCGGGCAATGATTTTGAAAGCATAAAAGCATATAAGAGATTGTATCGTGAAGCGGGGGTAAGGTATAAACTTTCGATTGACGAGAAAAAGAAACAACTCGAAAGAGCGACCGAATTGCTACTTGCCGAAGCCGGAAAAATATCCCGAGCCGACTTATTCGACGAAACCGCGTTTGAACAGGTCGATTGGAAAAATATTTCCGACTGTAAGGGCGATATAATCGAAGTGCAAAGATTTTTTAAGTATGTCAAGTGGAACAGGAACGAAACGTTAAAGAAGCTTGACGGATATCGTTGTACATTTTATGAAAAGAATCTAAAGTATGCTAAAAACAATAGGAACTCGATAAAGAAAATAATCGAGATGCTTTTGGACGGACAAATAGATATCGCTGAAATCGACGTTTTTGAGGAAGATAAAAGTCTTATCAAAGAGGCTCTAAACAAGATTTTTAGCATAATTGACTTAAGTCATGCGCTCGATATAGACGAAAGAAACGCTGTGTTGGACGAAATTTATCCTTCGTTCTGGACGCGTAATTATTTGGCTGTAATGAAAAGCGCGGCAGAGAATCATTTGCCGAATATAGGAGAAGAACTCGAGCTAAAGGTAAAGGAATATTTGCAGTTCTCGGAAAACGAACTTGCAACGATCGAAAACTTAAGCCGAAAACAAAAAGAACTTTTTGAAGATTACGATTTGAATTACTATAGTCTAATTAGGGGTCAACAGTAATGAATGTTCACGGATATGAACTGATAACCGAATGGAAAAACAGTCAGTGCGGTCAAACGGCAAAAGCAAAACGCGGCGGGAAGGTGTATTTTCTTAAAAAATATCAAACTCCGGTCGAGCCGGTCATGAACGGGGCTTTAGACAAAAAAACGTTTGAGCAAAACAAAATAACGTTTCAGCGGTTTGTTGAAATAAGAAGAAGAGTAAACAACGCTTTGCGCCCTATAGCGGGATCGGGCGGAAACATTGTAATACCTGTTGATGATTTTATCGAAGATCACCATTATATGGAGGCGGCTGAACTTGTCGAAGGCGTAGTTGACGACGACGAACTCGAGGGAGTTATTGCCAGTCTTTCGCTTGACGTAAAGCGATTGCTTATGTTGACTGCCGCCGGAGCGTTGGATACGATACACAAAAGAGGCGTTATACATAGCGACTTAAAACTTCAAAACGTGCTTTTGGCGCGTAATTCGGCAGGAAATTACGTCGCGAAGGTTATCGACTTTGACAGCAGTTATTTTACCGATTGTTTGCCTGATGAAATTGTAGGCACGATAGACTATTATTCTCCCGAATTAGGTCAATATGCCGACGCCGAGGACGAGAGGGAGGAACTGGGTAAGACGTTAACAAGTCAGTCCGATATTTTCTCGTTGGGACTTATCTTTCATATTTATTTGGCGGGCGAGATGCCGCAGGCAAAATCGTTGACGGAGCGCCTTCAAAAGCGAAAAGACAAGGGTAAACCGATTTATTGTTGGACGATTTTGAATAACGGTTGCGAACTTGTTTTAAGCGATAAAATAAAAAGCCTAAAATATATATCGCTTATTCAGGATATGTTGAATATCGACCCGACTAAAAGGCCGACAGCAACTCAGGTTTTGCAAAGATTAAAGGCGCCCGACGTTGAAGGCGTAATAGAAGAGCCGTGGCCGGAGCATCGTATAATGCTCGATAAGGTAAAAATTAAGGCAAGTTACGCCGTGCTAAAAAAGATTACGTCGTCGGGTAAGAAAAAGTACGAACTCATTACGCCTGCTGGTAAACGTGAAGAGTGCACGAGCGATGAGTTACTTTCTCGCGGCTTTGCAAAATCCGCAATGGAAGAAAAGTTCTGCGAGCCGTGGAGCGAACATTCTATTGTTTTTAACGAAGAAAAACTCCGTAGTCGTGGATTTATAGCGGCGGAACAAAAAACACTATCCGGTATTAAAGGTTACGAAATATTCAGAAGCGATTCGACCGGAACGTTTTTTGACGTAAACAAGCTTGTTTTAATGGGGTACGCGATTAGGAAAAAAGCGCCTGCAGCGCCGATTCCGGAAAAGTTCTGTAAGCCGTGGAGCGAGCATTCTATAGTATTTGACGTTGACAAAATCAAACAGCGCGGGTTTGTTCGTTCCGAGCAAACCGTGATTGCGGGAGTAAAGGGGTATACGTTTACAAAGGCGGACGGAAAACAGCAGTTCATTAAACTCGAAATGCTTTTGATGTTTAAGATGGCGACAAAAAAGTGATTGTCGCCGCGGAAAGAAAGACGTATGATTCGGTTGCCGTTTGAGTAAATATATTGCCGATAGAGGTGAGGCGAATTGAGTTGGATATGCGAAATATGCTCTTCTGCAAACGAGGATTTTAGCAGAGAATGCTTTGTTTGCGGACAGGTCAGGTCTAGAGAATCTTTTATTGCGGGTAGACGCGAGCGAAGAGAAAAAACAACGAATACTGTTTTTAGAAAAGTAGATCGAATTGCAAGTATAGTATTAAAAATTGTTTTTTTCGTAGCGCTCGCGCTATGTGTGGGATGCTTGCTTTTTTTGGCGGGCAAAAAGATAATAAACGGCAATATAGGTGAAGCGTGGGAATCTTTGGATGCATTTTGGCGTAATTCCTCTTATAACGTAATGCAATTATTTTCGCGTATAAACGACTTTGTCGGACGATATTGCGGAGATGCTTTCGGGCGTCTTTACGAAAACGTTTCAACTGTATTTGCCGGTGTTTTACCGCAAATAGGATTTAAGTTCGAAAATTATTTCGAAAGTATAATTGTTCCGATGTACAATAAGTTTCTATTGATTATTGCAAGCATATTAAGTTTTGTGGGTATTATTGTAGGGCGATTTAGAGGAGCTTAAACATAGAAAATATATTTTTCGTGTTGTATTAGCCGATGCTGGCGGTAAAAACTTGCGGAGTAAAAGAACGTCGGATTCGTTTTTTAGGAGAGTTGAATTAAATGCTTAATTTATTGGCGTCAGATATTTTTAGTGAGGATATCCTAGTGACCGTATTACGATATTCTACTTGGGTTTTGGATTTTGTTGGCGTTGCGTTTGCGTTATTGTATCTTATATTGAATGTTTTCACGCACATAAGCAATTTACGCGAGAGAAATGTTGCAATGATAAAGATTTGCCGAACGACGATAATTTTGTCCGTTTTGTTTACGTTTTTGTCGTTTTTGTTGTGTGACCCCGGCGAAATAGAAACAGCAATTATCTTTGCCGATAATACGTTTATGATTATCGCATTAAGCTGGTTGGCTATTGTGGCGCTATGCGGTGTATCAATGTTGATTCTTTTGATTTTCAAAAGAAAATTTACAGCTGACGTGTCGCGAGCAATCAGAAAGATATTCGTGACGGCGTTTATCGGAGCGCTGGTTGCATTATTGCTGTTTTGGTTGTTATCTTAAAAGAATTGTTGTAGACGAACGTTTTATACCGAAACGGCGGGATAAAACTTGCAAACAAAAGAAGAAATGTGTTATAATGATGCTCGATAGGGTGTCGTTCTAACTGCGATAAAAAATTAAAACATTAGGTAAAGGAGAGAAATATGGCTAGCGGGGTAAAAAAACAAGAATTTGTTGAAGAGTCGTGTGGAAAACTTCAAACGAAGTTTGAGGCGTATGTCGGTGACGAGCCGTATTTGTTTGTAAGTTATTCTCATCGCGATACCGCAAAGGTGTATCCCATCTTGGATGCGTTATACGATAAAAAATATCGTTTGTGGTATGACGAATCTTGCGAGACCGGAAACGATTTTAGAGATGAGTTAAGAATGCGAATCGAGGGGTCGGAAGCGGTAATTCTTTTCGTTTCCGAAGCATCGATGCAGTCTCCGTTTTGCGGGATGGAGATTATAGTTGCGCGCGAAAACGGGAAAAGACTATATCCGATTTATTTGGATAACGTCGAGGTTCCGCCTTCGTTCCAAATTCTATTGTCGAACACGCATCATAGTACGATTGATAACATAGATAAATTAATCAAAGGAATGGTGAGAGATTTGCCGGCAGTTACGATGGATAGATTGACTATTGAGGATTGTGTGTTGAAAAAATGCGAAGATAACGGCAAGAGCATCGTGGTTGACGAGGGGATCGTAGAAATCTGCGCGGAAGCGTTCAAAAACAGGCGTGCGTTACATAAGATCGAGTTGCCCGAAACTTTGGAAAGCATCGGGTATGAAAGCTTTAGAGGCTGTACTTCTCTCGAGACGATGGTCATTCCCGAAAGAACGATTCGCATAGAAGAGAGCGCATTCCGCGATTGTACGAGTTTGAAGAAACTAGTCATTAAGAATAAGTATATTAAAGTGGGCGAGCGAGCTTTTGAAAACTGTGCCGTTTTGACCGATGTTGTTTTGCCTGAAGGAATGACCGAAATTTACGGTGGCGTTTTTAACAGTTGTAAGAGTTTGCAAACTATTAAGCTTCCGAAAGCTTTGACTGTTTTGGGAGAAAGTGCTTTTTCGGATTGTATTACGCTTGACGAAATTGATATTCCGGAAACAGTAAGCAAAATCGACGATTTGGTGTTTAACGGTTGTGTAAAACTAAAAAAAGTGGAACTTCACAACGGTTTGAAGAAGATTGGCAAAAGTGCGTTTAAGAATTGCCATTCTTTAGTGAATATTTTTATTCCGTCAACGGTTACGACGATAATAAATTCGCCGTTTAGGGGCTGCGATTCTTTAAGATCGATCAAGGTGGACCCGAAAAACAAGTGCTATAAATCGGAGCCTAACAAGAGGGAAGGCAACGATCACGTTCTGTTTAATAAGAATAAATCGGTAATAATAGCGTATCCCGCAAGTAGTCGCGAGGTTCAGTACGACATTCCCGACAGTGTGACGGTAATTAGCGACTGGACATTCTGCGAGTGTAAAAAACTTAATCGAATAACAATTCCTGACAGTGTGCACGAAATCGGCGAAGGTGCCTTTTATAATTGTATACTTTTGGATGAGGTTGAAGTGCCTGACAGCGTTGTTAAGATCGACGATTGCGCGTTTAGAGGATGTACGAGTTTGGAACGCGTCGTTATTCCCGATTCCGTTAAGGAATTAGGTTGGGGTATCTTTGACGGCTGCGAAAAAAGCGTAACTGTATATTGCGACGAAGGTTCTGTCATACAAGATTATTGCCGCAAAAACGGTATTTGTGAAAAACGTATTTCTGAAAAGGAAAACTAATAAATGGATGTCGACAAAGATAAAAATATCCTAAATTCGATACTGGGATTTTGCAAGAAGAATATAGTAATGATTATTGCTTTTTTTGCGGCGCTTATTACGGTGTTCTTCGTCCCGATAGATAGCGAGTATTTGGGGTATTTTGACCTAAAAACATTATCCTGCCTGTTTTGTGTACTTGCAGTTGTTTGTGCTCTTAAAAATGTTAATTTCTTCTATATGCTCGCGTATAGAATCGTTCAGATTTTCAAAAACACCAAGTTGTGCGTGTTGGCGCTTGTCTATATTACGTTTATCGGGTCGATGTTGATTGCAAACGATATGGCATTGCTTACTTTTTTGCCGCTAGGTTATCTTGCTTTGACGTCTACAGGCAAAGAAAAATATATGGCAACGACGTTTATTTTGCAAAACATCGCGGCGAATTTGGGCGGGATGCTGACGCCTTTCGGAAACCCGCAAAACTTGTATATTTATACTAAGTTTAACATTCCGAACTTGGAATTTATGGGGATAATGCTATTGCCGTTTTTATTGTCGATTGCATTGATAACGGTATGTTGTTGCGTCTTTATCAAGGCTGAGCCACTAGAAATTAAATCGAATCCCATGGCGGTTCCGAAAGCGAGAACTATCGTATATTTGCTTTTGTTTGTTTTGTCGATAGTAATAGTTTTCCGAGTTATTCCTTACTGGATAGGTTTGATAGTCGTCCCGCTTGTTTTGATTTTTATGGATAGAAAAGCTCTTGCCGAAGTTGACTACCCATTATTGTTTACATTCGTATTTTTCTTTATTTTTTCCGGGAATATGGCGCGTATCGGCGTTGTTAGGGAAATGTTTTCTTGGCTAATGGAGAAAAATACTTTGCTAGTCAGTGTGCTTTCGTGTCAGGTTATAAGTAACGTTCCGTCGGCGATTTTGTTGTCGCAATTTACTACAAATTATGCAGAGCTGCTTGTAGGAGTAAATATAGGCGGCGTCGGTACGTTGATATCGTCACTGGCAAGCCTCATTACTTTTAGGGAATACGTCAAACACAATCCGGGAAAATCAGGGAAATACATATTGAAGTTTTCTGCTTTTAACTTTGCGTTTTTATTTATTTTGACGGCTTTTATGTTAATCGTTTGATGCGCGGAGGATGTTGATTATGGTGTGGACCGTTTGTTTGATAATTTCAATCGCTATCTTATTATTCGTTATAGGCTTTGCGGTCGTATGTAAAACGTTGATAAGTAAAAGCAAAAAAAAGAACATTAAGGTTTTTAATTGGATTATAGCGGCAGTATTTTTGTCTGCCGGTGTGGCTTTTTATCCGATATATTTTTCTCTTTTCGACGGTGAGCAGTTCGACGTATTCAAGTCTGTTGTGTTATCGCTTCATAACGCGATAAGGCTTTTTGTCGTCGATGCGGACTATACGTTTATAATAGATAACGTAACCACATTATCGAATGCGATAAAGCCGTTTTATACGGTGCATATGGCGATTTTGTTTTTGTTGTCGCCTATATTTACTTTCGGATTTATTTTGTCCTTTTTCAAAAACTTATCGGCAACGTTAAAGTATTATTTTAGTTATTTTAACGATGTTTATATTTTTTCGGAATTGAACGAAAAATCCCTTACGCTTGCTAAAAGTCTTAAGGAAAGCAATCACAGACGAGTAATCGTATTTTGCGATGTTTTTGAAAATAACGAGGAAAAATCGTTTGAACTTGTCGGTGAAGCAAAGGAAATACGCGCGATTTGCTTTCAAAAAGATATTCTTAACGTAAATTTTCGTTTTCATTCTTCAAAAAGAGCGGTGTATTTCTTTGCTATAGGCGAGGACAGACATGAAAACGTAAATCATGCGCTTAAGTTGGGCGAAAAGTATAAGAACGTAGATAATTCGAATCTTTATATTTTTTCCAACGATATAGGAAGCGAATTGCTGCTTTCGACTATCAACGACGGGAAAATGAAAGTTAGGAGAATTAACGAAGCGCAATCGCTTATAAACAGGGAACTTTACTATAACCCCGGTAAAATATTTTCCAATGCGGTCGAAACGGCGGACGGCGATAAAAATATTTCCGCAGTTATTGTCGGAATGGGCGGATATGGCATTGAAATGTTAAAAACGCTCGTTTGGTTCGGGCAAATGGACGGATATAAAATTAAAATCAACGCTATTGATCAAAGTCCCGATGCGGAAGCCGAGTTTGCGATGCAGTGTCCGGAAATTTTAGATCCTAAATATAACAGAGTAAAGCAAATCGGAGAGGCGTATTACGACGTTACCGTTCATTCGAGTACAAGCGTTGACGTGAAGGATTTTGTCGATAAAATCAAAAATATCGCCGATGCTACATACGTATTTGTTTCCTTGGGTAGCGACGAGAAGAATATTAAAGTCGCCGTCGAATTAAGAACGATATTTGAAAGAATGCATATTAAGCCGATAATACAGGCGGTTGTGTATAACTCCGGTTTGGCGACGAGCTTACAATCTATCACCAATTATCGCGGTCAAAAATACGATATTGATTTTATCGGTGATTTCGAGTCGATATATTCCGAAGCGGTTATTATCGATTCTCCGCTAGAGGACGAGGCTTTGCGTCGTCACTTAAAATGGGGTAACGAGGAAGATTTTTGGAAGTATGAGTATAATTATCGTTCCTCTGTTGCGTCTGCGATTCATATGCGCGCCAGGATTGCTTGTAATATACCCGGTGCGGACAAGTGCGAACGCGAACTTACGAAAGAAGAACGAGATATTATCGAAAATGTCGAGCACTGTAGGTGGAATGCGTACATGCGCGCGCAGGGATACGTTTACAGCGGTTTGAACGATAAAGCAAGTCGCAACGATTTAGGGAAAATGCATAATGACCTCGTTGCCTTTGAAGAGCTTTCCGATGAAGACAAAAGAAAAGACAGCCGAGTGGGTAGTAAGTAGAACGAGGTAAGTTTTTTATGTCGTGGATTTGTAAAATTTGTTCGTCAAACAATGATGACTCAAGTAAGTTCTGCGTCGTGTGCGACGCACCAAAGAATGACAAAAGCAAAAAGAGTATTTGTAAATTGACTAAAAAACGTGCCGTTGCGTTGGGATTATCGGGAGATATCGTTATACCCGACAAATTTAACGTTATCGGCGAGAGTGCTTTTGAGGGACGAGCGGATATTTATTCGGTGATTTTGCCGGACAATGTGGTTGAAATCGAGAAGCGAGCTTTTGCAAAGTGTATAAATTTGGAAAGAGTTGAAGCGAAAAAACTAAAGAGTATAAAGTACGAAGCTTTTTTTGATTGCGTCAAGCTGTCTAAAAGCGCTCGACCAACGGCAAAAAACGTTTATTCCAATGCTTTTGGTTCTAGGATTACGACGAGAATTTATGCGGCGTTGTTCGGTAAAAGGCGTTCAAGAGAAAAGCGAAAGTGAAAATATATAATTGTTAGATTTTGATGCGAAGTTTTACTGATTTTTTTGGTGGCGGTTTTACTGCGGCAATCATTTTGCTTGTTAGGTAGTTTTTTTCGTAGCATGGGTGGAGTAGTGCGACTGTTTATATGATAAACGAATATCTTAAATCGAAATTATCCCTTGCTAACAGACGGCTGTATGAGCGAATGTATGATGTTTTTTCGTCGCATAAGTCAATGTTGGATTGTTGTGGGGCAAAAGAAAGTGATATCGTCGACGCGTATATGGCTCTATATAACGACCATGCGGAATTATTTTATTTGTCGAATACGCCAAAATGGTTAACGACGATAAGTTTATTCGGGAAAAAGACAAAAATTATAAGTAAACCTATATTTTCAAAGTATGAGACTCGTAGATTAAACGAAAAGATCAATGAGGTTAAAAACGAGTTATCGGTTTATCTAAAAGGCGCAAGTAATGACGTTGTTAAAGAGTTACGAATTGTCGAGTATATCATCGAACGAACGACTTACGAGTTAAATAATAAATATAATCAAAACGCGGCTACCGTGTTGGTTAAACATAAGGGACAGTGTTCGGGTATTGCAAAAGCCGTAAAACTTTTGTGTGACTATGTCGGTATCGAATGTATTATTGTAGAGGGGACGGCGAGCGATATTGTTTCGGGGACAAGCGAGGCGCATGCATGGAACATAGTAAAGATAGAAGGTAAGTACTACCATCTTGACGTTACGTATATGCTCGGCTTGAATCCGTCGAAGGAAAAACCGTTCGATTATTCTTACTTTAACGGTACCGACACAGAATTTCAACGGGATCACGTTTGGGATAGAGGTAAATTTCCTGCGTGCGTAACGAAATGTCCGGTGACATTTTCCGACATGGGAAGCGTTAAAACGTCCGATATTTCAAAAGAAAGTTGCGAAAAACCGATTCCTGTTGTAACGTCTATGTTTTTCTTTAGGTACGAAATCAAGAAGATGATAGACGAGTCGAAAAAAAGAGTAACGTTTATTTCGAAAATAAAAAATCAAAAACTCGATAAGTTGCCGAATTTATATATGGACGAAGCCGTTAAAGTACTTGAAGCAAGGGGCATTGCTGCTTCGATAAGCATTTCATGTCGCGGGGAGGAAGTTACGGTAGTTTTGGTTTATGAATAGCCGAGAATTTTGTAATTTAACGATTTGCTAGATTGTTGTTCAGATAAAATGAAACTTAACCGATTTCGGCTGTCGATAAGATGATAAAAAATTATCAAAAGTAAGGACTTGTTGTAAAGCAGCTAAATCGTGACGATAGCGCTTTCGGCTTTTGAAAAATGAAAGAGGAAACTATAAGTGGATACCGATAATAATTTAGAATTTGTAATGTTTGTAGGTCCGCCCGCAAGCGGAAAGACTACAGAGGCGCAACGATACAGGGAAATTGGTTACGAGATATATTCGTCGGATGAAGTAAGGGCCGATATCGAAGCTAAAGTAAAGCGCGGCGAAACGACGATTCCGTGCAACGCAAATTTGAACGCAGTTGTTTTTGAGACTATTAAAAGATCGGTTATGTGTTCTCTAAAAGAAGGACGGTCGGTCGTTTTTGACGCAACGAACCTCGGAAGAAAGCGAAGAATGAATTTTAAGAAGTCGCTTGGCAGAATAAATTGTAAAAAAACTTGTGTTTTGTTTATTACATCGGTAGATGAATGCAATCGGAGAAATGCGCTACGCCTAGGAAATGCAAGAGTCCCGGACGAGGCAATGTATAAAATGTTTTGTTCTTTCGAGTGTCCTAATTATTGGGAGGAGTGGGATAAAATAATACCGATAATAGACAAAGAGCCGTTTAGTTTTGATTTTAGTAAAGTAATTGATTTTTCGCAAGATAATCCGCATCATACGCTTACTTTGGGTGGACATATGAAAGCCGCATATAAGTACGCCGTGGACAATGGTTTTAGTTCGGTTGTACAAAAAACGGCACAATATCACGACATCGGCAAATTTTATACAAAGCGTTTTGAGAACAGAAGAGGCGAAAAAACCGAAGTCGCTCATTTTTACGGACATGAAAACTACGGAGCATATTTGTATCTAACTGAATTTTGTTGCGCACGGGAATTGACGCAAGGCGCGTTTGAACAAATATTATACGAAACTAACCTTATCAATTGTCATATGCGTCCGTTAAATTTGTGGCGTGAAAACGCCGTGGTAATGGAAAAAGATAAAAAATTATTTGGAGAACGGTTTTTCGCGGACTTGATTGAACTTAATAAATGCGATAAAGCCGCTCATTGAGGTAGTATGAATAAAAATTCGTTAATTTGTAATTTTTTAGCGAAAAATCCGACCGATTGGGAGGAATTGCTTAACGACGAATACGGAATTAAGGTGAAAAAAGACGGCGTGTTCGCAATTTTCAATTACGCCGTCGAGTGTGATTTTTCCGACCCTATAGTGCAAGAAGCCAGGGGTATAATTATTGACTTAACGTCGTTAGAGGTTGTTTGTTGGCCTTTTCGAAAATTCGGAAATTACAACGAAAGTTACGTTGATACGATTGATTGGAATAGCGCTCGTGTGCTCGAAAAGGTGGATGGTTCAATAGTAAAACTTTGGTTCGACAAAACGTCGAGTCATTGGCAGTTTTCGACTAACGGAATGATAAGAGCCGAAAAAGCGCTTGTTGAAAATATGGCAGGTTTGTCGTATGGCGACGTCATTAATTCGGCGGAAAACGTCAATGATATTCCGTATGAGAGGCTTAATAAAAATTATACGTATATCTTTGAATTAGTAAGTCCTCAAACGCGAATCGTAGTACAATATGACGCGCCTTTACTGTATCACTTGGGGACTCGAGATAATCTTACCGGACAGGAGTTCGATATAGACATAGGAATTAAAAAGCCGCACGTTTATCCGTTGAATAGTCTTGAAAATTGCATCGCCGCGGCTGTTGCGCTCAACAAAGACAATCCTTCCTCCGATGATGTCGATAAAGAAGGTTTTGTCGTGGTGGACAAAAATTGGCATCGAGTAAAAGTAAAGTCTCCCGATTATATAATGATGCATCACGTTTCGATGATGAAATACATGACTAAGAAAGAATGCGTTAGGATTTTATTGTACGAAAGAGAACGTCTGGACATTATTCTTAAGAAAAGTCCCGATGTGGTGCCTCTTGTAAAATATTATGATTATAAGATTGCCGAACTTTTTTATAACGCCGACAAGATGGCGTTGCTTGCTAAAAGATTGTTTAACGAATACGGCAATGATAGAAAGGCAGTAGCGCGTATTATTGCAAAACATAAACTGGCAATGGTTGGCTTTAGAAGCATAGACACGGGAGAAAGCGGCACAGACGTGTTGTTTGGAATGCAGTTTGACAAGCTTTGTAAACTTATTCCCGATTATGTCCCGGAGGATATGTCGCTTTTGTTTGTCAAATAGTTAGTTTCTTGCGTTATAATTGCTTAATATCCGTAATGGAATGTTTTATCGGACTCGACGTTTGTATAAAAATGAACGCCGAGTTTTTTACGCAAAGCGAAAACATTGTCGCAAATTGGTTTTTTTTACCGCGCTTGTTCATACCGTGGCATTATGCGTTAATATAATGATGATAGCGCATAAAGGTTAGAACTTAGGCTTCGAATATTTTGCGCGAATAAACATTTTGGGAGCAACAATGAGGCTTTGTGAGTTGTTGGACTGCAGCAGTTCGACTGAAATAACGGGTATTTCTTTTCGAGAAAGCGATGTAAAAAAAGGTGACCTTTTCTTTTGTTTGGTAGGAAATAAGCACGACGGGCACGAATTTGCTTTGGCGGCGCAAAAGAGGGGGGCGGCGGCGATTGTGGCAGAGCGCGAAACGGGTTCGTCGCTCGAACATATAATTGTGTCCGACGCAAGAGAAAGTTTGGCGTTAGCTAGTAAGCGTTTTTACGAAAACGTTGCCGACAAACTTAAGATAGTCGCGATTACGGGAACCAACGGTAAAACTACTGTTTCGTATTTTGTATCCAGTATTTTAAGTGCGGCAAATAAGAGCGTGGGCGTTATCGGAACTAACGGAGCTGTTTGGCGCGGGAAACGTGAAGATATTGCTCTTACTACGCCGGATCCGCCTGCTTTACATTGTTTGCTCAAAAAGATGTACGACGATGGAATTACGCACGTCATAATGGAGGCTTCCGCTCACGCGCTGGCTCTTAAAAAATTAAACGGTATTAGGTTTGAAATAGCGGCTTTTACAAATTTTACTCGCGATCATTTAGACTTTTTTAAGGATATGGAAGCATATAAGGCCGCAAAACTTAGCTTGTTCGATAAGAGTATATCTAAATATGCTTGCGTGAACACTGATGATCAGATGGGGCAAGAAATTGCGCGTATGCGAAGTGGAACAATGACGTACGCGCTTCGTTCTCCGTCCGACACGTTTGCGGTTAACGTTCGTTGCGACGCGTTCGGCAGCAGTTTTATCGTAAATATGCTGGACGATATAGTCGAGGTTAACATAAGCCTTAGTGGCGAATTTAACGTAATGAATGCGTTGTGCGCACTTTCGATATGCAGGCTTTTGGGTGTTCCTTTATTTGTTGCAGCGGACGGAATTAAGCGCCTTTCGCAAGTGGACGGCAGATTTAATCTGTACAGAGTGGGTGGAATAAACGTTGTTATTGATTACGCTCACACCGATGACGGATTAAAGAAACTTCTTACTGCGGCGCGCGGGATTTGCGGCGGAGACGTTTGCGTTGTATTTGGTTGTGGCGGTAATCGTGACAGAGAAAAAAGGGCGCTTATGGGTGAGGTCGCGGCAAAGTATGCAGACAGAATCGTGCTTACGTCGGATAATCCGCGTTACGAACACCCCGAGGCGATTATGGCGGATATAGAAAGAGGAATAAACTCTGTCGGCTTTGAGAATTATATTCTGCAAAAGGATCGCAAGGCGGCAATACAATTGGCTATTGCCGGGGCAAAGAGCGGCGATATTGTGGTCATTGCCGGCAAAGGAGCGGAAAAGACTATGGAGGTTAACGGCAAATTTGTTCCGTTTAGCGATCAAGAGATTATTTTGGGAATGGAAAAGGAGATGCTTGGATGATTTTGCGTCTGTTGCTTGTCGTGCTTGCGTCCGTTGTTTTAACTGCGCTAATTACGCCGCTTGTTATTTTTGTCGCGAAAAAAACAAGCGCACGGCAAACAATACTTTCTTATGTGGACAACCATTCTGCCAAAAGCGGCACTCCCACTATGGGCGGAATCGCGTTTATCATATCTACTTCAATCGTTACTTGGCTATTCTCGGGTGAGAGTAATACGCTTTCTGTTATGCTCACGTTTTTGCTAATCGGTTTTGGCGTAGTCGGATTTCTTGACGATTTTATCAAGATAAAGTTTCATCGTAACGAGGGACTTACTCCGTTGCAGAAAGGAGTCTTTCAGTTGCTGGTTGCCGTAATAGTTTCGCTTTTTGTGTATTCATCGCCGTATGTCGGGGATAAAATATACCTGCCGTTTGTTATGAGAGAAGTGAAACTTGGCTGGTTCGCTTTGCCGTTTTTTGTTTTTATTTTTGTTGCGTTTTCCAATGCGGTAAATTTAACTGACGGTTTGGACGGATTGGCGGGTAAAACCGCAGCGGTATATGTTGCGTTTTTTTGTGCAGTAGTCTCAGTAACCGTATATTCGTTTGGACTAGGAGCGAACGAATCCGAAGAAATGAAAAACGTCATCATTTTTTGCGGAGCGCTGGGCGGGGCGCTTATAGGATTTATAATTTATAACGGATATCCTGCGTCAATATTTATGGGGGATACGGGCGCTCTTGCGCTGGGCGGCGCGCTAGGTGGACTTGCCGTTATGACGAAAATGTCGCTTATAGCGCCCATTATAGGGATAATGTACGTCGTTAGTTGCGTGTCCGATATAATACAAGTTTTGCATTATAAAAGGACGAAAAAAAGGATTTTTCTTATGGCACCGTTTCATCATCATTTAGAGCGAAAAGGTTGGCATGAAAATAAGATAGTTGCATTGTATACGTTTGTAACGTTTTTGTCGGGAGCGATTAGTTTGGTTGTTATTGTCCTTGTGAATTAGCATTATGAACGAATTAAAAGCATAGACTAAATCAAAGAATGTTTTGGAGGCAGTCTATGCGTGACCTGAAGGGAAAGAAGGTCCTTGTTTTCGGGAAGGGCGAAAGCGGGCAAGGTGCCGCTTATGCAATCGAAAAATTCGGTGGCAAGGCCGTTTTATGCGACGGTAACGATTTTTTCGAAAAAATAGGCGAAAAATACGAATTTGCGGTAATCAGTCCGGGTGTGGATGCGCGTCATCCCGTATTTAGAGTTCTTCGGCAGAGAAACGTTGAAGCAATTTCGGAGATCGAACTCGGATATTTGTTGTGTGGCGGAGATATAGTTGCAGTAACGGG
>CAYTKK010000003.1:0-3364 GCA_964438355.1 uncultured Lachnospiraceae bacterium | reverse complement strand
TATGAAGAATTACGCAGAGACGAAATTTAATATTTGTCGGCGACAGAGCGCGGGAGATGTGCTGATAGTGTCGGCAGATGGTGTTGACGTTAATTGTTTGGACGGCGTTTCGCCGGAGTGCGACGTATTATTTTTTTCAACACGAGAACGCGTTCACGGAGCATGGATAGAGAACGAAAAAATATATTTTCTCGGCGAGGAGATATGTAATGTCGACAGAGTTCGGCTTCAAGGCGAACATAATCTTGCAAACGTTTTGTGTGCGGTGGCAGCGGCGAGAATGTTAGGAATTTCTAGAGAAAACGTGGTTTCTTCGCTTGTGGAGTTTGTTGCCGACAAGTATCGTAACGAGTTTGAGCGCAGTGTGCGTGGGGTGCAATTTTATAACGATTCAAAGGGCACTAATGTTGCCGCGACGATATGCGCCATGCGCGCAATGCCGTCAACGTTTGCGCTGATTGCGGGCGGAAAAGATAAGGCTTGCGGTTTTGAGGCTCTTTTCGGGAAGTGTGCCGAGAAAATGGTAAGACTTTGTCTTGTCGGAGAAAACGCTGAAAAGATTATGGAGAGTGCGAGATTGCACTTATACGATAATGTTGAAATATATTCTAATCTTTACGATGCTACATATGCCGCGTATAAAAGCGGAGCCGATTGTGTACTTTTCTCGCCGGCTTCTGCCAGCTTTGACGCATATTCCAGTTTTATAGAAAGGGGTAAGGAATTTTCACGCATAGCGAGGGAAATAGATGAAATCGAAAGTAATGGGTAGAACCTATGAAAAAACCGACCCCGTCCTTCTTTGCGGAATAATCGCTCTTGTCGCGTTCGGTGTGCTGATGATGTATTCGGCGGGCAGTTACAGCGCAAAGATTTATTACGACAATGAATTTTATTACGTTTATAAGCAGCTTATCGGTGCTGTCGTCGGCTTTGCGGCAATGGGCGTACTTGCATTTACCGACTATCACAAGCTTATAAAATTTCGTTTTTTAATTTTGATTGTTTCGTACGTTTTGTTGGTGCTTGTGTTTGTGCCGGGAATAGGGGTAGAAAACTACGGAGCAAAGCGCTGGATAAATTTACCTTTTTTTACTATACAGGCAAGCGAGGTCGCCAAATTCGGATTTATAGTGTTTGCTGCAACGTCGCTTGCTAAAAACAAAGAAAAAACGAGCACGGTAAAAGGAATACTTCCCGTGCTCGTCGTAGGAATAAGTATGTGCGTACTTATTATGCTAGAGCCGAATATGTCTATAACGATGTGTTTAGCTCTTTTGATGTTTGCTATGTTGTTTATAGGCGGTGCGAGAATTAAGCATTTTGTGATGATGCTGATTCCGCTCGTCGTAGCGGTCCCCGTACTGATTTTGATTGAACCATACCGACTAAATCGACTTCTTGCGTTTCTTGACCCATGGAATTCGCCGCTAGGCGAGGGGTATCAACTTATACAGTCGTTCTACGCGCTTGCAAGCGGCGGATTGTTCGGGGTCGGACTTTTTAATTCTCGGCAAAAATATTTGTTTTTACCGTTTTCCGAAAGCGATTTTATATTTGCGGTAATCGGGGAAGAATTTGGATTTCTGGGTTGCGTAGCCGTACTTTCCGTATATGTAGCGGTAATTTATCGAATTGTAAAAATAGCGCTAGGAAGTGCGGATAGATTCGGTTGTTACCTATCATCCGGAATTGCCGCTTTGCTTGCAATACAGGTGTTGATTAACGTTGCGGTTGTAAGCGGCGCAATACCGCCTACAGGTTTACCGCTACCGTTCATTAGCTCCGGAAGCAGTTCTTTAATCGTTTATTGTGCGGCTATCGGCGTTGTTTTTAGCGTGGAACGATTTAGCCATAAATCCGTTAAATGCCTTATTGGCAAGTACGGCTACGGCAACAATCATCGCGATAAGCGTGTCGGGAACAAGAAATAGCGCGTTATACGCCATTGAGTATCCGATTGCTACCCAGCCGCTGAGATCGCCTTGCCATATCATAAAGTCGATTCCGCTTGACCAAAACAGAACGCCTGCAAGAACGTGGCTTATGTACCTGACTAAAAAGTATAGTGCAAACCCGATTAGTATTTTAAGGTGTGCGGAAAATACAGGCTTGTTGTTTTTTAGAGTCGTTTCATAACTTTGGGGATTATAGCTGAAGATTCCTATTAGGCACAACGCCAGATACGGTAAAAGGTAATCGAAAAGGGCAGACCATGCCGATACGACGTACGGTCCTTGGAAAAATTGAAGCAACATATACGCAAAACACAAAATGATGCTTTTTCTAAATCCGAAATAATAGCAATACAGTGCTATAGGAAGAATCGAAGCGAGAGTTATGCTACCGCCGTTTGGTAGTCTAAAAAGCGTAACGTAAGACAATGCAAACGATGCGGCAAGACATATGGCTCCGTAAGTAAGTTCGCGCGTTCCGGTTACTCTTACTATGCCGCGTCGTTTTTCCACTATCGCAGTAATTACGAAGGCGATTGCGAGGATTGCGATTACTATCGCAAAAAGTAGCAATATTTGCCACGCGTCGACGTAGACGTCCTCAAAAATAGAGGCAATCAAGTTAACATTTAACATAAAACTCCTTTGCTACCGTAAAAGAAAAACCGATTCCGCTACTCGTAGGGCGGGGAATCGGTTGCTTGCATAAAAATAAAATTTACAAACACTTCCCTACGCGAGTACTAACTCACAGGTTCAAAGGGACCGTTCCGTAAACGGAACATCTCAGCGCTCGCACAAGCGCGCCCCTAGCGGTAACGCATTTATTGTAGCATAATCTTATCGGCAATGTCAAGTGAAGAAAAGAAATAACTTGCCTTTTGTGCATTTATGCTGTATAATGAATGCGTGAGATATATTAAAGAGTCATTTTCATATCTTTTTAAGCATTTTCCGCGGACGTTTCTTTTGGTAATCGTACCGTCGTTTCTCGTATCGTTTTTTATGCAGACGTCGAACGTTACATTCGATTCGTTTTTTGCCGAGTTTAAGTCAATGCGTACTTTCTATGACGTTTTTATTGCTGTCTTTAACGAGAATATGCTTACCTATTGGTATATGATTCCTGTGTGTTTTTTAACGATGTTGCTGGGTTTTTCGTATTTGCTTAATATGATAGAAAAGCATTTTAGAACGGGAAGACTTACGCTTCGACACCCTGCGGCGCAAATAAACAATACGTTTACGTCGGTGTTATTTTGCCTTTTTTTGGTGTGTGCACTTTATGCACTGTACAGCATTCTTGCCGTTTGTGTTATTTCGCTTATAATAACCGTCGCAAATTATTTTTCGCTTCATCCTGCGCTTACGTTTGTGCTGGTTGCGGTTTTGTATATTTCGTCGCTTGT
>CAYTKK010000002.1:0-39061 GCA_964438355.1 uncultured Lachnospiraceae bacterium | reverse complement strand
ATTTACAGCGATTTGCCGCTATGCTGCAAAATAGAAAAAGCAAAACTTCGAACCTTCGCCACAAAGGGCGACTAAAAAAACAAATGTAGCAAAAAGGCTAAACGCGAACAAAACGTGTTTAGCCTTTTTTACTTGTAAAGACGATTTACGCAACGTTCTTGCGCTCGTCCTTTAGCTTCTTAAGATAAGCTTTCGCTTCGAGCGCGGCTTCGGTTATCTTAGCGTCGAGCGCTTCTCTTTCTTCCGACTTCTTTGCAATTTCAGAATTAAATCTCGCTTCGAGCGCCGCATACTCCTCGGCAGAAAGATCAGACTTGATTTTTGCTAAATACTCGTTCGCCTTTTTATCGAGCTTATCGGTAAGCTCTTGCAACTTGGCGGTATCGACGCCACCGCTCGACGTTATCGTATTTACGGTATCGAGTATTTCTCTTAAATCCGCGGTTATTCCGTCAAATATGTTCTTAACGCCTTCGGGCATGTTTTTAAGCACACTTTCGGCGCTTGCCAAAACCTGCTCCGCAGTTGCTTTTGCTTGATTTATTTGCTCCGAATACTCGTCGATTGTAGGTTGAATTTTGTCTTTTACGGCAACCTCCAACGCGCTTAAAGCGGCGGTTAAATCGGCTTTGGTTTGATCTAACTTTTCCGACGCCGGAGTATTTTTTAATAATTTATCGGCATAGGCCTCGATGCTTTCGATTGTGATGTTTCCTTGAGAATCTTTCAACGCGTCAGCCGACTCCATTCCGAGGACGTTAACAATTTCCTGCACGTCGCTTTCGCTTAATTTATAGTTATCAATTTCCGCGACAAGCTTTACTACGTCGTTTACCGCGTCAAACGCTTTTGCGGCGGACGCATACATTTGATACGCGCTACCGTAATACGCAGTTAACGGATGCGAAATCATATTTTCGAAATAATATTGCGAGTAAACGCCGTACGCCGGGATGGTCGCGACCTTGTCGTAGATTGAAAGAGCTTGCGTTTTCTTTGCCAAGAATTCTTTTGTCGCATACGCTTCGATTTGCGAATGCGCTTCCCTAAGCGTTTCCAAAAGCTGTTTTTCATCCAAAACAGCCGCCGCGTCCAACGATATGTCTCCGGTTTCCGACACTGAAAGCGCAAGCTTAAATTTGCTTACCGACATATTTTGAATTGCCGAATTGTCGGGGAATTGCGCTTTAATTTCGTTCATCTTGCGAAGAAGCGAATACGCGCCCTCCCCGTTTGTCGTAACGGTCACACCCAAGCTCGGAGCGGCGGCTGTAATCGACGTGTTGACTTTACTTAAAACGGCGTTTGCAAAATCATTATCGTCGGATGTAACAACGGTATCCACGACCTTGTTGGATTCATCCAAATAACCGTACTTAACAGCCAAATCTATAATTTTGTTTATGGCAACGTCGACGCTTTCGCCCTTTATTCCCGTCTCTTCGTAAAGAAGCACCAAGCCGTCTTCGTTTTCGCCGCGAACACTTACTACTTTATTGTTTTTGTCGACGATAAGTTCGACGCTCGGATTGATATCCAAACTTACGTAAGCAAGTTTTTCGTCGCCCGACTGCGAATTGTCACCACACGCCGTCAAGCACATTGCGCTTGTAAGCGCAAATACTAATGCAAAAACAAAACTAAAAATTTTTTTCTTCATAGTCCCTCCTCGAAGCAGCGTTTCTTTATCTGCTTTTGTCTATTAAACACGTCGGGAGCAAAGTTTATTGCAAAACATAGAGAACATTTTTATTTTTTTGTACTTTCGTTCCAAAAATTCTCCAGCGAGCCGTATTCTTGCTTTATTCTTTGCACGAAATCCTCATAATCGTTTGCGGAAATTGACCCACGAGACTCGTTGTAAATTTTCAAATACTGTTCCGCCCTCGAATCGCGCAAAAGCGAAATCATAAGCTCTAATTGTTCTAAATATTTACTAACCGATTGAGGTTTAGTCAATAAAGTATTAAACTTCGAAACGTCGAGTCCGATGTTTTCAAGCATTCCGACAAAGTTCGTCGTTTCAAGCGTAAATTGTTCTGCAGATAACGATTTAAGCACTTCTTCCAAATTTTGACCCGAATACGATGAATAAATATCCACGGCGGACAACAATTCGTCAAAGCCGTCTATCGAGTTATTAAATTTATTTTCGTACTCTGCAAGCAATGCGTCCATCGAATTTACAAGCTCGGTTAACTCTTGACTTCCGCTTTGATTTTTTACGTGCCAATAGTCCGCATGCGCCTCCGCCATGATTTGCATATTTATCGACGCAATACCGGAAAGCATCCGAGCGTTTTCAACTATATCGGACACATTATCCAAAATCTCCTTTCGGATTATTTTCGAAAGTCCGTCACCGACGATATACGAATCGTATAATTTTACGACGTCTTCGATACTTGCGTTTTCGTCCATTCTTGCGCGATAAAAAACGGATAAATCGTTTAATGCGTTCGTTAAACTCGAAACGTCGGTCGCGTCGGGCAAATTCATTCGCGCGCACAGTTCTTGCACGGACAATTTATCCTCGACGACCGCCACATACAGACCCTTTTCGCAAAAATACGACGATAAACTATTCGTTGCTTCCGAAACGATGTTATTATCCGTTACGTCAGTGGCGCTAAGTCTTACCGCGTCATCTCTTGCGGAAAAATCCAAAAAACCGAGCTTTGCGGCTGTATCCGTATAAACGACAATCGCTTCGCTTAAAGGAACGTTTTTAAGTCTGTTCAGTTCCGTTTCGTCAGCTAAAATCAAGTCGGCGTCCTCGTTTAGCGATTTAACGCTTTCGACCTTTCCGTTCGTATCGGTTATAAATACTACCGCCGGATTGATTTCAAGCGTAAAGATATAATTTTCAAAACCGCTTTTGGGAGCAAACACTCCCAATATTCCCAGAAGGGCGCATATCACAGCCGCCGCCATAGCTGCGCCGAACGAACCTATAAAAACTCTTTTCCCAATTCGGACGCTATTGTTATCCGCGGTTTTATCGTTTTTTTCTGTTCCCATTATCGGAGCTGTTTTAACTTTTTCACTAAGTGCCGGAGCATATTCGTTAAATTCGTCGTTTAATCGTTTTTTCCAGGATTTCATAATTCCGCCTCCTTCCAAGCCTTTTTTAATTTATCTACGGCACGTTTATATTTTGACGTTACGGTCCCGGTAGGACAACCTAAAATTTTTGCTATTTCCTTGTGCTTATACTCCCACACGGCGTGCAAGATTATAATCCTTTGCTCCTCCTCGTCCAGCACTTTTTTCATTAAATACATCAACGTGTTTCTTAAAACTACATTATTGTACGAATCATCTTCTCTTTCTTCGATTTCGATACCGTTGACGACTTTTTTGTTTGACGATTTTTTCCTTAATTCGTTTAATGCGGTATTCTTCGCTATTTGCAAAATCCATGCCAAGCCGTTGGTTCCATCGTTATATTGCGAAATATTGGTTTTTATCTTAAGATATACCGTTTGCATTGCGTCTTCGCAATCTTCTCTATTGTCAAAATACGAATACAAAAAAGCGTACACCCCTCGTCGTGTTTCCAAATACAATTTTTCAAACGCATCGTCGTCGCCGCGCGCAACTTGTCTAAGCGTAATGTCGATTTCGCGTTTATTCATTGTTTACTCCTTTGTAGTGTTTTGCATCTGCTTGCTTTGCCTCGTACGCAAACGGACCTCTTATTCCCGCACATATGTTAAACAGCCGAAAATCCTTTTTTGTTGCGCTAAGCTAAAAATCTTTGAATATCATTTTGATTATACTACAACGTTTCGTGTTATGTAAAAGATTTTTAGGTAAATGCGGTAAGGTCAGCGTGCTTAAAAGCTTGCGGCGCACGTAAGCAAAAGACGCGAGAAGCTATGCTGTTTCTCACGCCCTTTAGTTTCGCGGTTTTTAGTTCCTTGAATTATTTCAAACCTTTTTCTACTTACTTTGTCGTTTCTTGCGCGCGAATACTTCGATTACGAAAACCTGTAACGCGAGCTCGCCACGACGTATATCATATCGCCGGAAAAGAACACGGTGCTGTTTAGATTCTTCGCGGACAAATATCGTTTAATTCCGTCGGAAGCGCGCAATTTTTCGCTAATCGCGTTGCGCTCGTTAACGGGTAATTTTATCTCCGCCAACGCAAAATACGAAGAACTCGTATATCCGCCGACGGAAAAGCTAATCGTTTTTGTCGAAGTCGATATGACTCCCGCCAAATAGTCGGCTATCGCGGCGCAACATTCGCTTACAGAATCGACGTCGGAAATATATTGCGACGCAGCCGATACAGAATTTTCATAATAATTGAACGGCAACTCGGTCGTCGCGGGATAACCGGCGCTTGCGTTTTCCTCGTGAGTCGAAGCAATCTGAGCATCGGTAAGAAGGAAGTACGCATGTGACCCCGTTTCGTACGCTCCGGTAACGTCTCTGCCAAAAGTGTTTTTGCACGAAAGCGTCAATTTGGAGTCTCCCCAAGTCGTGTCCACCACAAACCACTCGTTATCTATTCCGAGTTCCGCGTCCGACACGCGCACCTTATTCCAAGCGTGACCGCCCTTTTCCGTCCCGGAGCCGGCTTCGCCCGCCACTCTTACACATTCGACGCCCGCCATATTGCACAACAGCGTATATGCCTTGCTCATTCCGTCGCACACGGCAAGCGACGACGCGCCCGCGGCGTACAGGTCAAAATCAAGTACCGAGTCAAGGTAAAATATCGAATACTTAACGCACTGCGTCGTAGTCATCGACGTATTTGCCGTATCCGTATCGTACACTACTCGCCACATTATCCAATCGTAAACGGCATGCGCCTTTTCGTAATCGCTCATATCGGCGTCCAAAATAGACGAAAGCACCGTCTTTGCGTTTTTATAAAGCTTTTCCGCGCGGGTCCCCGTCTTGGCAAACGTAGGTTTGTAGCCGCGCTCGACTGCGCGATATAATTGGTCGCCGGTCACAACATCCACGCCGGAAGCGAAATTGTCGCTCGCAAACGCATAATTCTCCATTCCCTCGCCCGTACCGACGTGAGGCACCGTTCCGTTGAGGTTAGCGGCAGAATATTTACTCGTATACAAAGACGGTTCGGAAACCGAATAGAACGTAATGGAAACAGTGCATTCGTTACCGGAAAGCGAGCGCTGTATCGCATAAGAACCGGTGTATCCCGCCGCGTCGAACGCCGCGTCGCACATAGACTTAATCGACTGCGACGGCACAAATCCAAGATAAACGGTTTGCTCGTTCTCGGTGGTTGCGTCGTCGGAGGCAGGTTGCTCTCGATACAGCATCATATAATCGAAAAACTCGTTAAATTCGTCCACGCCACTCATATAATAGTTGCCGCCGAACCACGTTTTCTCCAAATATTTTTTTGCTTCCGCGTCTATTCTTTCGGTCGTTACCGCATTACTGTACGCGCTTTGCAGTAGCGCCGCCCCGTCGCCCTCCGAACGCACTTTTACCGTGTGCGCGGACGAAAAAACGTTAAACTGTTGTGCGGTAAGAACAAGCGAATTCGAGTTCTCCACATAGTAGGTGCCGTAATCGACCAAAACCGTAAAATCCTCGTTATCCGAATGTGCTTCCCAGGAAATAACAACCGACGGATAGAACGTATCGAAATCGACGTTCACCCCTTCCGGAACAATCGAGCCTTTGACAGAAACCGTTTTCGAATCCAACAAAATACCGCTTGCATAAGCCGCAATCTCGTATTCTCCCGCACCGTCCGGCTCGAACGAAAAACTCGTTCCGTAATTTTTAGTTTCCTCGCCGTTTACTTTCCAAGTAATCAGAGGATTACTTTCCCCTTCGAGCGCGACGGTGAATTTCACTTCGTCTGTCGCGTCCGCGTTCATGGACAAACTGCCGGAAGCAACGCTTATTGTCCCGCTCGAAGTCTTTGTCTCGTCATAATAAGAAACCATTATCGTATCGGAAAGGATTCCGCCGCCCGGAACGGACAGCTCCGCACTAACGGTCACAATCTCCGCCGAATCCCTTGCTCTTACTATATATTCGGTACCATCCCACGCGACGCTAGTGCCGTTTTCGTACCAAACAAGCTCGTATCCCGCCGCCTTCATGGCGTCGCCGTCCGTTATCGCATAGACTAAAATATCCTTATTGTCCGTAACGGAGACGTTTTCCGTGCGGGTGCCCAACTTAAAATCGGAAAACTCTTTTTGCACGACGACCGTACAAGACGCGCTTCGTGTCCCCGAGTGCATACGAACGGTCGTGGTTCCCTCGCCCTTTGCAATCAGCGTACGACCCGAAACGGCAACTACCGCCTCATTGTCTGACGACAACGAAAAACTAAAACTCGAACCGGCGTAAGTACTCGGTTCGAAATCGAAGTCGTCTGCCGTAAGCGTTTTTGTATCTCCCACAAAAAGTCCGATTTGCGAAGCTTTGAAGTATATCGAATAACTGCCGCCTATGCTAAAACACCCGCACAGCGCCGTCGAACAGGCAATGAGCAGGGACACCATAAGGGCAACTACGATTCCGAAACGATTTTTCATAACGATATAAGTATATCAAAACGCAACGCAAATTTCAACACTTTGTGTGAATTTTTCGTAAAAAACAAATAAACGTTTAGTTAACACATATAATAGCGACGCGTTTTCATATTATTAAATATAACAGTTTTCGTCGTTTTTGCGACGCGTCTTTGGGGGATACATGAAAAAAACAGTTTTTTCCGCGGTTTTTACACTGTCGATATTTACCATCATCGACCGTATTCTCGGGTTTGCGTTCAAAATATACCTTTCTCGCGAACTCGGCGCGGAAACGCTCGGCGTATATCAAGTCGCGCTATCGTTTTTCTTTGTTCTGTTGACCGCCACGACGAGCGGCATTCCGCTGGTGGTAAGCAAGCTCACCGCCGTTTACCGAAAACGAAACGAACGCAAAAAAGAATACGCCGCCACCTGTGCCGCACTCGTCGTAGGCCTTTGCGCCGCAACTATGCTATGCGCGCTTACGCTTGCGTTATATCGCCCGCTTAAATCCGCGTTTTCTTCCGAAGCGAGTTTCACAGTCCTACTTTTGCTTCTTCCGTCGCTGTTTTTCTCGGCAGTGTACTCCGCTTTTCGCGGTAACCTTTGGGGACGCGAGCACTATTTAATAGTTTCCGTCGTCGAGCTCATAGAACAGGCGGCACGAATAGTCTCGTGTATATTTTTAATATTTTCGGGCGTTAACGGACTTTTTGCAACGGCAGTTTCATTATCAATAGGCTGTTTTTTCAGTATGCTGTCCGTTACGATTTGTTTTGTTTTTTGCAAAGGCAAACTTGCCTCTCCCAAAGGACAGTTAAAGCCGCTTATACGTTCCGCCGCACCCATTACCGTATCGCGCGCCGCCAGCAGCATAGTAAGCTCGTTAAACGCCGTTCTCGTGCCTTATCTTCTTTCCGTAAGCGGATACTCATCGTCGCGAGCGATGGAATTATACGGCGCAGGAGTGTCGCTGGCACTACCTCTGTTGTACGTTCCGATAACGGTCGTAGGCTCGCTGGCTTTCGTGATGATTCCCACCGTTTCCGGGGGACTGGCGGAAAACAATTATGCGAAGATAAATCGTCAAATCGAAAGCGCTATCGGCGTTTCGATAGTATTTACCGCCTTGTTTTTGCCGATATTTTCGGCTCTGGGAAAAGAAATAGGCGTGTTTTTATACGACAGTGCCGACGCAGGCGGATTCCTGTCATTTTCAGCCGTTTTGCTTATCCCTCTCGCCGTCGAAAACATAACGTCGTCGATAATGAATTCGCTCGGACTGGAGGTGCGCAGTTTCTTTAACTATCTAATCGGCTCGGCGGTTATGACCGCGCTTATGCTGTGCTTTGCGTTTAATTTTTCGATATACGTTCTAGCCGTCGGAATGATTGTCTCGCAATCGCTTACTTGCGTTTTGAACGTGCTTGCGATACGCAAAAAAACGGGACTGCACTTCTCTTTCGTGAAAAAACTACTTACGTCGCTGGTTATGGCAATACCTTCGACGTTTATGACAAAATGCGTATTTTCGCTGTGCGCGTCGATGCCAACCTTTTTTGCGCTAGCCATAGCCTGCCTGTCGTCGGCGGCGTTTTTTATCGCGCTAAGTTTTGCTTTAGGACTGGTCGACATAGACTTTTTTCGCTCCGGAACCGCCAAAGCCACAAACTCCGGCGCTTAACCACGCGTAAAACAGTTGCGGTTTGCAAAAAAAAGTTGTATACTCTATCCGTTGTCTGCGTAAAGTAACAGCGAATTTAATATAGGAGAAGCCCGACATTGATGAAATATCAACAGGAAATCGCATCTCCGTGCGACTGCATTGCAACCGACGAGTGCGAAATAACAACCCAAGAAAAATTTACCGACGAAAATCATTGCCCTAGCAATGAAACCTACCGAGCGAAACAGCTTGCGAGCGACGAAAAAGTCGAAAGCGAGCCGGAATCGAAACCAAAAAAAAATCATTCGCTGCCGGAACGAATATTTTTTTCGGGAGCGCTTACGTCGAATATAAAATTAAGCAAAAAAATAGCCTACATAGCCGTTGTCGCGGCTTTTTTAAGCGTCGCGAATATGTTCGAATTTAGATTTGCAGACGTTCAGTTTTCGCTTTCTGTAGCGATTTCCGCACTGTCCGGAATTATTCTCGGCGGAGCATTCGGATTCGTCGCCGCTTTTTTGGGCGACCTAGTAGGCTTCTTATATAATTCCAGTGGCTATGCGTATATGCCGTGGGTCGGAATAGCACTTGGCGTCACCGCGCTTTTAGCCGGCGTAATAGTGGGCGGCTGGAATTTGAAATGTCGCGGTGCGCTTGCAATCAAGATAAGCGTTTTGGCAGTATGCGCGTTTTTCGTATGCACCGTGGGAATAAACACGACGGCGTTTTGGATACTTTACGCACCCTCAACTAATTACTTTGCATATGCCATAACGCGCATATTCGTAAAAGGTACTATCTTTAACTGCCTTGTCAACTACGTCCTTTTATATATCCTTATTCCGTTAATTGCAAAAGTAAAGCTTTTTTCGTTTGACTATTGACAAGCTCCTTTCAAAAACGCCGCTTATAAATAATGCAATAATTTCACGCAAAAAACACGCTGACTTTCGTTTTTAGAACGCCGCGTGTTTTTTGTTTTTATTTTTCTTCGATACGGATACGGCTTTTTCGCCGTTTGCAACAATCGATACGTCTTTGCATTACATCGAAAAAACTTACCTCATAACGAACGCCAGATTACCGCCGCCGACAAACGCCGCAATAATCAAATAAATCGCGGCAATGCCTACTATCACATACACGATTCGCGCCGCCATAGAGCCGCTCTCTCCCGTGATGAGACCGAGAACGTTTATTCCCGAAACGCCAATGATTCCCCATACAATCGCGCCTGTCAAAACCAGAATAAGCGCAATGACGTTAATTATTTCCATAAAATCACCTCCGAAAGCAGTATGCCTGCGGAGGTGATTATTTATACCGAAATTTATTAGCGTCCGATTAAACGCACAAGAACTTGCCGATTACTTCGTAATGGTAACCTTTTTAAGCGACTTGGGATTGTCCGGATCCTCGTTTACCGTGCTTGCAATCTTACACGCGAGCATTTGCGCGTACAACGCAAACGCAAACATTGCTTCATATTCGTCCGCAATCGTGTCGAAACGGCTGACTAACATATTGTCGTCACTACCCAATTCCTGATTATCCGTTACAAGCACAATCTTTGCGCCCAAGCCGACGAGTCTGTTTAAGCACTGCTTCTGAACCGCCTCGAAATCTTGTTTAAGACTCTTCTTTCCGCTATAAGTAGGCGCGTAAACGATTACATGCGTATCCTTATCGACCATCGCCATAGGACCATGGTAGAAATCGCTCATAGCGTAACCGCGCATACGCAAATACGAGGTTTCCTGAAGCTTAAGCGCACCCTCGAGCGCAATCGGATACGTAATTCCTCTTGCAAGAACAAAGCCGTCCTTCATTCCATCGAGATATTTAGCGGAAACCGTGGTAAGCGCGTCTGCTTGCGCGATGTACTCGCCCAATCTCTGGGGAAGCGCCGAATATTTTTCGTACAAATCGAATCTGCCGGTCAGCGACGTTGCAAGCATTATGCACGCGTATATCTGAGCGATAAACGTCTTGGTTGCCGCAACGGAATTTTCCTTTCCGCACGCAAGGTCGATATGGAATTTTGCGGCTTTTGCAAGCGGACTGCTTTCGTCGTTGGTAATGGCAACGGTAAGCGCGCCCTGAGACTTCGCTCTTTTTACGACTGCGATTACGTCGGCTGCGTAACCACTTTGCGAACAACCGATAACAAGTTTACCGGTCATATTGATATTTCCGTTATAAAGCGTCACAATCGAGGGAAAAGCAATGTTTGCGTTGTATCCGCCCATAATTTCGACGGCGTACTTAAAATAATACAACGCATGGTCGGACGTACCGCGTCCCGCAAGAACGATGTCGTCAATACGATGCGCTTTGCAATAAGCGGTTATCCTGCTTATAATGCCCTCGTTCTTCGGCAAAAAGTTTTTCAAACTTTCGCTCGCCTCGTGAATTTCCTTCCACATTACGGTATCTTGATAGTTCTTCATTTCTATTCTCCTCACTTTAGTTTATTTATTCTGTCGGTCACGTCCGTCTTGAACGCGTCAATGTACGATAATATAAATTCTTCCACCGAGCCGCCGTCTAAAAGTTCGGTCATATCGAGCGCGAAATTAAGCGCGTTTGCCTCATCGACTCCGTGGCTTTGAAAATACGTTGCGTTAGCGACTCTTCTTCCCTCCGCCGCCAAATCATAACGCTTTCCGCCGCATATCTGCGAATCGAAAACGCCTACAAGCGACGCCCTTATATTAGGATGAGCGCTTACGTCGAAAACGGTTTTATCCTCGTCGCGAAGCCAGTCCAAGCCTCGCCAAACCTCGCAACCGTACAAGCGCTTGGGACGTTTTTCTTTCGGTAATTTTTTTATAGCCTCCAGCGTCCTAAGAAGCACACTGCAATGAGTATCGTGCTTATCGGCGGGATTATGCGTATAAATCACTTCGGGAGCGCATTTTTCTATAAGCTTGGCAAGTTCGTCCACAGCTCCGCCCGACTTCTTTACCGCCGACGACGGATACGCTAGCATAACGGCCGCAGCATACTCGCCGACGAACGCCGCCTTCTCTTGCTCTAGAATGCGTACACGCTTCATCTCTTCATCCGTATAATCGCCGTACATACCGTTGCGCGGACTGCCCGCGCCGTCTGTCACAACCACTCCGGTAAACCACTTGTCGCTTTTCCCGAAACACTCGCCGATGCCGTGATGAGCCATAAGCTCTATATCGTCGTGATGCGCGGCTATGCACATATGCGTAGTACGAGAAAGATCCTCGTTTCCGTCAGGGAAAAAACAAACCGCTTCTGCGTTTTTAAGTTTCATACCTTGCCTCCATACTATTTCATCATCATTTTACCACATATAATTATTTTTTTCAACGCTTTTCTTGCAAATAATTTTGCTTTTTTTGCGACAACGAGCACTGCTAATCGAAAACAACGTCGTGGAAAAACGAAACCGACGCGAAAATTTCAGCTTTTTCTTCGGCGTACGACGTTTTCTCTTTACAAAACCGCTTAAAAAGTTTATAATAACCAGTGGTTAGTCTCGTTTTCGGTTTAGAAGGCGAGGTTAAATCACATAGAGTTTATTCGGAGTTAAAAATGGATTACATCGCTATTGAAAAAAAGTGGAGAAAAATTTGGGAAGAAGCAAAACTACATTCCTTCGACAAAGCAAAAGCCGACAAGAAATACTACGTTTTGGAAATGTTTTCCTACCCTTCGGGCGCAAACCTTCACCTCGGGCACTGGTATAACTACGGACCGACGGACTCCTTTGCTCGCTTCAAGCGCATGCAAGGATACGAGGTCTTTCAGCCGATGGGATTCGACGCGTTCGGATTACCCGCGGAAAACTACGCAATTAAGACGGGTATCCACCCTGCCGACAGCACCGACAAGAACATAAAAACGATGGAGGGACAACTCCGAAATATGGGCGCTATGTTCGACTGGGACGCGGAATTATACACCTGCGACCCCGAATATTATCGCTGGACTCAATGGTTGTTCCTTACCCTTTATAAGGCTGGACTCGCTTACCAAAAATTATCTCCCGTTAACTGGTGCTCGTCTTGCAACACCGTTATCGCAAACGAACAGGTCGTGGACGGCAAATGCGAGCGTTGCGGTACGGAGGTCGTAAGAAAAGAGCTTACGCAGTGGTTCTTTAAGATTACAGATTACGCCGAAGAACTGCTCGCGGACCTAGACAAAATCGACTGGCCCGAAAAGACTAAGCTTATGCAAAAAAACTGGATAGGCAAATCCGTGGGCGGCGAAGTAGAATTTACTCTTGAAAACGGAAAGGCTTTTAGAGTTTTCACTACTCGCGCAGACACGCTCGGCGGCGTAACCTACATCGTTTTCGCGCCAGAGCACTCTTTGGTCGACGAAATTACAACGCCAGAACAAAAAGCTGCCGTCGAACAATATCGAGCCGAAGCAGCAAAGCAAAGCGACATCGAACGCCAATCCACCGTTAAAGAGAAAACGGGCGTATTCACCGGGTCTTACGCAATCAATCCGCTTAACGGAGAAAAGGTCCCCGTTTGGATTGCGGATTACGTCCTCTCCACTTATGGAACGGGTATCGTAATGGGCGTACCCGCGGGCGACGAACGCGACTACGACTTCGCAAAAAAATTCAATCTTCCCATTAAACCCGTCATCGCAAACAAGGACGGTTCGCTTCGTCCCATGCCCTCCGCCGACTACGGTTACGTATGCAATACGCCCGGATTCGACGGAATGAAATCCAAAGACGCGCAAAACGCCATCTTGAAAAAACTCGAGGCGGAAGGCAAAGGTCAAAAGAAGGTGAACTACCGCCTGCGCGATTGGTCCGTTTCTCGTCAACGCTACTGGGGCGCGCCCATTCCTATCATTCACTGCGAACATTGCGGCGCCGTTCCCGTACCGGAAAAGGACTTACCCGTAACGCTTCCGTACAACGTCAACTTCACGCCGGACGGCAAGTCGCCGCTAGGAAAATGCGACGAGTATATGAACGTCACCTGCCCTATTTGCGGCAGACCTGCACATCGCGACCCCGATACTCTCGATACGTTCGTTTGCTCGAGCTGGTATTATCTGCGCTATGCGGACAATCGCAACACTGGCAAGCCTTTCGACACCGAGCTTATTAACAAGGTTCTCCCAGTGGACAAGTATGTCGGCGGAGCCGAGCACGCTTGCATGCACCTGCTTTATTCGCGCTTTATAACAAAAGCGCTTCGCGACCTCGGATACGTCAGCTTCGACGAGCCTTTTAAGTCGCTGGTTCATCAAGGCGTAATTTTGGGACCTGACGGTTCTCGTATGAGCAAATCGAAAGGTAACGTAATAAATCCCGACAAGTACGTAAACGAATACGGCTCCGATACGTTTAGAATGTATCTTATGTTCGGATTCTCATATATGGAGGGCGGTCCGTGGAGCGACGACGGAATTAAATCCGTTTCTAAATTCCTCGACCGAGTCGAGCGCATAGTCCTTAAGGACCACTCGTGCGCGTCCCCCGATAAAGCGGCGGATAAGGAATTGTATTACGCGCTTAATTACTGCATTAAATGCGTAACCGCCGACTTCGAAGTATTTTCGTTTAATACCGCCATCGCGCGCATTATGGAGCTTGTCAACACAATGTACAAGCTGGACGGAAAAGCAAGCGCCGAGGCGTTTGAAGAAACCACCGACGCGCTCGTTCGCTTACTCGCCCCCATCGTTCCGCACATAGCCGAGGAACTCAACTCACAGCGCGGAAACAAAGAGTTCTTGCTTAATCGTCCCTATCCCGTTTGCGACGAAAGCAAACTAGTACGCGATGAAATCGAAATAGCCGTACAGATAAACAGCCGAGTTAAAGCAAAAATTATGATTCCTTCCGCGGCAGACGACGAAACGATAAAGAATATTGCTCTTTCGAACGAAAACATCGCTGCGGCAATCGGCGAAGCAACGCCGAAAAAGGTCATCGTTATCAAGGGCAGACTGGTTAATATCGTACTATAGACAGTAGGGCCTTACCCAATACATAAACTGAATATTTTCCACAAACAAAAACTGCACAATGACTTTCTCCAACAGGAAGTTCATTGTGCAGTTTGCATTATCGTTCTTCGTTTTTTTTGCTATTGATAACCTCGACCGAACGAAAAATCGGATATGCGAACGCATTATCGCTTTCCGTTTTCGCATTATCAACAACTTCCATCCGCCGCTTCAGCGCAAAATAAGTTTCGTTGTTTTCCGACGAAAAATCACTTCTGCAAAAAGCAAATATTCGTTCGAAAAAGTCAAAATTATTCATCAGCTTTAGTCCTTATAACCACGAGTTTTCGTTAGCTTAAACTCTTACAAACGTTACGCCGCATGCCACATAATCATCCTCTAAAAGCCGCGTCTCGGAGAAATAGTCCTATATGCATTCGAATTATAACTGTCTCAACGATGACAAGTAATTATTTATTGAGTTTTTCTCAATCTTTAACGATTAAGACTACTTTGCCTACGTTTTCGCCGCGATATAAAACTTGCTGAGCGTCGTCCGCCTGAACAAGCGGGAACGTTTTGTATATTTTTACTTTTACTTCGCCGCTCTCGAATTTACACCATATTTTTTCCGCGAGTTCACGCAAAAGTTCACTCTTTTCTTCAGGTGTTTTATTACGAAGCGTACTACCAATGATACGAATATTTTTAACGTAAATGTTCTTAAAATCTACGGGCGAAATATCCCCTGCAAGCGTTGCAACCTGAATCCAACGACAGCCTCTCGCTACATATGACAGACATCTGCCTAGCGCTTCTCCGCCAAGACAATCTATCGCAAGGTTGACCGGAGTGCCATTTTGTTCTTCCTCCTTCAATACTTCAGCGATATCTTCTTGTGTCGTATCCACTACTCTATCCGCGTGTAAGTACGCTATTTCTTTCGCTTTTTCTTCGCCCAATACCGTCGTGATTACGCGAAGTCCGAAAGCTTTCGCCATAGGTATTACCGCACTTGCCAAGCCGCTTGCTCCGGCGTTCATCAAAAGCGTTTCTCCCTCTTTTGCTTGCCCAACAACGAACAAATTCAAATACGCAGTCATATACACTTCGGGAATAGCCGCCGCTTCCGCATAAGAAAGTCCGTTCGGAATCGACATTACCATACCCGCAGGAACGGTAACGTATTCCGCATAACCGCCTCCGCCCAAAAGCGCGCATACTTTATCTCTGATTTTCCATATGTTTACGTCGTCGGCAACTTCCGTAATTATTCCCGAAACTTCCAATCCCGGCCATTCGGGACAACCTTTCGGCGGCGGGTAACTACCCTCCCTTTGCAACAGGTCGGCGCGGTTTAACGCCGCAGCGTACACTTCTATTTTTACCTCGCCTTTTTTTATTATCGGTTCGACAACGTTTTGCGCAAACAGTAGTCCCATACCCGAAGCCGCGCCCTTGCCACAATATTGCTTTTATTTTGGAGGGTGAAGCGATTGTTACCGCAAACGGAGAAAGTTTTCATCTACAGCCGAAAGACATTCTATTTATACCGCAAAATACAACCTATACTACTAAATGGCTTGCTCGCCACCAAAAGAATATCGCTCTCGTCGCGAACACGTACGGCTTCGATAACCTTATTTATTTCGAACGGCTATTCAAAAAGACGACGGAAAAAACGCCGTCGCAATACAGAAAAGAAGAGCGGCTGCTTTAAGCAATCACTCTTCTTTTCTCTCAAACTAAAAGGAATGAGTTCCATAAAACACAGAACTCATTCGCAAATTTAAGATTTTTTGTCCGAACTTTTTTGCGGGCGCTTCACTCTGCGCGCAAAGTTTTCATCATGCATTATAATTGCTCAACGCAGTCCGCAAACAAAGTTTTTTCTCTTGTTTAATGCCTACCGGCAATTATTCCAAAACAGCCTTGATTCGACGCACACCCGCAGACGAGGATTGCTCCTTGACTATGCGGAATTTGCCAAGCTCGCCCGTACGTTTTGCATGGGGGCCGCCGCAAATTTCCTTGGAATATTTACCCATCGTATACACTTTAACCTTCTCGCCGTACTTTGCTGTAAACAATCCGACCGCGCCTTGAGCCTTTGCTTCGTCGACCGTCATTTCCTCACATACGATTTCGACGTCGGCGGCAATTGCGGCGTTTACTTTAGCCTCGACTTCGGCAATTTCTTCCTTCGTCATAGGACGCGGGAAGGTAAAATCGAAGCGCAAACGTTCCTCGGTGATGTTACTTCCTTTTTGGTTTGCGTTTTCGTCGTGAAGCACCTCTTTAAGCGCACGATGCATAAGGTGCGTTGCGGTATGCAAACGCGCGGTAGCTTCGGTGTGGTCGGCAAGTCCGCCCTTGAATTTTTGCTCCGCTCCGTCGTGACTCTTTCTTTGATGCTCCTCGAATGCCTTATTGAAGTCCTCAACGTTAACCTTAAGTCCGCGTTCTTTAGCAAGTTCCACGGTCATTTCGATAGGAAAACCGTAGGTATCGTAAAGTTTGAAGCTTGCCTTGCCGGAAACGGTATCTCCGACAAGATAATGACAAAGTTTTTCGAACTCCTTGATTCCCTTTTCCAACGTCTTTTCGAAGCGCTCTTCTTCGGCGTTGATTTCTCCGATGATGCGCTCGCGGTTTTGCTTAAGTTCCGTATAGACGTCAGCATATTCCTCGATAACGACGTCAGCAATCTTCGATATCTCGCCCACGCCTATGTTGAGTTTCTTCGCAAACCTTATAGCTCTACGAAGCAGTCTTCTAAGAATGTATCCCTGATCGACATTCGAGCAAGAAACGCCCTTCTCGTCGCCTATCATAAACACGGACGTGCGAATATGGTCTGCCACTATGCGAATCGCACGCGTCGCCTCCTCGCTCTCCCCGTACTTTTTGTCGCCGAGCTGCTCGATTGCCGCGATAATCGGAGCAAAAACGTCCGTTTCGTAAACCGATTTCTTGCCTTGAAGAATACACAACGTTCTTTCAAGTCCCATACCCGTATCGACGTTTTTTTGCTTAAGCGGCTCGTATTTTCCGTCGGCGGTTTTGTTGTACTCCATAAAGACGTCGTTCCATATTTCGAGGTACTTTCCGCAGTCGCACGCAGGCGAACACTCGTCACAGCACTTGGGTTGACCGTTGTCGATAAACATCTCGGTATCGGGACCGCACGGACCGGTTATGCCGGCAGGACCCCACCAGTTGTTTTCCTTCGGCAAAAAGAATATCCTGTCCTTTGCGATGCCCTGCTCTTCCCACAGCTTTGCGCCGCGCTCGTCACGCGGGCAGTCGCCGTCGCCGGCAAAAACCGACACGGCTAGGCGCGAAGGGTCGATTCCAAGGTATTTTTCGGACGTAAGAAATTCATACGACCAAGGAATCATCTCTTCCTTGAAATAATCGCCGAGCGACCAGTTGCCGAGCATCTCGAAAAACGTACAGTGGCTGTTGTCGCCGACCTCGTCGATATCACCCGTGCGCACACACTTTTGAACGTCAGCAAGACGCGTGCCCGCAGGGTGCTTTTCGCCAAGCAAGTACGGTACAAGCGGATGCATTCCCGCCGTCGTAAACAAAACGGTGGGGTCATTTTCGGGGATAAGCGAAGCGGACGAAATTATAGTGTGTCCACGCTCGCTAAAAAATTCAAACCACATTTGACGAAGCTGTTTTGCAGTAATATCTTTTTTCATTTTAGTTTCCTTCCGTAATTAACTTTTTATATCTATCAGCGTTATTTGCCACTACGATTTACGCTGTTTTTCATACTAGTTTAACACAATTTTTGCTATATCGTGCGGAGACGAGGCAATGTAATCCGGTTTAGCGTCGGTCATATGCTCGAAAGAAGTAAAGCCGTACGTAACGCCGACGACGGGCACTCCGACCTTTCGCGCCGCCGCGACGTCGTGTATCGAATCGCCGACCATAACCGGAGACGTTCCGCAAATTGCCCGCCTTATAATATCGCTTTTATCGTTATGCTCGATTTTGTCATCCGTCTGTCCGCATACGACGTCGAAATAATCGGATATTCCGAGCGCGTCCACGGCTTTTTTAAGCTGATTTTCTGGTTTAGCACTTGCAATCGACAAACGTATTCCGTTAGCGCGTAAAGTTTCGAGCATTTCGATAACGCCGTCGTACAACGAACAAAGGTATACGTTTTTGGGCGTATACACCTCGCGATAAGCCGCCGTCGCAAGCTTTGCTTGTTCGTGCGTCAACCCGACAAAACGCTGGAAACTATCCATAAGAGCGGGACCGATAAACCTCGCATAATCGAAGTCGACCCCCACGTCCACGCCGAGACGCTCGAACGCATACTTAATGGACGCTATCACGCCCTCGGACGTATCCGAAATAGTTCCGTCGAAATCGAAAATTACGTTATCGTACTTCAATTTATTTCCTCTTAAAGCTGTCTTTCAGTCCAACCACCCTGTTGAACACCAAGCCGTCTTCCTTTTCGTCGCGGCAGAAATAGCCTTGACGCATAAATTGATAAGACTTTAGTTTCGGAGCCTTTTCAAGCGCTCTTTCGCCCTTTGCAGACGCCATAACGACAAGCGACTCGGGATTAAGTCTTTCGGAAAAGTCCTCATGTTCGCCGTCGTACGGCAAAAGCAAACTATCGTAAAGTCTGGCGGTAATATCCACGCAATCTCGAGCGTTTACCCAATGAATAACGCCCTTTGCTTTTACTCCGCTGTTATCCTCGCCGGATTTAGTACCCTCTATTATCTCGGCATATACCCTTATAACCTTACCGTCCTCTTCGTCATATCCGGTGCAATTTACGATGTATGCGCTTTTTAGTCGCACGTTCGCACCGACCGTCATTCTCTTATACTTGGGCGGAGGCACCACGGCGAAGTCGTCGCGCTCGATGTATACTCTGTTCGAAAAAGTAATTTCGCGAGTTCCGCCGTCCTCTGCCATAGGATTATTTTCGGCGGTAAGCACTTCGGTATAATCGTCCGCACGATTCGTAATGACGAGTTCTATAGGGTCGAGAACAGCCATAACTCTGTCCGCGGTTAAATTGAGCTCGTCCCTGATGCAGCTTTCGAGCTGAGCAAGTTCCACTTCGCCGTTCGCCTTAGCGACGCCGATACGCTCGCAAAACTCTTTTAGCGACGCCGCCGTATAGCCTCTGCGACGAAGTCCAGCAATCGTAGGCATTCGGGGATCGTCCCAACCGTCCACGACGCCTTCGTCCACAAGCTTTTTGAGGTAACGCTTAGACATAATCGTGCGCTCGAGGTTAAGACGAGCAAATTCGTACTGATGCGGGGGATTTTCGAACTCGCCCTCTATAAGCACCCAGTCGTAAAGCGGACGATGATCCTCAAATTCAAGCGTACAAATGGAATGCGTAATACCCTCTACGGCGTCCTCAATGGGATGAGCGAAGTCGTACATGGGATATATGCACCATTTGTCGCCCTGACGATGGTGAGTTGCCTTCAGCACTCTGTAAATGATAGGATCGCGCATATTGATGTTGGGCGACGCCATATCTATTTTCGCGCGAAGCACCAAAGCGCCGTCCGCGATCTCTCCGTTTTTCATCTTATCGAACAACGCCAAACTTTCTTCGATAGGACGGTTACGATTCGGACTTTCTATGCCCGGCTCCGTAAGCGTACCGCGCATAAGACGCATTTGCTCGGGCGTAACGTCGTCCACGTACGCCTTGCCCTTTTTTATCAGTTTAAGCGCCGTCTCGTACATAACGTCAAAATAGTCGGACGCAAAATACACCTCACCGCGCCAACCGAGCCACTCTACGTCCTTTACGATAGAACGAACAAACTCGTCGTCCTCCTTAACGGGGTTGGTGTCGTCAAAACGCAAATTACAAATTCCGCCGTATTTCACCGCTGTTCCGTAGTAATTAAGGCAAATTGATTTTGCATGGCCTATATGCAAATAGCCGTTCGGCTCGGGCGGAAAACGCGTTACTATTTTGTCATATTTGCCTTCCGCCAAATCTTTTTCGATAATTTCTTCAATAAAATTTCCCATAAATTATTAGCCGTAAATATTATTTATTTTTCTAGTTTTCGATTCTGTTTTCTATGCGCTTCAATGGCTAGAAAAGTCCTTTTACCACGCCGTCGTTGATACTCATTCTTTCCGCGTTGGGAGAGCGAGACAATCCGGGCATAAGCATAATGTCGCCTGCTACCGCAACTAAGAATCCGGCACCTGCCTTGTACATTACCTCGCGCACCGTAATCTTAAAGCCGCTCGGACGACCGATAAGTTTCGGATTGTCGGATAACGAATACTGCGTCTTTGCTATGCACACGGGAATATTTTGCGGATAACGCGCCATATCTGCAAGCGCCTTTTCCGTGAATATCACTCCGTCGGCTCCGTATATTCGCTTTGCGACAGCCTCGATTTTTTTAGCGGTCGGAATATCTAGCGGATACGAAAATTCCATTTTCGGTTTTTCTCCCGCGCAAAGCGCCGCAACCGCGTCGGCAAGTTCCGTTGTTCCGTCGCCGCCCTTCGCCCAGCATTCGGTGCAAACCGCATTTACGCCTAAGTCCGCAAGCGACGAACGCAAAAGTTCTATTTCCTCGTCCTCGTCGGTTGCAAAACGGTTAATCGCGACTACGCAGGGAAGCTTATAAACCTCGGTAATGTTTTCGACATGCTTGCGAAGGTTACCCAGTCCTGCAAGCAACGCCTTGTCGTCACGCTCGGAAAGTTCCTCCTTCGCCTTGCCGCCGGAACTTTTAAGCGCGCGCAACGTCGCTACGACCACGACCGCGTCGGGAGTAAGTTCTGCCATTCGGCACTTGATATCGAGGAACTTCTCCGCGCCCAAATCGGCGCCGAAGCCTGCCTCGGTAACGACGTAATCGGCGTAAGAAATCGCCATTCGCGTGGCTTGAATGCTGTTACAACCATGAGCGATGTTTGCAAACGGACCGCCGTGAACGAACGCAGGCACTCCGCCCAAAGTTTGCACGAGGTTCGGATTGATTGCGTCCTTAAGAATAACAGTCATCGCTTCCTCCGCCTTGAGGTCGCGAGCGGTAACCTGTTTTCCGTCTTCGTCGATACCTACCACGATATTACCGAGTCTGAATTTAAGGTCGTCAATATCCCTTGAA
Source organism: uncultured Lachnospiraceae bacterium (assembly GCA_964438355.1). Taxonomy (GTDB): domain Bacteria; phylum Bacillota; class Clostridia; order Christensenellales; family Pumilibacteraceae; genus UBA10677. Next base: position 17,753 of record CAYTKK010000002.1, on the reverse strand, counting down.
AGGCAAAAAATCGCCATTACTTCGCTTGCCGCCGTAATATCGAAACGGTCGTCGCGTTCGCACGAAAATCCGATACCGGTTTTAACAAAACGCAAAGCACGGTCGTTTACGTCCTGACAACGATGCCACGTGACTTCCTTAATTCCAAGCTCGTTTCCCCAATAGATATGGTTGTCTATCATTGCAGAAAGCAGATTGTTAGCCGCCGTAATCGCGTGTAGGTCGCCCGTAAAGTGTAGGTTTATGTCCTCCATGGGCGCTATCTGAGAATATCCTCCGCCGGCAGCGCCTCCTTTAATTCCGAAAACGGGTCCGAGCGACGGTTCGCGAAGAGCGAGACAAACGTCTCTGCCCGTCTTTTTGAGTCCGTCGGCAAGTCCTATTGATACCGTCGTTTTGCCCTCGCCCGCAGGCGTCGGGTTGATAGCGGTAACGAGTATCAACTTTCCGTCCTTTTTTCCGCGTCCCGTAACTTTTGCCTTATATCTGCCGTAACATTCGAGTTTGTCCTCGGCAATACCTAGCGACGCGGCAATTTCTGTAATCGGTTTTAATGTAGCCTCGTTAGCTATTTCGATATCCGTTTTCATTTTTCGCCTCCTTACTGCAGGTGTCAAAATTTATCTCGAGCGATTTCGCGTACATTCCGTCACCGTCCTTAATAAACCCGATAACGGCAAGCGTTTCATCGACAAAATCGCTAAAAATCTCGTCATATTTATCGCGAAGCAAAAAAACGAGCGAGCGAACGGCAAACGGAGTAAGCATAATTCTATCGCGTTCTTCCGCGAAAGAGAGCGAACGTATTCTATTCTCTTCCGCCACGGCAAACGCTATTTCTTTTCCTTCGTTTTCAAGCGAGAACACGCTTTTGCCTTCCTCTTCGTATTTTTTGTAAAATCTAAGCATAATTACCCTTTTCTATTTTAATATTTGCGCCGCGATTTGTCAATCTTTTAGCCGATTGCGCCGTACTTTTTTTCGTTTCTACATAAAGTTTCTAAAGTTCGTCGCCAAACAGCGCCCTGCCGTCCTTTTTTGCTTTAACCAAAAGCCGAGCCAAAAGCGAATATCTGTACGCAACGTAGTCGTTTTCCACCATTTTCTTGATATGGTATTTTTCGCCCAGCAAAACGACCATTTTTTTCGCTCTCGTAATTGCCGTGTACAACAAATTTCTCGTCATTATCATAGGCCCGCCGCCGGTAACGGGAATCACCACCGCGTCAAATTCGCTACCTTGGCTTTTATGTACCGTAATAGCGTACGCAAGAACAAGCTGATTATAAATATCGGGCGTGTATACAGCCACTCTGCCGTCCTCGAAAGTAACGGTCATATTCCCTGCCGCTTGATTTATGTCGGTAATTTCGCCTATATCGCCGTTAAAAACGCCACTACCTTCACGAGACGAGTATCTGTCCGCGATTTTCCATTCGAGTTCGTAATTATTGACGACGTGCATAACCTTATCGCCTTCACGATAAAAATATTCGCCGCCGGCAACTGCCGCACCTTGCTTTCCGTGAGGATTAAGACGCTCTTGCAGGCGCTTGTTAAGGTTTATGGCACCCGCGACTCCGTTTTTCATCGGGCAAAGAACCTGAACGCGTTGCGGCTCTACGCCGGCAAACCTCGCCGCCCGCTCGACCATTTCCTCGCTTCGAAGCGCCAAAGTTTCGACGTCCGAAGTCGAAAGGTAAAAGAAATCGCGAGTCTTATCGTCCAAAACGGGCATTTCGCCGCGATTTACGGCGTGCGCGTTAGTTACTATAAGGCTTTCCATTGCCTGACGATAAATCGCCGTCAGTTTTACGCAAGGCACTGCGTCGGACTTTATTAAGTCGGCAAGGACGTTACCCGCCCCGACGCTAGGAAGTTGGTCCTTATCTCCCACCATTATTAGTCTTGCAGACGAAGGAAGTCTTTTCAAAAGAGCTTCGAAAAGGAACACGTCGACCATCGAAAACTCGTCGACTATAGCCACGTCACAAGTAAGCTTTTCGTCGCCGCAACAGTAGTCGTCGCGACCTATTCCGCAAGCGCGATGCACGGTGCTTGCCGCCCTGTCCGTTGCCTCGCTCATTCGCTTTGCCGCTCGTCCCGTCGGCGCCATAAGCATAACGTTCTTTCCTATTTTTTCGAAAATATCGAGAATGCAACGTATAATCGTGGTCTTACCGGTACCCGGACCGCCGGTTATAAGCGTAACTCCGCTTGAAAGAGCCATGCGCACGGCACACTTTTGCTCCTCAGCAAGCGTAATACCTCGAACTTTCTCGTAATTTGCGATATCTCCGTCGACGTCGTAACGCGTCCTGTCCGCCTCCGCCATAAGACGCGCCAATAACACCGCCGCGTTTTTTTCGGCGTGATATACGCTTGGCAAAGCAAGACCGGGTTCCGTTTCGTCCCCGCGTTCTACTTCAACCTGCTTTATTCGCCTGTCGAAAATCATTTTTTGCAAAACGCCTTCGATTTTTTCGCGCTCGACCTGCAAAAGATTAGCGCTTTCGTCCAGAGTAAGCGAAAGCGGATAACACGTATTGCCAGACTTTACCGCCACTTCCTTCAAAACGTACACAACGCCCGCGCTTAAACGAAATTCGCTTTCGCGACTGATTCCCGCAGCCGAAGCTATTCTGTCGGCGATGACAAAGCCGATTCCGTCGATGTCCTCGATAAGACGATACGGATTAGAACTTACCTTTTCCTGCGTTTCCTTTCCGTACTTTTTGTATATCTTCATTGCGGTTCCGAGCGGAATATCGTAGCTTTGTAGCGCCATTATCGCGTCCTGCATTTCCTTTATCTGCATAAACGATTCGTGAATTTTATTTGCGCCGGCAACGCTTATTCCTTTCACTTTGGAAAGAGCCACCGGCGAGTGCTCTATTACATCGAACGTTTTTTCGCCGAAAGCGCTAACTATTCTAAGCGCCAGCGCAGGACCTATTCCCTTGACTATACCGCTTCCGAGGTAACGTATTATACCGTCTATTCCGTTACTACTTTCAATTTCGATTTTCTCCGCCTTGAACTGACGCCCGTATTTTTTGTGCATAACGAAACTGCCGCCCAAGGACAATCTTTGTCCTTCGACGACAGGCGGAAAGACGCCCGTCGCTATCAACGGGTCGCCGTCAACATCCAAAACGACTATGCTGAAACCGTTTTCCTCGTTGCGGAATCGTATTTCGTCAACGTCACCTTTTATTATCACGCTTAATCCCCCGTTACAGCGGCTTTAAGCGCACTTACTCGGTCAGTCTTTTCCCAAGCCAAATCGCTCTTTCCGAAATGACCGTACGCCGCCGTCTTTTTGTAAACGGGTTTGCGTAAATCAAGCTGCTTTATTATAGAGTACGGACGAAAATCGAACGTCTTTTCGATAGCGTTCAATATCGCACCGTCAGAATATTTTGCCGTTCCGAAGGTATTTATACATAAGGATACGGGGTTTGCCTTACCGATTGCATATGCAACCTGAAGCTGACATCTGTCCGCAAGTCCTGCCGCCACTACGTTCTTACATACGTATCTGGCGTAATAAGAAGCCGAGCGATCGACCTTTGTCGGGTCTTTACCGCTGAACGCGCCGCCGCCGTGAGGACACGAACCGCCGTACGTATCGACTATGAGCTTTCGTCCGGTAACTCCGCTGTCGCCGTGAGGTCCGCCTATTACGAACTTACCCGTCGGATTTACGTAAAACTTCGTGTCCGCGGTAATTCCGCTAACTGTGGGCATAATTACCTTTTCGATTACGTCGCGCTCGATAACGTCGTGTTCCACTCCGTCGTCGTGCTGAGTCGAAACAACCACGGTGTCCACGTATGCGGGAACGCCGTCCTTATACGCAACCGTAACCTGAGCCTTTCCGTCGGGACGAAGGTAAGGAATCTCGCCGGTTTTGCGAGCTTCAGTCAATCGAGCGGTCAACTTGTGCGCCAGAGTAATTGGTAAAGGCATAAGTTCATCGGTCTCGGTGCAGGCGTATCCGAACATCATTCCCTGATCTCCGGCTCCGATTTCATCGGCTACGTCGCCGCCGTGCGCCTTGGCTTCCACTGCCTTGTCCACACCCATCGCGATGTCGGGAGACTGACAGTCGATCCTCTTTATTATTTCACAGGTTTTGTAATCGAATCCGTATTCGGATTTATCGTAACCGATACGCTTTATGGCGGCGCGAGCGATTGCGTCCACGTCAAGATTCGCCTTCGTGGTAAACTCGCCCATAATCACCACCGTATCGGTAGTGCAACATACCTCACAAGCTACGCGTGAATATGAATCCGCGGTAAGCGCCTCGTCCAAAATAGAATCGGCTATAATATCGCAAACCTTATCGGGATGTCCTTCGGTTACGCTTTCACTGGAAAATAATACCAAATCTTCTTTCATAAGTAGGTCCTCCGACAATTTATCATTACTCGATTTCAATCAATTAAATCGAGTAACACATTGTAATCGCATACTTACATATTTTACACTATTACACTCTTTCAAGTCAAGCAAATTGACCGCGGCGTTTTGCTTAGCCTCGGTCAATTTATGCTTTTATTCGCAAAATACGATTTTTATTTTTTTGAGTTCGATTCACGTAGGTCAATCGAGCTTAATTCCGTTATGGTGACGTTTGCTTTTGGAGGATTCGACGAGGTTATAATATAGTCCCTTTTTCTCCATAAGTTGCGAATGCGTCCCCGCCTCGGCAATTCCCTTGTCTGCAATATACATTATGCAATCGGCTTTTTTTATCGTCGAAAGTCTGTGCGCGATAACAAAACTCGTTCGCCCCTCCAGCAACACGTCGAGCGCCTTTTGTATGCACTCCTCCGTGTGCGTGTCGATGGACGCGGTCGCCTCGTCGAGAATGAGAATGCGCGGATCTGTAAGAACGACTCTGGCAAAGGAAATAAGCTGCCGTTGCCCCGTAGAAAGACGCGCACCTTGCTCAACCGTCTTGGTATAGTAGCCGTCCGGAAGTTGCGAAATAAACTCGTCCGCACATACCAGTTTCGCGGCGGCGATACATTCTTCATCGGTAGCCTCGGGCTTACCGTATCGGATGTTGTCTATTATCGTTCCACTGAAAATGAAACTGTCTTGCATCATCACGCCTATTTGCGAGCGTAACGAATGCAACGTAACCTTGCTTATGTCATGCCCGTCTATGGTTATCGTACCGCCGTTAAGATTGTAAAATCTAGTCAGAAGATTTACAACCGTGCTTTTGCCCGCGCCGGTAGGTCCGACCAAAGCCACAGTCTTTCCCTTGGGAACTTCGAAACTGAGTCCTTGCAAAATCGGAGTCTTTTCGTACGCGAACGCTACGTTGTCGTACTTTACGTTTCCCTCGATCGGCGGGAGTTCGATTGCGCCATCCTCATCGCTTACCGTAGTTTCGGTCTCGATTACTTCCATTACGCTTTCGAGGTTGGCAATGGCGCTGGTAGTTTCCTGAAGTTGCGTAGTAATCTCGTTAATAGGCGCCGCCAACATTCCGCTGAATCCGAAAAAGCTGATAAGCGCGCCTATCGTTAGCGACGTGTCTCCGCTGCTTGCTATAAACAGTGCCACCCAGTACACGACCAAAAGTCCGACGTAAAACATTCCTTCGAGAAGCGGTAAAGTAAACTCGTTTGCTCTACCCCAAGCCGCCCAACGCTTTCTGACGTCGGCGTCGAGCGAACGGAAAATGGCGTTGTTCTTTTCCTCTCTACCAAAGGCGACGATAGTCTGTTGACCTTGAATCGTTTCCGCCATATATGCGGTTCTGTTGCTACGCTTTTCTCTATGATAACGACGTCGCTGACTTATTGCCTTTTTTAGAAAATATATTCCTATCGCCATGGGAATCATCGCGCACAACATTATCGCGGCAAGGCGCACGTCGATTACGAACAACCAAACGACTATAAATATTATCTTGAACGCGTTTATGAGTATAACGATGAGGCTTGACGAAAAGATGTTTGCAAGCTCGTCCAAATAAGTAGTCGCGCGCACCAATATTTTGCCGTTCGGGCGAGAGTCGTAATAATCGAACGCTAATTTTTGCAAGTTTTCGTAAACGGCAAGGCGCATATCGTGAACCATTCCGTGCCCGACCGCAGACATATATTTCGTTCTGAAAAACGTAAACACAGCCTCGGACAAAATAGCCAGCGCATAACACGCGACCAACACGATTGCAAGCGGCAACCAATCCACGTGCACACCGAAAATTTCCGTGCCGGTTTTAGTCAAAACGTCGTCCACTATTATACTCATGATTCTTGTGGGCAGTAAAGCGACGAAGCTTACGACCAACATGACAATGGCAAGCGGAATTATCGTCTTTTTATACGGTTTCATATACCAAAGCGCGTGACGAAGGGTGCGTTTGTTGATTTTAGCGGTTTTTTCGTCTTCAAAATATCTGTTTCTCGCCATACTACACCTCCTCGGAGACGCTTTCCTGTTGCTTAAGAACGTCGTAATACTTGCCTTTTTTTTCAATCAATTCGGCAGGTGTGCCCATCTCTGCTATCTTTCCGTTTTCGAGGTATATTATAATATCGCATAATGCAACGCTGTTTGCTCGATGCGTTGCTATAACCAGCGTTTTGTTACCGCACTGTTCGCCGAGAGAACCTATGATTTTTTGCTCTGTCTCGTAATCGAGCGCCGAGGTACAGTCGTCGAGCAAAAGAACCGGCGCGTCCTTATATAACGCTCGAGCGATGGAAAGCCTCTGCTTTTGACCGCCGGAAAGGCCCAATCCGCGTTCGCCCACAACCGTGTCGTAACCGTCGTCGAGTTTTGCGGTAAAGTGCGCCGCACACGCCGTTTCCGCGCTTTTCTTCACTTTATCCTCGTCTATTTCGCCTGTTTCGCAATATGCGATATTTTCGGTAACCGTATCCGAAAACAGAAAAACGTCCTGCATAACGAACGACGTGGCTTTGCGCACGCTAGAAACATCGTATTGTTTTATGTCTTTGCCGTTGACGAGTATCTCGCCGCCTGTCACGTCGTAAAAGCGATTCATAAGCTTCATTATAACCGACTTGCCGCTACCCGTCCTTCCCATAATTCCGACTTTTGCACCGTACGGCAACGTAAAGCTTACGCCGTCAAGCGCAATCTTTCCGTCAATACTCATATGTACGTCTCTAAATTCGTATGTCGGCTCAGACGGCATAGCCTCCGCGTTTTCAGGTCCCGTAACGGCTATCTCTTCGTCTATGAAATCCAGTTGACGATTACCGTAAACTATGCTCTGCTGTACGCTTCCGACCGTTGTGGCGATTGATATAATATACGAGTTGATACTCGTAGCGTACGACACGAACGTAGAAAACTCGCCCACGGACATACCGCCACCGTTAGTCGATATAACTATGACTATACCCAAAATTATGCTGACTACGGTTACTATAAGTCCAAGTAGACGAAACACCATCCAATACTTCGCGTTTATGTCGGCAAGCCGTATGTAATTATCGCGAAATTTGCAATTCTTTCGCTCGAATTTCTTTAATTCCTGTTCCTCGGCGGCAAACGAACGCACTACTCTGACGCCGTTTATATTTTCCTGAATGCACGTGTTCAGGTCGACGTTAGACTCTCGTATACGCTTGTGCATACGACGAACCTTGCCGTTGTAAACTCGAGCTATAAAAAACACGCTCACACCGACCAAAGCAGGCGCAAGCGCCAGCCACGGATTGATGCGAACGAGAAAAATCAAACTTATTATTATAGAACAAACCTGCGAAATGATAACGGGCGTATGGGACGATTGCAAAAGACGCAGCGCGTCGATGTCGCCGTTTAGAAAATTGAGTAATTCGCCTGATGTGTACTTACTAAGCACCAAAGGCGACTGCTCGAGGAAATGCGAAAAGCCTGCCTCCCTGTTACTGTCGGCGGCGCGTTGATAATATACGTGCACCATGTTGTATCGCACATAATGTCCCGCATATCTTATAGTAAGTATAACCACTATAATCACGGTAAGTACCGATAAAATTCCGACATAATCGTCAGACGCGAATCCTGCCACAAACGGTAAAAATATACTGCTTTCGTTGTTGGGAACCTCGCCGCCCAACAGCGGGTACAGGACTCTGTTTATAACGAGTTGCGTTGCCTGCGGCAAAAACTGAACGCACAGCATCGTCAAAAACATCAATATATAAATGACAACGAACGCAGGTCGTTGTTTTGCGTAAAACCTCTTTCCTCTAGCGTAGATGCTCTTCATATCTACTTCCCTTGCACGCCGAGTACGCGCTACCCGAAGGTAAGTCTTACTTTTGTCCATACATTAAACAACATTTCTCGACAAAAGTCAACAAAAACGCGCACGAAAAAATCATTTTTATTCGAAAATTTTTCTGAATAATTTTTTCAACGAAAACTCGGTCTTGCAATCTTACTATTAAAACCGCAAGTCACCGGCGAGATTACCGTAAGCACGCGCTTTACCGCAGACAGTTCGCCTTACAAAAGCCATGTTATGCGCACCACAAAAAGGAACGAGCGCTTTACGTTTGTTTGACGCTTGTTCCTTTATATATAGTAAACTTCAAAGGTTCGTACCTACAATATATTCCGAAGACGCGTATCTACAGTCTACTTCAAAAAAACGCGCCGAAAAATTTGCTCCCTTAATTCTTTTTCGGCGTCGCCGCATCCAAAAACCTAGCAATATCGCTAAAGACCTCGGCTCGATTGATTTCCCTAAAAATATCGTGACGCGCTCCGCCGTACAGTTTATAACGCGCGGCCAATCCCGCTCTTTCGCAGAATGCGCATAGCTTTTCGACAAGGCGCCCGCCTTTTCCGACCGCATCGTTATCGCCGGACAGAATTAAAAGCGGAATCCCCGCGTCGACAAAAGCGGAACTATCGGCAAATATGGTTTTAAGTCCGCTTAAAAACGAATAATAATAACGATTAGAACAGACGACTCCGCACATAGAGTCCACGTTATATGCTCCGACCGCTTCCGTATCGCGATTCAGCCAACCGCCTATTCCTTCGTTAAACCGCTTGTCATGCGATTCGAAACTTTTTGCCGCTTCTACGCACGGCGCGTCGGGGCAATGCTCAAGTTTTCTTTTTATTCGCATCAAAGCTATATCAAGTTTTGGTCCTTTGATAAACGCGCTCCCGCATAAAACCGCGCCTGCGATATCGCTTGCGATATCGCAGGCGTCGATTTGCAAACAACGCATAGCGATAAACGCGCCGTATCCGTAGCCTACAAGCATCGGTTTGACTGCGTATTTATTTCGTATAAAAGCGGCTATTTCCAGACAATCGCGCACCGAGCAGTGAAAAACGTCGCCCTCAGACGATATTCCGAGCGAGTCTTTATCGGTATTTCCGTGACCGCGATGATCGCTTCCGACGACCACGTAGCCGCACGAGTTGAGGTAAGCGGCGAACTCATCGTAACGAAGAATGTGCTCCGATATTCCGTGAAGTAATTGCACGACTCTGTTTGGCGAAGTCACTACGTTATCCCACACAGCAAGCGATATTTCCTTTCCGTCCGACGAGACAAAGACCTCTCTTTTCATAACAAGCTCTCCTTTTGCGCGATTGCTTAGTCAAACAACTGCATATACTATCATTATACAGGAGGTTTATAATTTAGTCAAGATGAAAAAAATCGTTCTTACCGGCGGAGGAACCGCGGGACACGTTATACCGGCGCTTGCACTATTGCCTATGCTTAAAAACACGTTCGACGAAATTCACTTTATAGGCGGAGCCGATTCCGTAGAGCAAAGGCTATGCGAGGAAGCGGGCGTTATATTCCACGCCGTGCCCTGCATTAAATTTCGCAGAAAACCGTGTCTTGAGAACCTTGCAATTCCGTTCAGATTGCCGCAAGGAATAATCGCCGCCGAAAAGGTTATAGACGCGATTTCGCCCTGCGTAGTATTCTCCAAAGGAGGCTTCGCCGCCCTTCCCGCCTCGATAGGTCACGGCAAAGCTCCGCTTGTCTTACACGAAAGCGACCTGAACATGGGACTGGCGAACAGAATATCCGCGCCCGGTGCAGACAGAATACTAACCGCATTCGAAAGCGAAAACGGCGAGTGCGTAGGCTCTCCTATCAGGCAAGAGCTATACGACGGCGACGCGGAAAGAGCAAGAAAATCCCTGAACTTAAGAAACGACGATAAACCGGTTTTACTCGTTATCGGAGGTTCGCAGGGCGCACAAGCAATAAACAACGTGATTTTCGACGCGCTCCCGACGCTTTTACGACAATACGTGGTAATTCACATTGTCGGTCAAAAAAACGTCGACGGGCGCAAGACGCGCGGATACAGACAAATAGGTTTTACAAAGGATATCGCCGACTTGTTCGCGCTTGCCGACTGCGTGGTTTCGCGAGGCGGCGCAAACACTCTGTTCGAACTTATCTCGCTAAAGAAACCGACCGTCGTAATTCCTTTGCCGAAATCGGGCGCGTCGCGCGGCGACCAAGAGGGAAACGCCGAATATTTTCGTTCTCGCGGTTGTATAAGAGTTATTAACCAAAACAAATTAAGCGTCAACACGCTTATCGACGAAATCGAGTCTACCGTAAATAGTCGCGATAAGCTGATTAGAGCGTGTTCCAAAATAAACGCCGACGGCACCGAAAAAATCGCGCGCATTTTGTCGCGCTACGCCGAAATTTAACTTTTTCGCACTTGTTTTGCTTTTGTCCTCCCTCGCGATGATTTTTTGATATCATTTTATTGCGGCAATTTACCGCCAAGGAGGCTCAAGCGTGAAAACCTCAAAGCTAATACCGGCTCTTTCTTTAACGATAGCGTTGGCGCTACTGACCGCACTGGTGGCAATAGGCTCGCTGAAATCCGACTCCGTTCCGCCCGTCTCCGAGGCTTCAGCCTACGTTTCGTATTCTCTGCCGCGACAGGCAAACGTCTCTCTTTCGCCATTCGTCGAAATCGAACAAACGCTTGGCGGCGAAGGTAATGACATCCCCATAGAAGCTCTTTGCATAGACGAAAAAATATACGTGTTTGCCGCGTCGTCGTCATCTAAATACGACCTTAACGAATCAAACGGAAGAAGTTCGTTTTGTGCAGTGTTAAACGAGTCGTTATCAGTAGAAAACATATTTTTTATAGGCGATGACAGCGAATCCGTGGTAGCCGTTACTCTCGCGGAAGAAGGATTTTTCGTCGTGCTAGAAAAAAACGGCGCTCTGTTTGCCGAAACCGTCGACAAAGACGGAACTCGCCTCGCACGCACGTGTCTTATAAAAAGCGACGGACGATTTTGCGATCTGCTGTTTTCGCCAAGCGGCTGCTTCGTCGTATTTTCCCATAGAACTCCGCCGCTAACTACCAACGAGCTTATCTTGTCGCGTGTAAACGAATCAGGCGGAATCACGCATACGTCGACAATAAGTCTAGAAAACCTAAAAAGCGAATATTTATTTGCCGCTTTAATCGGTAATTATCCGCTCGTGTTTTTTAACGGCGAAAACGACGCGTCTAAAGCACTATATGTCGCAAAATGCGACCAAAACGTCGCGCAAATAACCGTTTTGCACGACAAATCCGCGCTGTGCGTTACACCGTCGGACGGAGGCTTCACAGCGATTATAGAGGGCGAAAACTCCTGTTACGCGATAAAAATAGGTTTTGACCTCGTACGAACCGACGCGCTTCGGTTCGCTTTCCCTGCTAGCAAAAAATGCAGAAGCTTTTATGCCGTCGGCTCGTTGTACTTTTTTTTCGAAAACGACGAATGCTCGCTATTCGCCGCAGACTTTTCCGTATCCGTAATATCCGAAATATTTCGTGAAAGCGGACGCTCACCGGGCGGTTCGCTATCCGGCAACGGCTACGGACTTTATTCGATAATAAGCAGCGAAGGCGTAAGCATTCGGGCGTGTGGAACGACTGAACGATGGGATATTTCCGCACAGAATGCGTCAAACGTAAAAATTATTCGCTCAAAAACGTCGTTTTACGCGGTCTTAGCTTCCGAACCGTCCTCGGACATGAAAAATCCGCTGGGAAACGTTGACGTTTTTATCGTTAAACTGAGAATCTAATTAGGAACGCGCAAGTTTGCGATTTTTCTTAAAAAATCGTAGCTTAAAACACTTAATCGTCGAAATCCGGCAAAACCTCGATTTTTGCAGCAATCGCACTCTTCAAAATAAAGAACGAAATTATTGCGGTCGCACATTCGGCAATCGGGAACGTCCACCACACCGCCGCAACGACGTTTTGCGAAAGCGTAAACAAGTACGCCACCGGAAAAACGAATAAAACAAGCCTGAAAAATGCGGTTAAAAGAGGTTTGCCAGCGTAGCCTAAAGCCTGAAGCACGCCTTGCACCGCAACCGTAAATCCCATAAATACATAACCGACCGAGGCAATCCTAGTAGCATTTTCGCAAACGGGAATTAGTTCGGCTGTAGAGTTTCCTGAAAGCGCGAATAGACTAGACAGCGGGTTTGCGATTATTTCAAACAAAACCGTGATAGCGACAGCAACCGTCAACGTATCTATTATTCCGAACTTTATGCACTCTATCGAACGCGCTTTGTCCTTCATCCCGTAGTTAAACGACAAAATCGTAATAATAGTATTCGAAAGTCCGAAGCAGGCGAACAGCGCTATTTGCTGTATTTTGTAATATATTCCGAACGCACCCACTAAAACCGTCGAATTTGCGTTTGCCGCGCCTAGAATAACGTTCATCCCCGCCATCATTACCGACAACAGTCCCTGCATCAACGCCGCCGAAATTCCTATCGAGTAAATCCCTTTTATTATGTTCTTTTTCGGCTTTATATATTTAAGGCTACCGTTAATTTCTCGGTTAAGCGCGTAATGAAAAATCATCGCTATTATCAATGAAACAAACTGTCCCAAAACAGTCGCCCAAGCCGCGCCGGCTACACCCGCCCCTAGTGGAAAAATAAATACGTAGTCGAACACAATGTTTACGAGCGCACCGGAAACTTGAGCAATCGTCGAATATATCGTTTTCCCCGTCGACTGCAAAAACCTTTCGTAAATCGTAAAGCCTATCGACCCGAGCGAAAACGATGAACAAATCGTAAGGTATTCCGTCCCCATCTCCAGAACGGTTGCGTCGGACGTAAAAAGTGAAATAAACCATTCCGAGCCGAAAACGCCGAAAACAAGAAAAACGACATATATAACAAGCACCAAAAAAATTCCGTTCCCCGCCACGACGTTTACCTTTTCGCGGTCGTGCTCTCCGAGGCTTTTCGAAAGCATCGCGTTAAGTCCGACTCCCGTGCCGACGCCTATTGCGATAATTAATATTTGTATCGGAAAAGCATAAGTAAGCGCTTCGTTCGCTATTGCACCCACACCATCCATATTCGCGACAAAAACGCTGTCAACCACGTTGTACAGCGCCTGTAATATCATCGAAATCATTACAGGTAATCCTATTTTCCAAAACAGTTTTTTTACGTTTTCGATTGCCATTTTGTTTTGTTTAATACTTGTCATATCATTCTCCTAAAAACAAAGACGCGCAAGTCCGAATCAATCGGTCTTACACGTCTAGCTGCTCATTGATATATTCTATTTTAGCAAATTAAAATTTTATTTTCAAGCAAAAAACGCCGCTTTTGAAAATTTTTTCGCTTATCCGGCTTAATTTTTCGCCTAATAATTTAATCACGTATCGGCATTACCGCCTAACGTCCCTGCCGTTGCCGGACAAAAACGCGTCGACTGCGTCGCGATTAAGCAAGAAAGCGTCTCCTTTAACCGTATGCTTCAGCACGTCGCAAGCGATACCCGTCCTTACCGCCGTCGAATAATCGGTCTCGTCCTCGATAAGCGCGCCCAGTACGCCTGCGTCGAAGCAATCGCCCGCTCCCACTCTGTCAAGAATTTCGAAGCGGTACGGTCCGGACGACTCGGTCGATATTTTGCCGTCGACATAACGCTTAATATAACCGGTAAGCTCGTTAACCGAAGAGGATATCGCATTTCTTCTGGTATAGCACAAGCAACGCGCACCGTACTTTTCAAAAAACGCACGATACACATCATCCTCGCCGGCGCCGCCTAATCCCAAAAACGTTCTTAAATCGTAATCGTTGCCGAAGCAAACGTCGACCTGCGACATAATAGCCGCATACGCCTTTGCCGCCTCGTCGGTTTTCCAAAGTTTAGAACGGTAATTAAAATCGAACGCTACTAAAATTCCACGCTTTTTTGCCGCCTCGACAAGGCGTAAAGCAGTATCGCGACACGAATCGGACAATGCAAGCGTGATTCCGCTGACGTAAAAAGCAGTTACTCCGCATAGCAACTCGTCACAGTCAAAATCCTCAATCGTCGCAGATCGAATTGCCGCCTCCTTTCGATTATAAGTCACAACGGAAGCGCGCTCGCCAAAGCCTTGCTCGAGAAAATATATCCCTAGCGACTCGCCTTTTCTAACGACGCCGTCCGTGCCGACGCCCAAGCCTCTTAGGTGCTTCACTGCGCCGTCTCCGACGCCGCCACCGGGAATAACCGACAAATATTCGGTATCGAAACCGAGCGCGGAAAGACACACAAGGACGTTAGCCTCCGAGCCGCCGTAACACGCATGAAACGATTGCGCGTCCTTTATCGGCAGACAATTTTCGGGGGACAAACGCAACATAATTTCGCCGAACGCCGCTATTTTTTTAGAGTTTTTTCTCATAATACAATCCTTTTCTCTTTCTAAAAACTTCCGATAAAATTTTTTCTCGACAAAACGAATTTGCGCTTAAGCTACGTCCCCGATAAATCAAACTTCATATTAGATGAAAAGCAAACAAGGCAAAAACGCCTTAAAATAACGCCAAACTGTATTTTAGTCGATTTTGCAAAGTAAATCTAAAAAAGGTTTAGACTTGCGATTCGAAACGAATACGCTGTTGCGCATGAAATTATAGCATAACGACGTCGCGTTGTCAACGCACGGTTTTTACGATGTATTCCATCGCCATTTTATAGCCGTCAAAGCCGTAACCGGCGTAAGTCTTAACGCACGCCATACCGGCATAGGAAATGGCTCGGAAAGGCTCTCTTTTGCTTACGTCGCTGATATGAACCTCTACAGCAGGCAGTCCGACCGCCTTAAGCGCGTCCAAAATAGCAACGGAAGTATGCGTATACGCGGCAGGATTTATTACTATCGCGTCAAACTTTTTATAACAATTTTGAATTTCGGTAACGATTTCACCCTCGCCGTTCGACTGAAAAACATCCACCGTAACGTCTAACTTCTCCGCTTCGGTCTCGATAAATTTTACAAGTTCGGTATATGTGGATTTTCCGTAAATCCCCGGTTCGCGAATCCCCAACATATTCAGATTCGGACCGTTTATCACCTTGATTTTCATTATTCGTTACCTCCGTTTATCGCAAAAACTATTGCCCGAGCCGTCGATTCCGCGTCCGCGTTATTGTTCGCTTCGATATCCGCAACGTCACGGTAATACGGCTCGCGCAAGGCGTAAAGCCCGTCAAGATTTATCGACAGCGGTCTATCCGCGGTGGCAAGCTTTTCTAAATCACGCTTTATCCAAACAACGTTGGAATTCATTTTTAACGCGTCGCGGTTTTCCTTTCGCAAAACTACTCCGCCGCCGCACGAAATAACAAGTCTCGACCGAACGGCAAGGTCGTACAACACCTTTGCCTCGCGATCGCGAAACTCTTTTTCGCCGAGTTTCGTTATACAATCCGCCGGAGTCATACCGTATTTTTTAGCGAACTCGATATCGGTATCGAACAATTCTCTGCCAAGAATTTCCGAAACAAGCTTTCCAACCGTACTTTTGCCGCAACCCGGCATTCCGACGAGTACGACGTTTTTTGTCTTGCTTTCGACCAGCCTTTTTACTCGTTCTATTTCGGAAACGTCGATTTCTTCGCCGCTAAACAACTCGCACGCACGTTTTGCCTGAGCGACAAGCATAGGCAATCCGTTAGTATATTTTATTCCGCGCTCCTTCGCTCGACGCAAAAGTTCGGTTAGCGACGGATTATAAACCATATCCGCCACTCCCTCCAGCATCGGATAATTATCAAGATTTATTATACACTTGCCGACGTTCGGATACATTCCGACGGGAGTTGCGTTTAATATAATCTGAACGTCGCCGCGGCGAGCAAACTCCTCATACGATATTCCTTTTCCGTCGATGTCTACGACTGTAAGCGACGCCGCGCCCAAACTCTTGATTACCACTTGAGCGGTTTTTGACGCTCCGCCGTTACCGAGTATCGCGCAATTCTTGCCGCGAACGTCTATACCTGCCGCAGAAAGCATATACTCCAGTCCGTAACAATCGGTATTATCGCCGATAAGTCTCCCGCCGCGGTTTACAATCGTATTGACGCTTTTCATTTCTCGCGCGCGAGCTGAAAGTTCGTCTAGAAACGGAATTACCGTCTCCTTGTACGGAATCGTTACGTTAATTCCGCAAAAATCTCGCTCTTTAAGGAAGGATTCCAGCTCGCTTTTTGCAAGTTCTTTAAGACAATATCCCTCGTATTTTCCGAAAGCCGAGTGTATTTCGGGCGAAAAGCTGTGCCCTAATTTTTCACCTATAAGACCGTATTTCATTAGTTTATTTCCGTATAACTTCCAAAGTACTTAAAGCCATCAACCTGCCCTTCCAGTTCGAATATAAGTTGTTCGAACTCCGACGAATACACCGGCGCGTCGAGGTCGAAATAAAACGTAAATTCGAAATCTCTGCCGACTATGGGACGGCTTTCCAATTTAATTATGTTGATTCCCAGCGCGGAAAATCTAGACATTACGTTGTAAAGAGCGCCGGGCTTATTTGCGGTGGAAAACATCAGACTGGTATGATTCGCACCCGGATATATTTCGAGTTTTTTCGATATGCAGATAAACTTGGTAAAGTTACTGTCGGTATCCTGAATTCTGCTCTTTTTTACCTCGAGTCCGTACTGTCCAACGCAATCAAGCGAAGATATCGCGGCAACGTCGTCGCGATCGCTTGTAGCCACCATTTGCGCAGCCATTGCCGTATTTGCCACCACCGTAACCTTTACGCCGTCAAGCGAACGCAGGAACGAACTGCATTGATTTATCGCCTGTTCGTGCGAAAAAATTTCTTTGATATTCTCCGTTTTCGTACTCGGTTTGGTAAGCAACACGTGGTTGATTTGCATATGCAACGAACGAACTATATAAAAGTCGTACCGAGCAAGCAAATCGTATATCTGGTTTACCGAACCGGCGGTAGAATTTTCGAGCGGCACAATACCGTATCTACACAAACCGCCGTCCACCGCCTGAAACACGTTTTCGAAGGTATTAACGTACGTGATATCGGGAAGCGCGAATATCCTATCCGCCGCCTTTTGCGAATACGCGCCCTCGACTCCTTGGCACGCGACGGACGCGCGTTGCGGAAACACCTTTTGTGTGTCCGCCAGCGCAGAATGTATTTTTTCGCCGAGTTCAGACGTAGCGCATAGTTTCTTGTTTTGATACGAACGCGAAACGTCCATCATCGTTGCGTACAAAACTCTCGCGTATGACCCCATTTCGTCTCCAGCAAGGTTCGCTACGCTGTTAAGGAGCTTACGCTCGCGCTCGCTGTAGCGCACAGACAATACGTCTTCGCGCTTGTAACCGGCAATCATCTAGGCAACCTTCATTCTTTCGAAAAATAGTTTTGTCATCTGTCGGTCTATCCCGTCAAT
>CAYTKK010000001.1:0-43665 GCA_964438355.1 uncultured Lachnospiraceae bacterium | reverse complement strand
CGTGCCGTGCTTGCCGCTCGAATACAAAAATATAATAATTTGCGCGTTTTCCAGCTTTTTCAAATGATGCAAGAGCGTCGTTTTGGAGATAGACAGGTTTTTAGAGATGTCGCTAATTTCGACGGGGCGATTGAACAGACTGATATATTTGAGTATTTTAAGTCGAGTTTCGCTACCGAGAGCATCGGCGATTTTTGCGATTATGGGTATATCGTTGTCGTCGGTGGCTTTTAGACACAGGTTATAGGTTAACGTTTCGTTTACCATTTTATCGTTCTCCTCGGGGATTTTGTGCTCTTTTTAATTAGGTTCGATTTAATTTTAGCACAAGACCAAAGCTTTTGTAAAGACAAAATTTGTTTTTTTATGTGTTGTGTTAATAAAAGATGTATTTCTATTCATTAGATGTTTTGTTGCTTTTTTCGTGTAAAACTTTTTCGTGAAAAAGTTTTTTGTTACGTGTTACTGCCTTTTTGAAAAACGCGACTGGTTTCAGAGAGTTTCGCGACGCGGCGTTTATTTTTGCTTTAATGACTTGACAAAATATACGGGGGGGGGGTATACTAAAAAGGAGTCAGGGAAGTCATAGAATGTTTACGTCTGACTGAAAACAAAAAAACAAAGACAGGAGGATAATGATAGAATGAGAAAGAAACTTAGCATCGTGCTGGTAACGCTTCTCGCGCTTGTTTTGTCGCTGGTCATGGTCGGTTGCGCAGACAGCAACGGTGGCGACGGTAAATTGACCGTTTCGTTACCCAGTACATCTGCTACGCTTCAGGTGGGGCAGTCGATGGTGCTCGAACCCACGTCAAGCGAATCGGGTGCGATATTTACGTTTGCGTCCGATAACACGAACGTAGCGACCGTTTCGACTTACGGCGGAAGGGTGACTGCGGTAGCTGCGGGAACTGCTAAAATTACGGTTACCGCTTCGGTTGGCGAAGACACCGCAACCGCTGTCTTTACCGTTACGGTTTCGCCCGTGCAGCAGGTAGGCTATACCGTTAAGCACTACGTGGAAAACGATTTGCTGGACGGATGGGTGCTTCAGGATACCGAAAACTTGACGGCTATACCCGGGGAGACGGTTACGGCTACCGAAAAGACGTACGAGGGTTATACGTTCGACGCTTCGGTAACGGGAACGAAGCAAAGCGATTCGCTTGCAGTCGATGGAACTACCGAGCTTGCTCTTTATTACAAAGCGGCAAGGACGACTGTTAAATTCGGCAGCGAGGGCGTGTTCTCCACTACCGTCGAGGTAAAGACGGGTAAGGCTATCCCGACTTCGAAGATCCCGGCGTTTAGTAAGGCGTCCGATGTCCAGTACAATTACGAAATCGACTACTGGTACGACTTCGATAAAGGGGATTCTTCCGTGCGTTACGATATGAACAAGCTTATGGACGGCACGACGGTTCGTCTTATGGCGGTTTATAAACCCGTTACCAGATTGTACGAGTTTAATTACAAACTCAGTGCGGCAGAGTATATGCTTTCCGACAACAATTCGGTACCGATGTTCACCTTCGATTCGTCGAAAGTAACCGATATTAAGGCAACCGACAAGACGAATTCCTCTAATGTTGTAGACAAGGAAATCGAGGGCAGCGCGGCAGACGAAATCAATCTCGCGCTTCCTTACGGACAGTGGACCGTTTCCTTTAGATACGACGGCATTCTGTACGCGTTTGACGTAAATACCGTTTATGACTCGTTCGACGGCGATTATGAAATTACGCCGCGTTATACGCTTACCGCTACGGACGCGGCTACGCAAAGCGACGCAGGCATTGTGTCCGTAACAAATAAGGGCGCTGCTACGACTACGCTCAGCACCAAGAATTATTACATTTCCGCGAGCGTAACGTTCGGTAGCGGCGACGTAGGCAAGATTATAGGCTTGCGTCTCGGCGAGAAGGACGGCAAAGTGCTTACAGCTACTTACAGCGGCGGCAACAGATTGTATATAAACGACACGTCGCTTACGACTCCTTTAAGGTACTTGTGTACCGTACCGACGTCTGCGGCTAATTTGGTTAAGAATCCTACTACTGCGGTAAAGGTATCGGCTATTCGTAAGGGTAACCTCTATATTGTCTTTATCAACGACGTTCAGGTAGCAAACTATACTGCTACGACCGATTTCGACGCGGTTGTGGGCGTTGCAAGTGATTCCGCTTCTAGTGTCAGCGCTACGTTCGATAGCTTTGCGGCAGTAACGCAAGAGCGCATTTACAACGATATACTCGCAAACAGCGAAACCGGACTTATCCCGATGCTCGGCGGCGAGTACAACAACGACTTTACTCAGCAGACGCTTTCGCTTGTAAACAATCACGTTCCCACCAGCGCTACCGCGGGTACCGCGGATAAGAGTTCCGTTCTGCTTCAGTATGGCGTAAACGCAAACGTTTACTATGTAGAGGCGACTTTCGGCGCGCGTTCCAACAACTGCTGGAACGGAATCGTGTTAAATACCGCCGATACGAAGGGTACGATTACCAAGTCCGCTTGCAAGTGGTACGGAATCGGAATTTACGACAATCAGACCATCGGTAGACTTTTCTTGCACACTGACAGTACCACTACGAACGGCAGTAACTTCAATACCACGTTGCCGATAACGGCAAAAGCTCAGTATACTATCGGAGCTTTGCGTATAGGCGCTAACTACTTCGTGTTCGTCGACGACGTTTTGGTCGATACCTTCACGGTGGGCGACGCGTCTAACGGCACGTTCGGTATTTTTGTCGGCGAGCACGGCGCTACGACACATTCGTATTCGAATTACGGCTTTGCGGTAGGTTACGACGAGATTCTTAAAAAGTACCCCGACCTATTCTCTAAGGTAACGTTTGGCGACGGAATAACCGTAACGCAAAGCGGAAGCTGTGCAAGCACCGTCAGCGGCGATGCGGCTATTGCCAGCGGCACGCTTATCGGTAAGGGCAAGGCGGTAGCTACCGTTAACGTTCCTTCGGAAAAGGTTATCGACACGATTAAGGTCCTCCGCGGAACCAAGGAGACTACTTATTCGCTTACGGCGGAAAGCGGTGCGGTTACCGTTACGTTCACCGTAAATCCGGGCGAGGAATATAAGATTGAGGCAACGTTCGTGGACGCGCCCACCGAGGCAAAGGCGACGATTTCTCTGAATCTTAAATCCGCGGGTCTTAGTTTCGGCTCGAAGGATTACGCGTTCTACGACGTAGACGATAACGCGGCTACGGTAACGCTTACCAACCTTTCTAGCGGCGAGACGACCACTTGGAAGTCGAATGAAGACAAGTTCAAGGTCGGCTCTTACAGAATGGACATTAAGTACTGCGATTCCGCTTACGCGAGCCAGACGTACGGCTATACCGTAAATACGCTTTACGTATCGCTTAACGAGGGAGCGAACGCGATTACGGCTACGCTTTCCGAGGCTTATTTGGGCGGCGCGGTCACCGTTAACGGAGTATCTAACAACAGCTTTAACAACGTAACCAACGACGGAACGAAAACGTCCGGTAGCGCTTGGGCGCTTATAGACAATAGCCGCGACTCTGTTCTTGTTCAGCACAACACGTTTGCGCTTGCCGACGGATTTAGCGGTACTAAGTATTACGTCGAGGGCGTGTTCGATTCGACCGAAAACTCACAGGCTTTCACTACCTCGTTTGCAGGCTTGTTGCTTGCTTATGGTAGCGACGCTAAACTTGACGGAAACAGCACCTACAAGATCGGCTTTGCCGTTCGCGGAAGCAAGGTCGGTGTAATTGCGGTTTCTTCCGGCTGGGGTGCTAACGGTAGCGTGCTTGTCGATTGGAAGCGCGCGCTTGACGCGGCAGACGTTGCTTACGACGAAACGCAGATTAAACTCGGCGTTATTCGCGACGGTATGCGCTATTACGTATTCGTAAACGACGTGTTCCTTAAGTCGTATTACTACACCGGAATTGCCGGTGAAAGCGGAATCGGCGTAGTAGGTATGCAGGATTCTGCTCCCGACGTTAGCATAAGAAAGATAAATTACACCAAGAACGCGACGATGATTGACGCTATGGTTGCGGCATTGCCCGAAACCGAAAGCGGCGCGATCGACATTTACCTTATCGCAGGTCAGTCCAACGCCTCCGGCTATACTATGATTTCTTCCGGCGGCTACGGCGGAGCGGATTACGCTTATAACAACTATTCGAAAGACCTTAAAGACGGTTTCTCGAATGTATTGTACGCAGGTACGGCTCGCGGTGATTCCAACAACTTTGCGACTTTGTCCGAAAACAGACAGGATACCTTTATCGGCGTAAAACTCGGTCTCGGACAAAGCACTTATAAGGTTGGTCCCGAGGCAGGTATGGCTGTAACGCTTTCCAAGTACTACAACACCGCTTCGGAGAAAACTGCGGCAATAATTAAGTTCGCTCACGGCGGCACCTGCTTGACTTATAACGCGACTACCGGTTCAAACTCCTTCGGAAACTGGACCTCGCCCTCGTACGCTAACTATAAGGGTTACACGATGGCGTCGGCTTTCGTAAACGGCAACTCGGCAAACGTCGGCAACAAGACCGGTAACCTCTATCTCGGCTTGATTGCGGAGGTAAAGTCTAAAGTCGAACAACTTCTTAACGACGGATACTCTTCCGTTAACATAAGAGGTCTGTATTGGATGCAAGGCGAGTCCGACAGAGGGGCGCCTGCCGAGTATAAGGTTGCGCTTAAGTGCTTCATTTCGGATATCCGCAATGATTTGTCGACTTTGATGAATAATCTTTGCGGAGCTGACTGCGGCGCTTCTACCATGGCGTTCGCTATCGGCGGCATTTCCGAGTACTACAACGTCAACAGCGCTTCTGCAGTCGCTACCAACCAGGCGTTCATTAAGATGCAAAAGGAAGTAGCTGCCGAGGTAAGCAACACCTATTTCGTTTCGGGTGACACTCGTCCCATCTGCTCGGCTTGGAACGGTTCCGCGGTATCCGCGCTTTCCACCTCCACCGATATGCACCACTGGGGACTTAAGGATTGCCTCGACATCGGCGTTGAAGCAGGACAAAAACTTCTTGTAGGCGGTCTCGGATTTAATCCGCTTGCATAAGAAAATCGTTAAGTAAATAATCCGTCGAACGGACGAGGTCATTATGGCTTCGTCCGTTCATTTTTTTTGTAAACAGTCGGCTTATGCTTGGGGGCAAACTATAAAATCTTTTCAAAAGAAACGCGTGATTTGAGAAAAAAGTTATGAAAGTTAATAATCGAAAAAATTATATGGAAGGGGATTGGCGTGTGGAAAATTGTGAAAAAATATTTTTCGCCAAAGGCGCTGTAAAATAATAAACGAAGACGGAAAGCGCCTGAATCCGAGCACCTAAAGCAAACGCCAAATTAAATTTTACTAGAACATAAAAGTAGGGATGTTTGCAGAATAAAAATGTCGGCAGCAAAAACAGGGTCGGGAACAACAGCGGTGCGATTAAAATTTTTTAACTTTTTTCTTATAGATACTTGACTACTATGCTTTAACGTGCTAAAATGATAAAGAATTAAAACATATGGAGTTCGGGATATGCAGAATTTTTCGATTGAGCAATTTGATGGTTTTTTTGAAGCGGTGTTAAAGCTTAAAAGCAAGGAGGATTGCAGACTGTTTTTCGAGGACGTTTGTACCATTAAGGAGTTGCAGGATATGTATCAAAGGCTGGAGGTAGCTCAGCTTTTGTCTCAAAAGCGTAACTATCGCGAAGTATCGGAACTTACCGGCGCTTCGACCGCAACCATAAGCAGGGTCAACAAATGTCTTTTGTACGGTAAGGGCGGATATTCGCTCGTGCTTGACGGGAGGGAGGAAGAGTGACTGATTTTACTTCGGTACTGACTCGTGGCGAGGTGGCGGCGCTTTCGCTTAGGCTATTGTACGATAAGGCAGGCTTTTCGCTTTACAAGATGAGTAAATTCGAAGAGTACGACCTGTATGCGCGCAATAAAGATTTTCTCGTGTCGGAAAACGTTATCACTTTTACCGATACGGACGGAAGATTGCTTGCTCTTAAACCGGACGTTACGCTGTCTATAATAAAAAGCAAGGCTGACGGCGGCGAAAGCAAGGTTTTCTACGACGAGCGCGTTTATCGCGTCGACAAGCGTTCGCGGTCGTTTCGTGAGGTTATGCAGGTAGGACTGGAATGGCTGGGCGAGATAGGCGTTGACGAGGCGGCTCGGGTTTTGCGGCTTGCGTCGGATTCGCTTAGGACAATATCGCCGTCGTTTGTGTTGGAGGTGTCGCATTTGGGAATTGTCGAGGCGGCTCTTTCTGCGGCGAAAATAAGCGACGAAGGGCGAAGCGAGTATTTGACCTGTTTGGCGGATAAAAATTCGTTTTCGGTAAAAACTTTGTGCGAGCGCGAGAACGTTGCGGATAAGGAGGCGACGCTTCTTAAAAAACTGGTCACGCTATGCGGAAAGCCGAGCATGATAATTTCGGAAATAAGAAACATCGGCGTTGAAGCCGTTTTCGGTGCGCTTTGCGAGCTGGAAAGCGTTTTGAGCGCGGCGGCGTGCGACGAGGTAGTAGTCGACTTTTCGGTAGTTAACGATATGAAGTATTACAGCGGACTGGCGTTTAAGGGGTTTATCGAAGGCTTGCCGTCGGGCATTCTTTCCGGGGGACAATACGACAATCTTATGCAAAGAATGGGTAAAAGCGGCGGCGCTATCGGTTTTGCCGTTTACCTCGACGAGGTCGACAGACTCGGGCGCGACGGAGGTGAACGATGAAAATGCTTAACGTTGCTCTGCCGAAGGGCAGACTCGGCGAACGCGTTTATTCTATGTTTGAAAGCGCAGGCTTCGAATGTCCGTCGATTAAGGAAAACAATCGTAAACTTATATTCGAAAACGAGCAAGTCGGAGTTCGGTACTTTTGGGTGAAACCGTCCGACGTTGCCGTTTACGTAGAGCGCGGCGCCGCGGACATAGGCGTTGCCGGCAAGGATATTCTAATGGAATACGCCCCCGACGTTTACGAACTGCTCGACCTTAAAATAGGCAAGTGCTTTATGGCGATTGCGGCGAAATCCGGTTTTACGGACGACCGCACTCACGCATTGGTGGTCGCGACGAAGTTCCCTAACGTCGCAAAAAATTATTATGCGGCGCGCGGACGCGATATAGACATCGTTAGGCTTAACGGCTCTATCGAACTTGCTCCCATCGTCGGGCTTTCGGACGTCATTGTCGATATTGTGGAAACGGGCACCACTTTGCGCGAAAATCATCTCGAAGTGGTGGATAAATTCGCCGCGATAAGCGCTAGGCTGATCGCGAACAAGTCGAGCTTTAATTTTAAGGGCGATTCGATAGAACAAGTCAGGGCGGAAATGGAAAGGCTAACGGAGAGTTTTCAATGATAAAGATAATTAAATTGAGCGGCAAGGACAGAAACGAAATTTTTTCCGCAAAGGAAAACCGCGTCGACGTTTCGGGTGTGGTCGCCGACATAATCGAAAAGGTAAAAAGCGAGGGAGATAAGGCTTTATTCGAGCTGTGCGAAAAGTTCGATAAAGTAAAATTGGATTCTTTGCGGGTGTCGACGCAGGAAATCGACGACGCAGTGGCAACGGTAGGTAAGGAATTTATCGACGTTCTCGAAAAAGCTGCGGCGAATATTCGTGAATTTCACCTTCGTCAAAGACGCGACGGCTTCGAATTTAAGCGCGGAGGAGCTATAATCGGACAAAAGGTAATTCCGATCGAGCGTGCGGGGTTGTATGTTCCCGGAGGCACGGCGGCGTATCCTTCGACCGTATTGATGGACGCGATTCCTGCGGTTATTGCCGGGTGCGAAAAAGTAGTAATGGTTACGCCTCCGGGGCGCGGCGGCAAGGTAAATCCCGTTATTTTGGCGGCGGCTCGCGTTGCCGGAGTTACTGAGATTTATAAGACGGGCGGCGCGCAGGCGATTGCGGCGCTGGCGTACGGAACGGAAAGCGTACCCAAGGTCGACAAGATAGTAGGCCCAGGCAATGCGTTTGTCGCGGAAGCAAAGCGTCAGGTGTTCGGCTTGGTTTCGATTGATATGATAGCAGGTCCCAGCGAGATAATGGTTATTGCCGACGATAAGAACAATCCTAGACACATCGCAGCCGACCTATTGTCGCAAGCAGAACACGATAAACTGGCAAGTGCCGTGCTTGTTACCGACAGCGAAGAGTTTGCCGTCGCTGTTTCGGACGAGATAGAAAAGCAGATTCCGTTGCTTGCACGAAGTGAAATAGCGCGCGCGTCGATTGACGATTATGGCAAGATAATCGTTACCGGAACGCTTGAAGAAACGACTGAGATAGCAAACGCTATT
The DNA here is from genome assembly GCA_964438355.1 of uncultured Lachnospiraceae bacterium. Taxonomy (GTDB): domain Bacteria; phylum Bacillota; class Clostridia; order Christensenellales; family Pumilibacteraceae; genus UBA10677. The sequence continues at coordinate 35,318 of CAYTKK010000001.1, read as the reverse complement.
GCTCCCGAGCACCTCGAAATTTGTGTGGGCGAGCCGTTTGAGTACCTTAAAAAAATCAAACACGCAGGCTCGGTATTTTTGGGACGCTATTGTCCCGAGGCGATAGGCGATTATTTTGCAGGGACCAATCACACTTTGCCAACGTCCGGCACGGCGAGATTTTCGTCTCCGCTGTCCGTGGATGACTTTGTTAAGAAAACGCAATATATTTATTACGACGAGACGGAGCTTAAAAAAGTATGCAGAGACGTCGAGTATTTTGCAAAGCAAGAGGGATTGACAGCTCATGCAAAAAGCGCGGTTGTGAGGTTCGAGGATTAGTTGCGAGGTTCGAGAATTATGAGTAGATTTTTAAGCGAAAAATATGATTTGCTCGTGCCGTATACCCCGGGCGAACAACCAAAAGAGCGAAAATACGTTAAGCTTAACACTAACGAATCGCCTTTTCCGCCTTCCGATAAAGCCATTGATTTTGCTTCGAAGCAGCTTGATAAACTTATGCTGTATCCCGATCCGGACTGCCGCGAACTTACGACAATTCTTGCCGAACGACTGGGTGTCGGAAATGACAATATTATTCTGACGAACGGCTCCGACGAAGTGCTTAATTTTGCTTTTATGGCGTACTGTTCAAAGGATTGCCCGGCGGTTTTTGCGGATATTACTTACGGTTTTTACAGCGTTTTTGCGGACATAAACGGCGTGCCGAGCACGGTATTGCCGCTAAAATCGGATTTTACTATGGACGTCGAAGCGTTTGCCTCGGCAAAAGGAACGCTTTTTATAGCCAATCCCAATGCTCCGACCGGAATAGCTTTGACTATCGAGGAAATAGAAAGACTGCTTGTTTCGCACCCGAACAACGTCGTGGTCATAGACGAGGCATACGTGGATTTCGGCGCGGAAAGTGCCGTCGGACTTATAGATAAATATCCCAATCTTTTGGTAACGCAAACGTTTTCGAAGTCGCGCTCAATGGCAGGTGCTCGACTCGGATTCGGCGTGGCAAACAGGGAAATTATTGCGGATTTGCAACGCTTGCGATACTCTAACAATCCTTACAACGTCAATCGCGTGACGGCGGCGGCAGGTGAGGGCGCGCTTTTAGACGACGAGTATTTTCGTTCGAACTGCGCGGCTATTGTCGAAAATCGCGCGTTTATAACCGAGGCTTTGGAAAGAATCGGTTTTACGCATACCGATTCTGCGGCGAATTTTATCTTCGTGCGACATCCTGATGTGGATGGCGAAACTTTGTATCGAGAACTTAAAAAGCGCGGAGTGCTGGTCAGACATTTTGACAAGCCTTCGATTAAAGATTATAACAGAATAACCGTGGGAAGTCGAGAACAAATGGACGTTCTGCTTGCCGCGATAAAAGAAATTTTGGAGGAATTACAATGAGAACGGCTGAAATTGTCAGAACGACCAATGAAACGGATATAACGCTTACGCTGAATCTTGACGGCAGCGGCAACGGCGATATAGACAGCGGCTGTGCGTTTTTCGACCATATGCTTACGCTGTTCGCGCGTCACGGTAGATTTGATTTGAAATTGCGTTGCAAGGGCGATACGGACGTTGATTATCATCATTCGGTTGAGGACATAGGTATATGTTTGGGACAGGCTTTCAATAAGGCGTTGGGAGACAAACGCGGTATCGTGCGCTATGCGGATACGACTTTGCCTATGGACGAGGCGCTGGTGTTGTCGGCTGTAGACGTTTCGGGTAGGATATATCTTTCGCTCGACCTTGACGTAAAGGCAAGTAAGGTCGGAGATTTCGACACCGAGCTTGTAGGCGAATTTTGGCAAGCGTTCGCTTCAAACGCGTGCTGTACGTTGCATATACGTCAGTTGTCGGGAGTGAACGCACACCATATAATAGAAGCCGTATTTAAGTCCGTTGCACGTTCTATGCGCAAGGCGATAGCCGTCGACGCGCAATTCCCCGGCGAGATTCCGTCCACAAAAGGAGTGCTTTAATGCTGGTCATCGTTGATTACGGCGTCGGAAACCTGTTTTCGCTAGTGAGTTCGTTTCGCGCAATCGGAGTAGACGCGATTGCAAGCGGAGATAAGGCTACTATCGAAAGTGCGGACAGATTGGTACTTCCGGGGGTCGGAGCGTTCGGCGACGCTGCCGAACGGTTAAAAAGAAGCGAACTTGATAAAACGATAGTCGCAATGACTAAACGCGGAGTTCCGCTTTTGGGAATTTGCTTGGGAATGCAATTATTATTCGAACGTAGCTACGAATACGGCGTTCATGACGGACTGGGACTAATACGAGGCGAAATCAGACCTATATCGGAAGTGATTCCGCAAGGCTACAAGATTCCGCATATCGGCTGGAACGCTTTACGTTTTACGAAAAAAAACGAACTGTTTAAGTATATAAACGACGGAGATTACGTTTATTTCGTGCATTCGTATTACGGCGCGAATTGCGATAGCGTCATCGCAACGGCGGAATACGGCGCAGACCTCACCGCGGCGGTTGCGGACGGCAATGTTTACGGTTGTCAGTTTCACCCGGAAAAGAGCGGCAGTGTCGGACTTAATATTTTACGCGCTTTTTGCAAAACGGAGATACATCAGTGAAGATTTTTCCTGCGATAGACTTATACGAAGGTAAAGTGGTTCGGCTTTATAAAGGCGACTATTCCAAAATGACCGTCTATAGCGAGGACCCGCTTGCGGTGGCGCTATATTTTGCTTCGTGCGGAGCTAAAGACCTGCACGTAGTTGATTTAGAGGGAGCAAAAACCGGTGAAACGCCTGCTCTTGCGATGGTCAAGACGCTTATAGAAAAAAGCGGATTAAGCGTGGAAATAGGCGGCGGGATACGAAATATGAATGTGGTGGACAGCTATATCGCGGCAGGAGTGGCTCGCGTTATTTTGGGAACTGCGGCGGTAAACGACGGCGAATTTTTGCGTGCTGCTGTTGATAAGTACGGCGAAAAGATAGCCGTCGGAGTCGACATCAAGGACGGGAAGGCGGCAATTAGAGGGTGGACCGAAAAATCGGGTAAAGACGGCGAGAGGTTTTGTAAAGAAATGGCAGCCCTCGGCGTAAAGACGCTCATCGTGACAGATGTAACTAAGGACGGAGCTATGCAAGGGACGAATCACACGTTGTACGAACGGCTGAATGCATTGGGCGTAAGGATAATAGCGTCCGGCGGAGTTTCGTCAATCGAAGACGTAATAAGACTTAAAAATACGGGCGTTTACGGAGCGATAATAGGTAAGGCATATTATGTAGGTGCGATTAAGATAGACGAGGCAGTGGAGAAGGCAAAATGATTACGAAAAGGATTATACCGTGTCTGGACGTTCGTGACGGCAGAGTTGTAAAGGGCGTTAACTTTGGCAATCTTTCGGATGTTTCCTCCCCGATAGAGCTGGGTAAGTATTACAGCGAAAACGGCGCCGACGAGTTGGTTTTTTATGATATAACCGCTTCTGCCGAGGGGCGTACATTGTTTACGGACATTTTGCGCGAAGTCGCCTCCACGATATTTATACCGCTTACCGTGGGCGGCGGAATAAACGAGCTTAGCGATTTTGACAGAGTGCTTAAGTGCGGCGCGGACAAGGTAAGCGTAAATTCGGGAGCGATAAAAAATCCGTCGCTTATTTACGAAGCGGCAAAGCGCTACGGGAACCAGTGCGTCGTGTTGTCCGTCGACGTTAAGCGCGTGGACGGAGTATATCGCGTGTTCGCTAAGGGCGGACGCGAAAACACCGGACTGGACGCCTTGGAGTGGATAAAACGAGGCATGGATAACGGTGCGGGCGAACTCGTTATAAATTCTATGGATACGGACGGAGTTAAGCGAGGATTTGACCTAGAGCTTCTGTCGGCGGTGTGCGAAACGGTAAATGTTCCCGTTATAGCTTCGGGCGGCGCGGGATGCGTCGAGGATTTTGTAACGTTGTTTGGAAGTATACCGAAGGTGGACGCGGGACTCGCCGCTTCTATATTCCACTTCGGAGAGGTTAAAATCAGCGAGTTGAAAAAAACGCTGTCGGAAAGAGGTATTGCCGTGCGCGTATAAGGAGCGACTCGGATTTTAAGTGGATTGCGTCTAGATAATAAAATAAAAATGTTCCGGCAGAGACGCCGAGAGGTAAGATTATGATAAATGTAGAAAAACTTAAATTTGACGAAAAAGGACTCATTCCCGCAATCGTTGTGGACGAGGTGACTAAGAGAGTGCTTACTCTCGCGTATATGAACCGAGAAAGTCTAAAGATAACGATGGAGAAAAAACTAACCTGCTTTTGGTCGCGTTCGAGAAACGAACTTTGGCTTAAGGGCGAGACCAGCGGGAATTACCAGCACGTAGTGTCTATTATTGCAGACTGCGACTGTGACGCTCTGGTGGTTACGGTTATTCCCGACGGACCGGCGTGCCACACAGGAGAAGAGAGTTGTTTTTTTAACGAACTATGGGAAAACGAGGACGAAAAGGATTTTTCGCTTTTTGCGCTTATGAGGCTTATCGAGGGCAGAAAAACGGAGAAAAAAGAAGGCTCGTACACGACGTACCTGTTCGAAAAGGGATTGGACAAGATACTGAAAAAAGTGGGTGAGGAATGCGCCGAGGTTATCATCGCGGCAAAGGCGGAGGACAAAAAGGAAACTATATACGAAATCGCGGACCTTGCGTATCATGTAATGGTGCTAATGATAGAACAGGGTATTTCGCTTGCCGATATTCACGCCGAACTTGCGTCTAGGCATGTTATCGACAAAAAAGTAAAGCAGGAGAAAATGACGCAATGACGGATATGCACGTGCATACCGCGTTTTGCGACGGGAAAAACACACCCGCCGAAATGGCGCAGGCGGCGGTGACGTGCGGGGCAAATCGACTAGGGATAGTCGCGCACTCGTTTGTCGCATTCGAACCAGAGTGTTGTATTTCTCCTAACAAAGAGCGGGAATTTATCGGCGAGGTGAATGCATTAAAACGCAAATATGCGTTTCGCGCGGAGATTCTTTGCGGATTGGAGCTTGATTCGTATTCGAGCGCGCAGAGTACTGGCGGATACGATTTTGTTATCGGCGCGGTTCATTATTTTGCGCCTGATAAAAATTACGCCGTAGACGCAAGCGAGCAAATTTTCGTGTCGGCGGTTCGGCGGCTTTATAAAGGCGATTATATCTTGGCGGCAAAAAACTATTTCGAAGCTGTAGTAGATGTCTGTTCTCGCGACGAGGTTAGCATTGTCGCGCATTTTGACCTAATAGCAAAATACAACGAGGGGAACAAATATTTCGACGAATGCGACTCGCGTTATCTGGAAGCGGCGTTTTGCGCGGTAGACAAGCTAATCGAAAAAGGGAAGACATTCGAGGTTAATTTCGGAGCTGTTATACGCGGGATAAGGTCGCAACCTTATCCGAGTTCGGCTATTTTGCGGCATATTAAGGAGAAGGGCGGAGAACTTGTTTTTTCCAGCGATTCGCATTCGGTCGAGTCGCTTGTCGGTGCGCTCTCGTGCAAGACGAAGATTTGATTTTCCGCGCGGACCGGTTATTAGTTTTTTCGATAACGTAAATTTAATTACAGTATACAAAAAGCAATCCGATTCTTCGAAACGAAGAATCGGATTGCGTGTTTTTTAGATTGTTGTTTTTTGTAAGCGGCTTAGATAAAGAATGTGATAATGCTTAAGAAAATGAACACAAACATTATTACGGGCAGTATGTACTTCATATATACCGACATCCATTTTTTAATTTTTGCGCCCTTGCCTTGGTTTGCTTCTTCGACGAAGTTATCCCAGCCCCAGCCTTGCTTAAGCGTGCAGAACAGGCAGAATACAAACGCGCCTATGGGTAGAAGTATATTGGATACCATAAAGTCCTCGAGGTCGAGTATCGAAGAATCACCTCCGAACGGTGCCCAACCGGACCAAATGTTGAATCCGAATATGCAGGGTAAAATAAGTATCAGCATAGCCGCGCAACATACTATACACGTTTTCGGTCTGCTCCATTTTGTAATATCCATGATGCACGCCACTATGTTTTCGAAAACGGCAAATACGGTGGACAGCGCCGCAAACGCAAGGAACAGGAAGAAAAGGCTTCCCCAAAGCTGACCGAGCGGCATATTGTTGAACAGGTTCGGCAAAGTTTGGAATATAAGCGACGGACCGGCTCCGACGTTACCGTCGTTATACGTAAAGCAAACGGGGAATATTATAAGACCAGCGGTGATTGCGACAAAAGTGTCGAGCGCGGCAATTCTGATGCTTTCGCCCAACAGTGAACGCTCTTTGTCAAGGTACGAGCCGAATATCGCCATTGAACCAATTCCTATGCTTAATGTAAAGAACGATTGAGACAGTGCTCCCGAAATGACGTTAAAAATTCCGACTTCGCCAATTGTTTCGAAGTTGGGTACAAGGTAGAAGTAAAGACCTTCTGCCGCGCCTTCGAGGAAAAGCGCTCTGACGGCAAGAACTATCATAATTACAAACAGCGCTATCATCATCACTTTGGTGATTTTTTCGAGGCTTTTCTTGACGCCGAACGAGCATACCAAGAAGCCGAGAACAACTACGATAGCCGCGCACAAATACTGGATTCCGGGATTAGACAGCATTTCTCCGAACTGTCCCGAAACGGCGGCAGAATCCATACCGTTGAACGCGCCGACTCCGGACATGGCAAAGTATTGTAGCAACCAACCCGCAACAACGGTATAAAACATCATCAAGATGACGTTTCCGCCTAATGCGAAGTAGCCGTGTATGTGCCACTTTGAACCTTGCGGTTCGAGCGGACGGTAGAGGTGAACTACGCTTTTGCGGCTTGCTCTTCCAAGCGAAAATTCCATTGTCATTATCGGCACTCCGATGATAACAAGAAACGCTATGTAGATTAGCACGAACAGTCCGCCGCCGTATTGACCGACCATGTACGGAAATTTCCATACGTTGCCAAGGCCTATAGCGCAACCTGCCGACAGCAAGATAAAGCCTAGGCGGCTTCCGAGAGTTTCTCTTTGGCTGTTGTTTTCCATATTCTTCCTACTTCCTTTCGCCTACCGATTCGTTTGGTAAGCGGTGTTGTATTTCGACCGACCGAACGTTCGGCGGTAGATTGCAAAGCGTTTTTCTTTTGGAATCCGGACTTGTCCTCATCTTTTGGCGAGTTCGTCCTCTATGATGCTCGCCGCGACGTAAACGATTTCCGCGCAAGGGCGTTTTTTGTAGTATTCATCCGTTCTTTCGTCCGGATTTCCGCCTTTTTCAAGCTTAAGGTTGGCTCCCGAAAGAAGGTCGGCGCATATAAGCGAGCCAAGTTCCGCTTCGAACTTCGCCGCCATTTCGCGCACAAGAGCGTACGTTTCGGATTTGTTTTTGCCGTCGGACAAAATCGCACCGGCAACGGCAGCCATTCCGCTTACCGCTCCGCAGGTGAGGCGCATTCTTCCCAGTCCGCCGCCGAAGGGGAGCATTATCTTTTCGATTTGCTCTTCGCTTATTTGCATAAGGTCGGCAAAAGCAAGCGCCACGGCTTGAGAACAAGCATATCCGCGGCTAAAATAATCTTTTGCTTTTTCCGCTCTCGTCATTTTCGTTTCTCCGTTTCGTTTTTTGCGTTACTTTTCGTTCGCGCACTTGTTTAAGTATACTAAACATTGTCTGATTTGTCAACCGCTATCGAGGGTAATAATAAATCGCACGGAATATAAGGTCGTTGTCGGTAGAAATTTGTGCGATGAAAGCGTTTTTCGCCATAAACAAAGAGTAAATCGGCGGCGATATTGCTTCCTGCGGCGATGTTGATATGAATTATTTGCATTTTTCGTATTTTAGTTTGGTTGCGTTTCCGCCGCGCAAATGCCGTTCGGAAAGGTTGAAGTCGAGAACGGTACGAACTTCGGAGTGCAGTTTAGGCGATATTAGTTTAAGCCGTTCGGTAACGTCTTTGTGAAGCGTGCTTTTACTTACGTCGAAAGCTTTGGCAGCTTCGCGTACCGTCGCGCCCGTATCTATCAAGTATCGAGCCTCCGCAGTTGCTCTGGATATAATATCTTCTTTCATGTCTCGCCCCTTTTATCACTTAGTAATTTATACTATTCGGCGGCGAGTCGACGATATGACAAAATTCGATATTTTTCTGTTTTTATCGCAAGTGGATTTTGTTTAGCGTCGTTCGAGAATCGAGGATATGTACAGGCATATATTTTTGCGGTTAGTCGTGCGACAGTCGGTGAAAAGAATTATAAAAGGAAGGCGTTTTTTATAAAAAGTCTTGACAAGAGGCGGTATTTTCAAGTAAAATAAAAGAGAAGATAATCTATATTTTTCGTGAGGTAGTAAAATGGGACTTTTGAAGAACATCGAATGGACGTCGTCGTCTAAAAACGAGTTGGTATATAAGGTTGATCTAAAAAACGACTACATATCCAAAGGCTCGGTGCTGACCGTTCGCGATTCGCAGGTTGCCATATTTGCCACTAACGGCAAGATGGCGGACGTTTTTTTGCCGGGCAGATATAAGCTCGATACCGATTCCTTGCCTATAATCACGACTTTGATGAGCTGGAAGTACGGTTTCGAGAACGTTTTTCGTTCGGACGTTTATTTTGTAAACACAAAGCAGTTTACGGGAATGAAGTGGGGAACGTCGAACCCCATTATAGTAAGAGATAAGGAATTCGGCGTGGTGCGCGTTCGCGGTTACGGCAGTTATGCGTTCAGAGTAAAGGACGCGTTCGTGTTTATGCAAGAACTATCCGGCACCGGAAGTTATAGCACCGACGATATCACCGAGCACATCAAGAGCTTGCTCGTTCGCGGAATAACCGACGCTATCGGTGAGAGCGGTTTGTCTATCGTGGACATAGCCGCAAACATCATCGAACTTTCCGAGAAAGTAAAAGACGGCGTTCAGGGAGAATTTGAGAAGATGGGTATGGAACTTACGCAGTTCCTCGTCGAAAACTTCTCGCTTCCCAAGAATTTGGAAGAAGCGCTCGATAAGAGTACTTCCGCTGGAATGATGCGCGGTAATATGGACGCATATATGCAACTTGCTCAGGCGGACGCTTTGCGCGAGGCGGCAAAGAATCCCGGAATGGCGGGTACCGCTATCGGTGCGGGACTCGGACTGGGGATAGGACATATGTTTGCCGGTACGTATGCTACGACTGCGCGCGACGGAGCATCGACAGTCGCTTGTCCTAAGTGTGGCGCCACCGTTAAGGCAGGAGCCAAGTTCTGCCCCGAGTGCGGCGAAAAACTGGGCGGAGTAACTTGTCCCAAGTGTGGCGCTTCCGTTAAGGCAGGAGCAAAGTTCTGTCCCGAGTGCGGAGAAAAACTTGGCGGAGCAACGTGCCCAAAGTGCGGCGCTTCCGTTAAAGCGGGAACTAAGTTCTGTCCCGAGTGTGGCGAAAAACTATAATTTTTCGTGCGATTTTAGTCGATTGCTTGAAAATGCGGCTTTGTTTGCGCAGTGGCGAAATACGGTCGTAGCGGAGAAATGCTTAGATGACTGAAGAAGAGAAAATTTATAAAGGACTGGACGAGGAAAGTTCCACAGACGTTGCGAAATGTCCCGCTTGCGGAGCGAATATGATTTTTTCGCCCGAGGACGGATGCCTAAAATGCGAGTACTGCGGGGAAAAACTTGCGATAGACGCGGATAAAAGCAGTGAAATTGACTTTGAAGAGTTGATGAAGTCCCGCAACGAGTGGGGCGACGAAACGCACGTTTTTAGATGCGAAAATTGCGGAGCGAAGGAAATAGTTTCGAAAAGCGACATCGCGAAAAGTTGTCCCTTTTGCGGAGCTACTCACGTAGTCGAGACGGAAGAACTGTCCGGACTTCGCCCGAATGCGGTTGTGCCGTTTGAAATCGGCAAAGAAACCGCCATGGATAAGTTTAAGGCGTGGATTAAGAAAAAGCCGTTTGTACCCAGAAAGTTTAAGAAGTTTGCCGAACTGGATAACGTAAAAGGAATGTACACTCCCGCGTTTTCGTTCGATACGCAGACCGAATCGTTTTATCAAGGCGTGCTCGGCAAATATTATTACGAGACGCACAAGGTCGCAGGAAGGACGGAACGCAGACGAAAGGTACGCTTTTTCCCTATCGGCGGGAACTTCGATATGTTTTTCGACGACGTGCTGATTCAGGCGAGCGAAAAGCCTAGCGAGGACGTTGTTTCGAAATTGCAGCCTTTCGGGACTAACGATAGTTGCGAATATACTGAAGAGTTTATGCACGGTTTTACAGCGACCCGCTACGAGCGCGACGGACTTCAGTGCTGGGGAAAGGCTAAACAGCTTATTGACAAGCACCTTAAAAAATCCATTCTTGCGCGTTACGATTACGATGTAATACAATCGTTTTCGGTAAAGACGTCGTATAAGGAAATGACTTACAAGTATTTGCTTTTGCCGATATACGTCGGCAGATGCGACTGGGGTAAAAAGGCGTATAATTTTTATATTAACGGACACAACGGAAAGGTTGCGGGAAAGCTTCCAGTATCGCCGCTTCGAGTGGGACTACTTATACTCGGTTCGCTTGCTATCATTTGCGGCGTAGCTGCGCTAGTTTATTTTACGGGCGGACTGTGACGCGACATAGCTAAAGCTTTTTGTCGGGCGATGTCGTTGCGACATTTAATACTTTGTTATCGAGAAGGAGGAATAGATTATGAATAAAAGATTTGTGTTCGGATTGACCATTGGCGGAATAGCGATTGTCGCGGCTGTTTTGTGGCTTTTTTCGGCGATTTTGCCCGAACAAATGGGCGGATTTAATTTCGGATGGGCGGTGTTCGTTTTTTGTATCGGAGCGGGAATCGCGTTCTTGGTTCGCGGCTTCGTAATAGAGAAAGAAATTACGCTTAGAAAGTTATCCGTTTACTTCGGCGCGGCGTTGATAATAGTGGCTCTTGCCGTTATGGTAGGCGAGCTTGCGCTTTCCGGCAACATTATTTTCCCGATTATCGCAGTGGTGCTTGCCGTGGCGTTCCTATTAGGCTTTATCGCGCTCGGCGGCAAAAAGTGGGACGCGGGAGACAATCAGCAACCCGGGTATAAGACATATCGCGAGCGTAAGGCGGAGGAAGAGGCGGCGAAAGCCGATTCCGAGTCAGATTCTACCAAAAAGAACGACGAAAAATAAATTTCGATTTATGTTCGAGGAATGCATCCGGTTTTATGTTCGGCGATAAAGCATAATGCACTAATTAGAATAAATAAAGAAAAGGTTCGAACCGTTTTTTACTAGGTTCGAGCCTTTTTTAGGTAAAGAAATAAGAGATATTTTGATTGCTCGTCGTTATTTTTCTACTTTGATGGGGTTTTCCGCACAAATCATTTTCGCCACGTCCTCGGCGGGCGCGGAAAAGTCGTTTTCTGCCCACCATCTTACCGCCTCTATAAACGTTGCCGCGCGCAGTCTCAGGTAAAGATCGCAGTTTGCCATATTTGCATTCTGCGCGTCCAAAGTCTTGAATAAGTCAATTAAATATGTGCGAAGATATCCAGTAAAAATTTCGCCGCTTTCGCCTGCCAGTAAACCATTGGTAAGCTCCGCTTTGTCGCGAATGTGCCACAAAATATGCGAAATCGTGGTAAGTTCGTCATCGTGTCCTTCCGAATATTGGCATACTTGATGTTCGATTATATGCAAGAAGATATCCGAGCAGATTGCGTTTACCAGTTCGTCTTTCGTTTCGAAGTGCGCATAAAACGAGCTTCGACAAATATCCGCCTCGTCAATGATGTCTTGGACGGTGATTTTTTCGTATCGTCTGCGTTTTAGCAAATTACTGAACGCTAAAAATATCGCGTCGCGAGTCTTTTTTTTCCGTCTATCCATAATAATTCTCCGTACAATTTGGGATTTTTGTTTGTTATCGTACGCTTTGAGGGGATTGACCGAGCAAATACCTTGATTTTTTATAACTATAGACTGTATAATGCTAATGTAAACAAACAATGTGTATGATAACAAATATATTATATGCAAAAAGTCTTTGTTTGTCAATGCAAGGAGAAAAAGAAAAATGAAGAAACTCGAAGAATTTATTGAGTGTTTGGAGGGTGTGCCGGTTACCGTTGTCAGCGGAGTTTTCTTGATTGCGTCGCTGGTGCTTGATTTGTGTTCCGTGTCTGTACCGATATATTTGAATCCGGCGTGGGTGAGCGTGATTCTTTCGGGATTGCCGCTACTTTATTCTGCGATAAGAAAACTCATATTTGCCAAAGGCATTTCTAAAATTTCCAGCGCGATGTTAATTTCTTGCGCAATGATTGCCTCGATAGCGTTAGGCGATTTGTTTGCGGCGGGAGAGGTTGCGTTCATTATGGCGCTTGGCGAAATATTAGAGGACGTAACCACGGCTAGGGCGAGCAAAGGCTTAAAAAAGTTGGTGGAACTTACTCCGCAAACCGGTAGAATAATAAATGACGGTAAGGAAGAAATCGTTCCGTCCGAGATGATAAAAGCGGGCGATATGGTAAGACTTTTCCCGGGTGAGGTAGCTCCCGTGGACGGAGTTATAGTCAGCGGAGAATCATCGTTTGACCAGTCTGTGCTTACCGGAGAGAGCTTGCCGGTGGACAAAACTACTGGCGACGAGGTCGTATGCGGGGCAATCAATATGTACGGCTCGGTAGACGTTAGGGCTACTCGTGCGGGAGAGGATACGTCGCTGTCGCGTTTGATAGGATTTGTAAGCGAGGCGGAGGATAAAAAAGCAAAAGTAGCGCGTTCTGCGGATAAATGGGCAAGCATTCTTGTACCTGTGGCTTTGCTGGTCGCGGTCATATTCGGACTTGTTCGTCAGGACGTGGTCGTAGGGGTAACCGTTTTGGTAGTATTTTGCCCGTGCGCTATGGTGCTGGCGACGCCCACCGCGATAATGGCGGCGATAGGTCAGGCGACCAAGCACGGCGTAATAATTAAATCGGGCGAAGCGTTGGAGACGTTGTGCAAAACGGATATCGTGGCTCTTGACAAAACGGGAACGCTTACTTCCGGCAAAATGAGCGTAGCCGACGTGTATCCGATAGGCGACTACACTCGCAAGCAGGTTTATGCGCTGGCGGCTTGCGCGGAGGAACGTAGCGAGCATCCTTTGGGGAAAGCCATCGTGGCAGGCGCAAAAGCGGAAAACATTAGCTTTTCTTCCGCTGAAAGTTTTGCTTCGTTAACCGGAAAGGGAGTCGTAGTCGAATCGGAAGGTAAAAAAATTCTGTGCGGAAGTCTGCGCTTTATAGAAAGCGAAGGCGGAGTGGTGATGGACGAATGCAGGAATATTTGCGAAAGAGAGGAAGGCAAGGGTAAAGCGTGCGTTTGTTTGTGCGTCGACGGAGTAACGATAGGCGTTATAGCGCTGTCCGATACGTTAAAGCCGGGCGCAAAGGATATGGTTGCTCGTCTTAAGGCGATGGCTAAGCGCGTGATTCTTCTTTCCGGAGATAACGAACGAGTAAGCTGCGTTATTGCAAATGCGGTCGGAATTGACGAAGTTCATGCGTGCTTGTTGCCCGAGCAGAAGGCGCAGATTATAGAAAATTGGAAAAGCGAAGGACATAAGGTGTGTATGTTGGGCGACGGCGTAAACGACGCGCTCGCGCTGACCGTTGCGGATGCGGGAGTAGCGATGGCGGATGTCGGAAGCGCCTTGGCTGTGGAGTCCGCGGATATGGCGCTTGTCGGCGACGATATTACGAAGTTCCCGTACCTTGTAAATCTTTCTCGCGCGGCGCTAAGGACGATAACGATTAGCATAAGCGCTTCGCTTGTTATCAATCTTGTTGCGATAGTGCTGTCGTTTTTCTCCTTGTTAAATCCCGTAACCGGCGCGCTCGTGCATAACGTAGGCTCCGTAGTTGTGGTGTTGTTTGCCGCATTGTTGTATGACAGACGAATTAAGTAGTCGCGAAATAGGCAAACGGATTAAAAGAAAGCGCTGTGTTCGGCTAAACGGAATAAAATAGTAAAACAAGTCCGAGTATGGACAAATAATCATACTCGGACTTTTCTTTTGATTCTATGTCGATAGAAGACGAAACCGGCGTGTCGTTACGCGTTTCGAAGCGTTAACGTTCTTTCTTTTTGTATTGGTCCCAGAGGTTATATCTTTCGGGATTTACGATGGCGGAAAACATTCTCTCTTTCGCAAACGGGATATCCTTGCATATTGATTTAACCAAATTTTTCATATATTCGCGTTTGGTTGCCTTGTCGGCGGGGCAGGGACTTTTGGTGACTGGATAATTGCGCGCGAGTGCGGCTATGTTTTTTTCTTCGGTGTATACCAGCGGGCGAATCAGCGTTACGCCGGTACGATTCATATAACTTATCGGGGCAAAGGTGGATAGCCGACCTTCGTACATAAACGATAAAAGCATGGTTTCCACTACATCGTCTGCGTGGTGACCGAGCGCGAGTTTGTTACAACCCATTTCTAGGACCGCGGTATTAAGCGCTCCGCGCCGCATTTTAGAGCACAGCGAGCAAGGATTTTTTTCTTTGCGCACGTTAAAAACGATTTCACCGATGTCGGTGCGCACTATTTTGTATTCGACGTTTTCTTCCGCGCACAATTTCTCGAGCGGCGCAAAATCGACGTTGCCTATACCCATATCCACGGTAATTGCCTTAAGAGTGAACGGATTTGGCGAAAAACGTCGAAACGCCGACAGCGCTTTAAGAAGTACGACCGAATCCTTTCCGCCCGAAAGTCCGACGGCGATAGAGTCGCCGCTATCAATCATCGAAAAGTCCTCGATTGCTCGGCGCATAGAACTTAAAATGTCTTGAAGAGTCATAAAATATCCTTTATAAGTGTTTTTTGTTGCCGACGCGGGCAAAAAATAAGTCGGTGTGAGTAAATGAACAGCTTAACTTTCGTCACCGAGACTTTAAGTATAATACGCTTGAAAGAAATTTGCAAGGCTTTTAAGCCGAAATTGCCGCAAAAACAGTTGACGAAACGCCTAATTTTTTATATAATAGCCAAGTAAAATCGAATAATTATGAGGAGATTACTATGAAAAGAACTTATCAACCCAAGAAGAGAAAGAGAGCAAAGGTACACGGCTTTCGTCAAAGAATGAAGACGACCAGCGGTAGAAGAGTGCTTTCGCGCCGTCGTCGTAAGGGCAGAGCAAACGTAGCAGTAAAGCCGCTTGGCAGCAACTGATAGCGTTTATAACCCGCGTAGACAAAGAAAACGCCCTTGCCGGTGGCGGTGAGGGCTTTTAGTCTTTTTATTACGTTACTATGCTCGCAAAAAAGAACAGACTGACGAAAAGAGGTTCGTTTTCCTACCTGTATTCAAACGGCAAAAGGGTGAATGCCGCTAAATTAAGGCTTTGCTTTTTGCCTGCGAAGCGCGGAGTGCGTATCGGATTTTCGGTGAGCAATAAAATCGGTTGCGCCGTAGAAAGGAACAAGGTTCGTCGTCGTATGCGCGCCGTGATGCGCAAGTATGTCCCGATTATGTCGCCGTGTCAGGCGGTTTTTTTGGCAGGGGACGGAATAACTACTTTAAGTTATACAGAACTCGAAAACTCGATTGTTACCTGCTTGCGACGCTCCGGACTCGTAAAAGAATCCGCGATTGCAAGTGAAACAGGACTCGGGAATAACCAATCCGAGCAAGGCGAAACGATTACCGAATAAGGTTTTGCGCTTTTATGCGGTCGCTGTGCGCGCGGAAAACGCCTAAATGAAGAAGAACAAAAACAAATTTAAGGATATAATTACGTTAAGGTGGCTGGCAAGACGAATGATACTCTTTTATCGAAAGAGAATCTCGCCGCTTACTCCGCCTAAATGTATTTACCGTCCCACATGCTCGGCGTATATGCTCGAAGCTATCGAAAAATTCGGGACGATTAAAGGTGTTTGGCTAGGGATAAAACGTATCGCCAGATGCGTGCCGTGGGAAAAAGGCGGATTCGATCCCGTGCCGGACAATCCAAAAGGAGATATGAAATGGCTTTTTTGAATATCGTGTGCGCGGCTACCGAAATAGCCGTACCCGAGGGATTATGGGAGTGGCTTCTGCTGGACGTATTTACGTTTATCGCTAATTACGGCTGGAGAGTTGTGCTCTTTACTCTGTGTCTTAAACTTTTATTGTCGCCGCTGGACATTTTTCAGCGTTATAAGGCAAGGAAAAACCAAAAAATAACCCAGCGCATTGCTCCGCAAATCGAAAAATTACGTCAGCAATACCCCGATCCGCAGGACTTTCAGCAAAAGCAAATGGCGCTTAACAAGAAAGAGGGAATTTCTTATTTTTCATCTTGTTTGCCCTCGATAGCGACGCTTGTCGTGTTCATTACGCTGTGTATGTCGCTTACGGGCGTTAGTCAGTATATGAACTTCAAAGAGTATGTCTCGCTTAATTCGGCGTATCATACCGCATACGAAGAGGTTATAGATTCGGCTTATGCTTCGTCAAAGGATACTTACGACGCGATTTATTCCGAAGCTTACGATGCGGCTGTGGCAGGTGGGGCGGAAAAAGCCGACGCAACGATAGCCGCGGAGAATGCTAAACGCGCTGCTTTAGAGACGGCTGTAGGTACGTCCGCAAAGGAGACGGCTCAAGCCGCCGTAGTTGCCGAGTACGAGGAAATCAGCGTCAGCTTTTTGTGGATTAAAAATATTTGGGCGCCCGACGTTCCGTGGTCAAATGCCGTCAATGATAAGAGTTCGTTCGAGGCTAATATCGGCGATTACGGAAAGAGCGCCGCTAAATCCGGATATTCGGAGGCTCAGCTTACCGAACTTATAGGCGAATACGAGACCGTTATGGCGGGATTGTTAAGCGAGGAGTATAATTCTTCGAACGGCTTTTTGATATTGCCGATTCTTTCGATGGCGATGTCCATCGTGATGCAGGTGCTTTCGCAAAGGCAGCAAAAGCAAAGCGGTCAGCTCGATCCCAATTCGCAAACAGCGGGAACGATGAAGTTTATGATGTTCCTTATGCCTATTATGATCGGGTATTTCTCGTTGTCGTATACGGCGGCGTTCTCGCTTTATATGGTTGCCAGCTACTCGTTCTCGCTAGTCCTTACGCTCGGTTCGAATTTGCTGTTTATGCTTATCGACAAGCGTCAAGAAAAGAAGAAGCTTACCACCGTCGTCAAGTATGGCAGACCGGATCCGAACGATAAAAAAGACTGATAACGACGGCGTGTGTTTAGATTGGAGAGGTTGAAATGAAACAAATCGTAGCAAAAGCTAAAAAATTAGATGACGCCATTGCGTCGGGATTGGCTCAATTAGGCGTGGAACGCGATGAGGTTGAGGTCGAAATTATCAGCCTTGGCGGATTTCTTAGAAAAGCAGAGGTTAGACTTACTTTGATAGAGGACGAACGTGCCGAAAAGAAAAATACAGGCGGCGAGTCTGTACGTCACGAAAAAGACGCGAAAAAGTCTAATGACGCAGGCGAAAAAAGCGGAAATAAGGGTGCGGAAGCAAAGACTCGAAAGGCGGCTTCGGTTGCTTGCGAAAGCAAGGAAACGTCCGCAAAAGAAAAAGCGCTTGACGACAAACGCTTTGAAGTCGAAAAAAAGCCGGCTGTCACCGATACGCGTCCCGAGGTAAGGAAGGTTACGCCCAAAAAAGTCGACGCCGCACAGACGGAACTTGCAAGAAAATATATGACGGAGCTTCTTAAGTTTATGAAGATAGACGCTAGCGTCGAAATAAACACCGAGCACGGTAGCATCGACATAGATATAGTTACGGAGGATTCTTCGGTTATCGGCCACCGCGGTGAGGTGTTAGACGCAATGCAGATATTGTGCAAACGTGCCGTCGAGGAGGGTAACGATAAATTCGTTCACGTCAACGTCGACAGTCACAACTACCGCGCAACCCGCGAAGAGACGCTTGTTCGACTCGCGAAGAGAATGGCGGCAAAGTGCGTTCGCACCGGCAGAAAAGTGACGCTGGAACCGATGTCCAACACGCATCGCAAGGTTATTCATTCCGCGCTGACGGATTTCGAAGGCGTAACCACCGCAAGCGTCGGGCACGAGCCGAATCGCCGCGTGGTTATAATTCCGCAGCGTCGACAGAATAAGGAAGAGCGCTAATTTGCGACTAAATTCGGGACGAGGATCGTATCGCGGTTTTCGTCCCGATTGATTTTTTTGCGAGTCGAATGAATGCGGATTATAGGAAAATATCGTTAAAAATCGGTGAAGATTTATGAAGAAAAGGATAATTGATTTTTTGCTTATCGTTTTGTTGGGCACGCTTGCGTTTTCGCTTTCGTTTATTTGGAAGGACGCGGACGTTTTGTTAAAAATCGTCGGCGTGTTGCTTTGGGCGCTGGCGACGGCTTATCTGCTTGTTCCGCAAAAGAAGGAAGAACCCGTCAACCCCGAATATCGTTATGCAGTAAAGACATCTATTATGTCTGCTCCCGAACAAGCGTTATATGATATTTTGCTAGGCGTTATCGGCTCGCGCGGTATCGTTTATCCGCAAATGGCGCTTATAAGTCTTTTGGATAAAACGACGCAAAGTTCGTATCGCAACGAGCTTTTTCGGATTGTGGATTTTGCCGTGTGCGATAGAAGAACTTTTAAGCCGTTGTTGGTAATCGAACTTAACGACGCCAGTCATAAGCGTTCGGAGCGCGTGGCGCGCGACGAAAAAGTTCGGTGCATTTTGGAGCGTGCGCAATTGCCGCTTGTGACGCTTACGCTCGACGACCTCGACGACGAACGAATCGTAAGGAAAAAGGTTCTTTCCGCGCTGTAGCGATTAAAGCCAAAGCCTATTTTTCAGTAGGTAAACGTAAACGGCTTTGGAGAGCTTTCGCAATAAAAACGCTACCGCAACTGCAAAAAGATTTTGTAAACGTTAGGAATTATCGTGGATAAAACAGCGCCGTAAAAAAATAACGAGGAACGGCGAAAATTATGCTTACAAGATTTTCGCTTGCAAAAACCGACCGTTAGGTTATGTCTCTAACGGTCGGTTTTTTGTATAGAAATTTTCAAGCGCGGATATGGTATAAATGTTTTTTTGGACAAAGTGTTTGTCGTGGTTTTATTTACTTACTACGGATATTACGCCGTCTGTGGGGAGTTGTGCTCCCGTTGCGGTGATGGCGTTGTAAAGAGCGACTGGAATCGCGATGTGTTCGGTGAACGCGTTTATTTGCGAGTAATAAATTCTTACGCCGTCGAGTTCGCAATATGATAGGACTCCTTTATCCGTCGTAAGGTACGCCGATTGAGTTTTTTCGTCCGTGATTCTTGTGCCGCGGAAGTGGCGTTTGCCTTTTTTGTCCGTATAGGCGTTTGTAAAATCCGCGCTTTCGTACCAGTTCCAAGGAATGTCGGGGCGGTAAAGCGTAGTCGCTTCTTCGCAGTAACCGCGATAGTATTCGATTAGTTTGCCGCGAACCGCAACGCGTATTCTTCTTTTTCGTTTGCCGATATATTGTATTTCGAAGCTTTCTCCGTTTTCCAGTTCCATATGATATGTTGTGAAAGTTAAAGTTCCGTGTGACCTTTCCGCTAGGTACAGTATTATTACGCCGAACGCGCCTGCCAAAACAAACGCGAGTCCTACGTACGCGGCAACCTTATTGTCTTTGATAAGCTGAAGCGCAAGTCCGAGCGCCACTACGGCGCCGAGAATAAGAATGGCGTTTGAAAAGCCCTTGCGTAAAAGGTTCGCCTCTTGTTTGAGAGAGCGGACGGATTTTTCTATTTTTCGTATTTCTTTTTTGTAGTTTACGGACATTTTAACCTCTAAAAAAGTTTGATAAAACAATATTAGCATATTTTACCGTGCTCGGTCAATCACAAAAAAGGAAATAATCGCATAAAAAGATTTACACTATCGAATTTTTGTGGTAAAATAACAGACGTATTATGTTTAAGCTGTTAAAATTTCTTAAAGGATACCGTTTCAAAACGGTTGTAGGACCGGTTTTTAAGCTGGTAGAGGCTGTATTCGAGCTGATTACGCCGTTAGTCGTGGCAAATATAATCGACGTAGCCATTCCGCTTGGTCGGGAGGGCGATTTTTCTGCGCTTGTCAAAGGTTGCGTCATTATGATATGCTTAGGCGTTTTCGGATTGGCGTTTGCTCTTACCGCGCAGTTTTTTGCTTCGCGCGCGTCGCTTGGATTCGGAACGAATTTGCGCAAGGAGATGTACGCGCACATAAATCGTCTTTCCATGCGCGAGTTGGATTGTTTTACTCCGTCGTCGCTAGTTACGAGGCTGACGTCAGACGTAAATCAGACGCAACAGGCGATTGCGATGTTTATTCGCCTAGTTACCAGGGCGCCGTTTATTGCAGTCGGAGCGGCTGTAATGGCGATGATTATAGACATAAAGCTTTCGCTTATCTTCATCGGTGCCGGAATTATAATCGCGCTCGTGCTGTATTTTATAATGACGGGTACTATGCCTAAGTACAAGAAGGCGCAAGATAAACTGGATAAAGTTACGACGCTTACGAGAGAGTCCGTCAGCGGAGCCAGAGTCGTACGCGCTTTCGGTGCGGAGGCGGGCGAGGAAAAACGATTCAATTCCGCGTCCGATTCGTTGCGCCAAGCAAGCGAACGAGCCGGCGCTCTTTCGGCGCTTCTTAATCCCTTGACGTATGCTATCGTCAACGTGGGAATTATTTTGCTGTTGCAGTTTGGCGGAATGCAGGTATATTACGGTTCGCTTACGCAGGGCGAAATAATAGCGCTGGTAAACTATTTGCTTCAAGTTCTTAACGCGCTGATAGTCTTTGCAAATCTTATCGTAACCTTTACAAAGGCTTCCGCGTCGGCGGCGCGCATAAACGAGGTTTTGGATATTTCCCCGTCGCTGGTCGAAGGCGCGGGCGCAGAGAAAAAGAACGGCGAAATCGCCGTAGAAATGAGCGGCGTGAGCTTTTCGTACAATGCGGGTAAGCGCACGCTGGAGAATATCGACTTTACCGTAGAGCGAGGACAGAGCATAGGAATTTTGGGCGGAACGGGTAGCGGTAAGTCGACGCTTATTTCGCTGATGGCGCGTTTGTACGACGCGGACGAAGGAACGGTTAAGCTGTTCGGCACTGATATTCGCGATTACAATTTCGAGCAAATTCGCGATATGGTTGCCGTCGTTCCGCAAAAAGCCGTATTGTTCGAGGGGACGGTTCGCGACAATATGCGTTGGGGAAAAGAGGATGCTACCGACGAGGAAATTCTGGCGGCGCTTAATCTTGCTCAGGTGAATTTTATAGACAAAGACGGACTTGACCGTTCGGTGTCGGCGGGCGGGACGAATTTTTCGGGCGGTCAGCGCCAGCGCTTGTGCATTGCGCGTTCGCTTATTTGCGGAAGCGAAATTCTTATCCTCGACGACAGTTCGTCGGCACTGGATTACGCAACGGAGCGCGCGCTTCGTAACGGACTGAAAACTCTTGTAGCCGTAAAGGGAACGACTCTTGTCACGGTTACTCAACGCGTAAGCGGGATAAAGAATTGCGACCTTATTTTGGTTATGGAAGACGGCAGAATTGCGGCTAAAGGAACGCACGAGGAATTGGTGAACGGCTGTGAACTTTATCGAGATATTTGTGCTTCGCAACTGAAGGGCGAGGAGGCGAAAGGATGAGCGTGAAAAAAGAAAAAAAGACGTCCGTCTTGTCCGCACTCTTTAACGTTATGCGATATTCGCGTCCGGTGCTTTGGAAAATTTTGCTTGCGCTTTTGTTTTCCGCCGTTCAAATAGCGGCTACTTTATTGGCGCCCATAATAATCGGAAATACGGTTGACTATATCGTTGGCGCGGGTAACGTGGATTTCGAGGTGATAGCGACTAACGCTCTTATTTTGGGAGCGCTTATTGTTGCGGCGGCAGTGTGTCAATACGTTGCCAGTTTGCTTATAAACTCGGCGTCGTACGGAATGATAATGTTTTTGCGTCGCGACGCATTCGCGAAACTAAACCGGTTGCCGCTTTCGTATATCGACAGTCGTTCCGTGGGCGATATTATGGCGCGAGTCGGTAGCGACGTCGACCAAATATCGGACGGTTTGATTCAAGGCTTTTCACAATTGTTTTCGGGCGTTGTAACCATTTTGGGTACGCTTGGCTTTATGTATTCGGTCAATTGGTTGCTTGCCACGGTTGTAGTTGCGCTGACGCCGATATCGCTGTTTGTCGCGTACTTTATAGCTCGCGGGTGCCACAATATGTTTGCTATGCAGGCGAAAAAACGCGGCGAATTGTCTGGGCTTGTAAACGAGACCGTCGGGGCGCAACGCGTGGTTAAACTGTTTGGGTACGAAAAGCGCGCGGAAAACAGGTTCGGACAGATAAATTCCGAACTTAAGCATTGGGGGCAGAACGCGGCGTTTTATTCTGCGATGATAAATCCTTGCACTCGATTCGTAAACAACATCGTTTACGTCACAGTGTGCGTTTTAGGCGCCGTTTTGGTAATAGGCGGCGCGGACGCGGCTTGGACGGGCGCAAGCGTAATGACGGTGGGCGCGTTGTCGTGTTTTCTTACTTATGCTAACCAATATACCAAGCCGTTCAACGAAATAACCGGCGTAATTACGGAATTACAAACGGCGGCGGGAGCGGCTGACAGAGTTTTTGTACTGCTTGCGGCACCCGAAATGTCCGACGACAGCGGTTTGCCGCGCCTCGAGAACGTTCGCGGCGACGTTAGCCTTGATAACGTTCGCTTCAATTACGACGAGAGTCGCCCGCTTATAGACGGATTGAGCCTCGACGTGGAAAGCGGCAAACGCGTCGCTATTGTCGGTCCGACCGGTTGCGGGAAAACGACGCTTATCAATTTGTTGATGCGCTTTTACGACATAAAAGGCGGAGCAATCGAGGTTGATGGCAAAAATATCGCTTCGGTAACGCGCGGTTCGCTTCGTCGCTCGTACGGAATGGTCTTGCAAGAAACTTGGCTTAAAAACGCCACTGTGCGCGAAAACATTGCGTACGGCAATCCGTCGGCAACGGACGAAGAAGTAATTGCGGCGGCAAAGGCGGCGCGAGCGCACGGCTTTATTGAAAAGTTGCCTCATGGGTACGATACCGTGTTGAGCGTAGGCGGTGAGGAGCTTAGTCAGGGGCAACGACAGCTTCTGTGTATTGCACGAGTAATGCTTACTCGTCCGCCCATGCTTATTCTCGACGAGGCGACATCGTCGATTGATACGCGAACCGAGATACTGGTTCAACAGGCGTTCGAGCGACTGATGAAGGGTAAAACGTCGTTTATCGTGGCACATAGACTTTCTACGATAAAGAGTGCCGACGTAATACTCGTTATGCGTGACGGCAATGTAATCGAGCAAGGCAGTCACGACGAATTGATGGCGCGCGGCGGATTTTACTCGGACTTGTATAATGCTCAGTTCGACGACGAGGAATAGGCGCGCATTCGTGCGAATAACAAAAAATCGCAAGTTGTTTGCGAGATAATCGGTTTAACAAAAAAACAAGGCGAAAGATATCGTTCTGCCTTGTTTTTTGTTAAGTTTTTGCGTATGATACTCGGTAAGTGGCCGCGTTTTGCCTTACTTTAGTCTAATATTCCGAAATAGTCAATAGAGAAGTCGGTGCGTTTTAGCTTGTCAAGATTAAACAGCGGCAACAGTTCGCGAAGCGAAATTTCTCGGTAATCGTCGATAATTCCCGCGCTTGCGGCTAGCGCGCCTATTATGGCGTTAGGATACGCAAAACGTTCGCGTATAAACGCAAGATTCGATTTTCCGTCGCGTTTACTCATTTTTACGCCGCCCTCGTCCGTGACAAGCGGAACGTGACAAAAATTCGGCTCTTTGTAGCCTAGCGCTCTGTATAGATATATCTGCCGTGCGGTCGAGTGAAGTAAGTCAAAGCCGCGTACTACTTCGGTAACGCCGGTTTTGTAGTCGTCGACGACTACCGCGAGTTGGTACGCAAACACTCCGTCCGCTCTTTTTACGATAAAATCGCCGCATTCGGTAGTAAGATTTTCGGTTTGCTGTCCTAAAAGCATATCCGTAAACGTAATTTCTCCGCTTGTTTTAACTCGGTAAGCCGGAGGTTTTGGGGGATATGCGTCCGGAGAAAGCGAGCGACATTTTCCGTCGTATACCGGCGTGTAGCCGTGAGGGGCAAGCTCGGGCGAATGCAGTCTTGCTCGCGAACAAAAGCAAGGATAAATTAGTCCCGCATTTTTTAATTTGCAAAAAGCTTCCTCGTACAATTCGTCGCGTTCGCTTTGAAACGTGACTTCGTCGTCCCATTCGAAGCCAAACCATTCGAGGTCGGAAAGTATTTGGTCGGATAGCGTGCGCGGACAGCGAGCTTTGTCTAGGTCCTCGATTCGTAGCAAGAATTTTCCGTTCGACGACTTTGCGCTTAAATAAGCGATCATTGCAGAAAAAATATTTCCCAAATGCATTCGTCCCGACGGCGTGGGAGCAAAACGTCCGACGCATATTTTGTTGTTTTCGTTTCCGTTCATACGTTTATTGTACTACGTCTTTTGCGTACGAGTCAACCGCTTGTTCTATTTTTTGTTTTTGTAACTTGATTTTGCGTTGACAACATAAAAAGAGAGTGTTATAATATATTCGTAAATGTGCGATGAACGTGCGGAAGTGGCTCAATGGTAGAGCGTCAGCTTCCCAAGCTGAATGTTGCGGGTTCGAGCCCCGTCTTCCGCTCCATTAAAAACGCAAGTCGAATCGAATGATTCGGTTTGCGTTTTGTCGTTTTATGCGTAAAAATTAAATTAGAGAAAAGCAATGGTCACGTAACGTTGAAAACGCAATAAGATTTACTACAAGGAAGCAATAAATTTACTACAGGGAAAATAGAAAAGAGCATTTTTAGCTAGCGGAGTAATCGTTTCGATATACCAAGCGATATTTCTTGGGCGATATGCCGTAGGTTTTTTTGAATAGTTTACTAAAATATAACGCGTCGATTATACCGACCGAACAGCTGAGTTCGCTAATCGTTTGGTCCGTTAGTATCAGTTTGTCTGCGGCGATGGATAATCTGTATTGATTAAGGTATGCAATCGGCGAATTTTCGACATGCTTTTTGAACGCCGCATAAAAATTCGATTCGGACATATTCGCCGCTTTTGCCAAAACGCCAACCGTAATTTGTTCTTGATAGTGCTCTTTTATGTATGTTATCGCGCGTTGTACTCCTCGGTGCGTTTCGTTTTTAAGCGGTGTTGCCGTTTGAACAAGACAGCCCAGCAGTTTATAGCAATCGGAGTAGTTGTCCCATACGTCGTTTGTCGAAAATATGCGGTCAAACAGCGCGTTTATTTTGCCCATTCTGTCGTCGTTTATGACTGTGGGGAATTGATAGAGCGCGTCCAACGAAAACATCTTGTTTATTTCGACGTCAATGAATATCCAGCGGCAGGTCATTTTTCCGCTTTTCTTGTTTGTGTGATGTACGATGTGTTGTTTTACGCCCGCAGGAGCGATAAAAAACCCGCCCTCTTCGGTGTGCTCGAGTTGTCCGTTTCCTAGAGCAATATCGTAATTTCCTTCGAGCGATTGCACTACGGAAAGGTACGGAAGAACTTTTACGTGCGTTTCGTTTTCGTTGGATACAGAATCGAAGCCGCTCTTCTTGAAATATTTTATATGTGCGGTTGATATTTCCATAGTCGTCACCTAAATAGTATTATACATATAATTTGCAGTATAGTCAATTGTTTTTAATAGTCTTATACTGTATAATCTTATTAAGATATAGCGCCGGAGGCAAAGAATGGAATTTTACTCGCAAAACGGTAACGTGCGTCCGATAAGGTTGGCGGACGCGACTAGAAAGTTTGCGTACGAATCGTTAAATCGCAAATACGGAAAGGATACTCTAAAAACGGACGCGGTATATCTTGACGACGTTCGAGACTGGGACGCGCTTTCGAAACTGGAAAAATACGATATTGCAATCGGCAAAATTGTGGCGGAAGCGCCTATTCGAATTTGCGAAGGCGAGAAGTTGAGTGGCGCGGCGACGCTGGGAATGGCAATCAGACATTATGTTCCGGCAAGTTATGATGGGAAGCCTGTTTGTTCGGGTATCAGTCACCTGACCGTTGATTTTGAAACGGTGCTGAAGTGCGGCGTCGATGCGATAAAGGAAAAAGTCGAAAAGGCTTGCGAGAAATACAAAGGTACGGAGAAAGAAGCTTTCGTTAAAAGTTGTTTGAATTGTCTCGAATCGTTCGAGGTTTGGCATGGACGATATATCGGTGCGTTGCACACACTTTCGGGATATGAAAAAAACCACGAAAACTTAAAACAAGTTCCTTTCGGACCGGCGCGTAATTTTTACGAAGCCGTCCAAAGTTTGTGGTTTACCTTTGCTTTTTTGCGCTTGTGCGGAAATTGGCCGGGGATTGGACGTATAGACTATTTGCTGGGCGATTACCTTAAAAGAGACCTTAAAAACGGTACGCTTACTTTGGACGAAGCAAGAGAAATTTTGGCGCATTTCTTTATTAAGGGTTGCGAGTGGATAAACGGGCAGTATATCGGAAGCGGCGACGCGCAGCACTATCAAAACATCGTACTTGCCGGCATCGACGAAAACGGGCAAGAAGTTACGAACGAGGTAACTTATCTTGTCCTCGATATTTTGGAAGAACTGGGAATCAGTGATTTTCCGACTACTGTGCGCATAGGAAAAAATACCGACGAAAAGCTTTTGCGAAGGGTAGCGGAGGTTATGCGTTACGGTGGCGGTATCTTGGCCGTTTACAACGAGGACTTGGTTATTTCGGCGCTTGTCAAGGACGGATATGACGAGCGCGAAGCACGTAAATTTGCTAACGACGGCTGTTGGGAAGTACAGATTCCCGGCAAAACTTTCTTTATTTACTCGCCCTTCGATTCTTTGTGGATTCTTCAAAAAAACACTCTGGGCGGCTATGGTGAAGAAGTGTCTTTTTCTAACTTCGAGGACTTATACGCGCATTACAGGCAAGATTTGTATTGTAAGGTGCGGGAAATATTTCAAGACAAGGACAAAAAGTTTGAAAAATTCGGAGTGCCCACAAACGGTTGGAAGTGGGCGCAGCAGCCTCCGTGTACGTTGGTATCGCTTTTCGAGCAGGGGTGTATCGAAAAAGGACTGTCCTACCTCGAAGGCGGACCCATTTACAATATAAATTCGCCGCATATCGGCGGACTTGCCGATACGGTAAACAGTTTGTACGCTATTAAAAAGCTTGTCTGGGACGAGAAGAAGCTGACTTTTTCGGAGCTAATGAGAATTTTACGAAACGACTGGGAGGGTGCGGAATCGCTTAGACAATATGTTTCGAATCGCTACGTTTATTACGGCAACGATAATGACGAGGTGGATAATATTGCGGCTAGGTTACTGTCGGATTTTGCGGATATTTGTACGTCTTTTAACGGAAAATGCGGATATCGTTTTCCTGCGGGAGTCAGCACTTTCGGTCGCCAACTGGAATGGGCGTCGAAGAGGCTGGCGTCCGCTCACGGCAGACGAGTGGGCGATGTCTTGGCTGCTAACTGCTCTCCAACGCCGAACACGGATAAAGAAGGCGCGACGGCGATTATCCGTTCATACTGCAAGGCTGACCTTTCTAAGCTTGCAACGGGAGCGGCGCTCGACGTAAAACTATTACCGTCCAGCGTTAAAGGCGAGGACGGAATACAGGCGCTTATCGGGTTAATGCGAGGATTCGTTTCGCTTGGCGGATTTTTTATGCAACCGGACGTAGTCGACGCGTCTTTGCTTCGGGAGGCGCAAGCTCGCCCGGAGGACTACCAAACTCTTTCCGTTCGCGTTTCGGGGTGGAACGCTCGATTCGTGACGTTAGATAAAGAATGGCAGGATATGGTTATCGAACAAAATGAACACTGAAAAAACATTAAAAGTGACCGAAATCCAGCGGTTTTGCATGCATGACGGTCCGGGGATTCGTACAACCGTTTTTTTGAAAGGGTGTCCGCTGCGTTGCGCGTGGTGTCATAATCCCGAAACGCAAACAAGCGCTTCGGAACTACTGTTTTATCGCAATAAATGCGTCGGGTGCGGAGTGTGCGAGAGTTCTTGCTTGCATGCGGTTCACGCCGTGCGCGGACAGCGCGTTGTTGACCGAACGAAGTGTGTTTTGTGCGGCGAGTGCGTAAAGTACTGCCCGACCGGCGCGCTGGAGGTTTGCGGTAAAAATATGTCCGTCGATGAAATATTGTCCGTTGCGGAAAGAGATAAGGATTTTTACGGATTAAACGGCGGAATCACGCTGTCGGGCGGAGAGCCATTTGCGCAAAACGCCGCTACCGTCGCTTTGTTGAAAGCTTGTAAAGAAAAGGGTCTTCACGTAGTGGTGGAGACTTGCGGATGTGTAGATACGAACGTTTTGCTTGAAGCCGTCCCTTTTGTCGATTTGTTTTTATGGGACGTAAAGGATACCGATGATGAGCGCCACAAAAAGTACACCGGTATGAGCAATAGGGCTATACTCGATAATCTTGCAGCTGTAGACGCAAGCGGAGCAAAAACGCGCTTGAGGTGTATTTTGATAAACGGAGTCAATACGCGCGAAGAGCATTATCGCGGCGTCGCTGAGATTGCTGCGTCTTTAGCACATTGCGAGGGCGTTGAGTTTTTGCCGTATCATACTTATGGCGGAGCAAAAAAGGTTTTTTTGGGCGGGGAAGATAACGGAAAAAACGAATGGATTCCGACGGACGAGCAGCTCGAACGCGCCAAAAGCGTCTTGAAAGAAAACAATGTCGGGTGTTTTTAGCCGGCGTTTTCTCGTCATTTGCGATGAGGCACTTTTTCGCTTGTTTTAACTCGCGTTTCAAAAGGTAATACTATTTGCCAAACTCTTTAATCGGCGATTTTCGAGCGCGTAAGATGATTTGGCGTTTGATAAAAACATAGTTCTTTTGATTTGTAATTTCGATTACATAAAAATATCGCGATATGTTGTTGACTTTTCGCGACGTTTTGATTATAATTATCGGGCAATCGAATATCGGTCATCGGAGAACTTTATGCCGCAGCATAAAAGTTGATAAGATGCGGAGTGAGCTCTGTTAGTTTTTCTAATCGCGCTCGCTTTATTATATTCGGCGTTTTTTGCATGCTTGTTGCTTTAAGGAGAAAATATGGCTGTCAGTCTATCGGAACATTTTACGTATAAAAAACTGTTTAAGGCGGTGTTGCCGCCTATTTTTATGATGATATTTACGTCGATTTACAGCGTTGTGGACGGTCTGTTCGTTTCTAATTTCGCAGGAAAGACCGCATTTGCTTCGATAAATCTTATAATGCCTGTTTTGATGATTCTCGGTTCAATCGGCTTTATGATGGGAACCGGTGGAAGCGCTTTGGTCGCAAAAACGCTTGGCGAGGGCGATTCGGAAAAGGCAAATAAAATATTTTCGATGGTCGTATATTTTACGGCTATTGTCGGCGCAGTTATATCCGTAGCTGGATTTGCGTTGCTAGAGCCCATAGCGATACTGTTAGGCGCGACCCCCGCGATGATCGGAGACTGCGTGCTTTACGGTAGGATTTTGATAGCCGTTAATTTTTTGTTTATGTTGCAGAACGCTTTTCAAAGCATTTTTATCGTTGCTGAAAAGCCTATGCTCGGTTTTGCCGTAACGGTGGCGGCAGGACTTACCAACATTGTTCTCGACACGTTGTTTGTCGCCGTTTTCGGATGGGGACTCGTCGGTGCGGCGGTTGCGACCGGGATAAGTTATGCGGTTGGCGGAGTAGTGCCTATTTTCTATTTTGTCAAAAAGACAAATAAGAGTCTTCTGCGACTTGTGAAGGCAAAGTTCGATTTTCGAGCAATCGGTTTTGCTTGCGCGAACGGCTCGTCGGAGCTTGTTACGAATATTTCTTCGTCGATTATCAGTATGCTGTTTAATATGCAGCTACTTAAAGTGGCGGGGGAGGACGGCGTAGCGGCGTATGGCGTAATAATGTACGCAGGATTTATTTTTGCGGCGATATTTATCGGCTATTCGATAGGAACCGCGCCCATTATAAGTTATCACTACGGTGCCGAAAACCATAGCGAATTAAAAAATCTTTTGCGCAAAAGCCTTGTAATTTTGTCGATTCTCGGCGTGGTGATGACTGTTCTGACCGAAATTTTCGCTACTCCGCTATCGAGTATGTTTACGAGCGGCGACGATAGTCTCCTGGCGCTGACGGCAAACGGAATGCGATTGTACGGAATTTCGTTTTTGATTTTCGGGATCAACATCTTTACGTCATCGTTCTTTACGGCTCTGAATAACGGCTTGATTTCCGCGCTCGTTTCGTTTATTCGTACGCTCGTTTTGCAAGTCGCGACGATTCTCGTTATGCCGCTCATATTCGGAATAAACGGCGTGTGGTTGTCTGTCGTGGTTGCGGAGACGCTTGCTCTTTTCATTTCCTTGGCGTTTATCGTGACTCAGAAAAAGCGGTATCGTTATTGATGCGATTTTTAATTTTTTGACGGCAAAAGAGTTAGAAGCGTTGCGGTATCGAATGTAAAAACGGCGCCAGTCAAATTTTTTGACTGGCGAATAGCGGCTGTTTTGTCACGAATGAGACGCGTTGCGAATCGGAGACGTCGGCGACTTTTCTTATGAAAATTATTGACAAAAAGCATCTGCTGGTGTAAAATATTACTTGGTGAACGAAGCGGATTGTGAGTCGAGTTTCGGTTCGTCGTCGCCTGCGTGACGCCAAAAAACTTCAGGGAGAAAGCAAAAATGGCAAAAAAGAAATCAAAGTCGTATAGTAGAAATACGTACGATATACTTATGGCGCTGCTATATATTCTTATCGGCGTGCTGATGTGTATTTTTAAGACCAGTATTTTAGGCTGGATAATGACCGCCGCGGGCGTACTGCTTATCGTTTTCGGCGCGTTGAAGATTCTTAAACATAACGACCTGGTGGTCGGTATAGTCTATATAGTGGTCGGCGTTGCGATAATCGTTAGCGGCTGGAGTCTTGTGTGGCTTGCGCTTCTCGTGCTCGGCGTACTGCTAATCGTTTACGCGGCAATTGACTTTTTCGGTGCCGGCAAACACGGACTGTTCGCTCTGATTAAACTTATCGTGTCCGTTGCGGTGGGCGTTATGCTTATCGTAAACGGTTTCACAAGTTTGGATATTTTGTTTATAATCATCGGAGTTATCCTGATAGTAGACGGAATATTGTACCTGCTCGGGGCAATCAGAAGGTAAAAGCAAAAACAAATTTTCGGACGCATAATAAAAATTTTTCGGAGGGTATCTTATGGCTAAAAGAAAAAGCGATTATTTCGGTTTGGGTTATCTTGTCAGCGTTATACTTGCAATCATTCCGGTTACGGCGCTTGTGTTTGGCGTTCTTACTCGTCTTAAAGAAGGTAAGTTGATAGCGGCGATTTTGCGTATAGCTTTAGGCTGGAACGTAATTTGGATAGCGGATCTCGTTTTGATGATTCTTTCAAAACACATTCTTCGTCTGTTGAATTGCTAAAGTAGTTTGGAAAGGGCAAAAATATTTTATTCGGAAATTCCACGCGACTGTTGGCGTTCGAAGGCGCAGTGAGTTTCCGGCAAAGAGGTTTTTGCAGGATTATTATATTAAAGGATAAGGGAAACGGCGTTTGTGTCGTTTCTTTTTCTTAATGAAGCAATAAGCGGTCGCTTCTCGTTTTTTTTGAGGGGCGATTGTTTGTTTTTCTTTGGTGTGAAAAATTTTTGCAGTTCGCGCTTTCGGTACTATTTTCGGTTATGCGGCAAGGGTAAACGAAAGTGAATCACTATAGATGAAGGTGAAATACTGTGTGTAAAAGTGAAGTGTTGTGGACGAAAGTGAGGTGTTGTGGATAAAAGTGAATCGGAGTGGGAAAAAGTGGTCAAAAACGTAAAATAAATCATAAATTCGAAGCAAAATGCTTGACAATTATCCGCAATAGTGATAAATTATTAAAGCACCCCGAATAAACGGGTGTATTTTTAAGTAGAACTTTAGATTAGGAGGCTCACTGCCATGGCAAGTGCCAACAGAAACAGAATTACGCTCGCGTGCACCGAGTGCAAGCAGCGCAACTACGACAACACAAAGAACAAGAAGAACGATCCCGACAGAATCGAGCTTAAGAAGTACTGCAAGTTCTGCGGCAAGCACACCGTCCACAAAGAGACGAAGTAAGTCGTTTTCGATAAGAGGAGATAAAAATGGCGAAGGAAACAACTGCTAAGCAGAAGGAAAAGAAGCCGAAAAAGCGTGGCAGGATTAAGGAAACGTTCAGCGAACTCAAGAAAGTTACTTGGCCGAGTTTCGCAACCGTCGTAAAGCAAACCGGAGTGGTTCTTGCTATAGTTTTGGTTTTTCTTGTCGTGCTGATGGGTTTCGATGCGCTTCTGGGCTGGTTGTACAGTGTTTTGGTACAAGGTCTTAACGGCGGTTCTGCCGCAAGCGTCACCGGTCTTATGACCGCGTTATCGTCAAACGTAGGAGCGTGCTTACCCTTATGTCTATAGAAAACGCAAAGTGGTATATTCTCCACACCTATTCCGGCTACGAGAATATGGTCAAGGAAAATTTGCGTCTGGTATTCCAGAAAAACGATTTGCTTGACAAACTTGTGGACATCGTCATTCCGATGGAAGACGTAGTAGAGGAGAAGAACGGCAAAAGAAAGATAGTTCAGCGTCGAATGATGCCCAGTTACGTGTTTGTTAAAATGGACTATAACAACGACATGTGGCATATCGTTACGAACACTCGCGGAGTAACCGGCTTCGTAGGACCTCAAGGTCGCCCGTTGCCGCTTACCGAGGACGAGGTAAAGCGTATGCACCTCGAGAAGCCTGCCGTAGTCGATATGGATTTTGTAATCGGCGAGACCGTCAAGATAGTCGACGGCGCGTTCGAAGGCTTTATCGGTACCGTGGACGCGTTGGACGCTGCTCGCGGCAAGTGTAAGCTTACCGTAAGCATGTTCGGAAGAATGACTCCCGTCGAGCTCGAGCTTTATCAAATCGAGCACGCGGATATCGCAGATTAGTATATAACCGGGAGAGCAAACTATGCGATTTGCTCGTTAGCACCGCGATTGTATAAAATAAATTTTTTTACAAGGAGAGCCAAAAATGGCAAAGAAATTGCAAGCAGTAGTTAAACTGCAACTTCCTGCCGGTAAGGCAACCCCCGGTCCCCCGGTAGGTTCGTCCCTCGGTCCGCACGGTATCAACATACCCGGATTTACCAAGGAATTTAACGAGAAAACAAGAGCGCAAGAAGGATTGATTATCCCGGTCGTAATCAGCATTTATGCAGACCGTTCGTTCACCTTCGTCCTCAAGACGCCTCCCGCGCCCGTCCTCATCAAGAAGGCGTGCAAGATCGAGAGCGGTTCGGCAAAGCCGAATAAGGACAAGGTTGCGAAGATCACCACTGCGCAGGTAAGAGAAATTGCCGAGCTTAAGATGCCCGACCTTAATGCGGCTTCTATCGAAAGCGCCATGAGCATGATTGCAGGTACTGCACGCAGCATGGGCGTTGTTGTAGAGGACTAAGGAGGTAACACTATGAAATACGGCAAGAATTACGCTAACAGCATTAAAGAAGTAGACGTTACCAAGTCTTACGAAGTTTCCGACGCGGTAAAGAACGTGCTCTCAACCGCAAAGGCAAAGTTCGACGAGACCATCGAGCTTCACGTTCGTTTGGGCGTTGACCCCCGTCAGGCAGACCAACAGGTCCGCGGAACGGTCGTTCTTCCCAACGGTACCGGTAAGTCGGTTAAAGTACTTGTAATCGCACGCGGCGATAAGGCGGAGGCTGCACTCGCTGCAGGTGCCGACATCGTAGGCGCAGAGGACATCATCGCAAAGATTCAGACTCAGAACTTCCTCGATTTCGACGTAGTTATCACAACTCCCGATATGATGGGACAACTCGGTAGAGTCGCAAGAATCCTCGGACCTAAAGGACTTATGCCGTCGCCCAAGAGCGGAACCGTTACTATGGACGTCGTAAAGGCTATCAATGATACCAAGGCAGGTAAAGTAGAGTACCGCGTCGACAAGACCGCTATTATCCACTGCCCGATCGGAAAGAAGTCCTTCGGCGAAGAGAAGATCGAAGAAAACTTCAACGTGCTTATGGAAGCAATCGTAAAGGCTAAGCCCGCAGCGGCAAAAGGCGTTTACGTAAAGAGCGTTACGCTCGCTTCGACGATGGGCCCCGGAATCAAGGTCGCTTACAGAGCGTAACCGCGAGGCTTAAAGATTAAACAAAGTAAATATTTCCAACTGCGCCAAAGACAGCAAGTGCGTTTTGCGTAAACTCCGTATTAAGGAGTGCTTGCCGAGGTAAAAGGAAAGAGAGTTTGACCTTTCTTCAATCCGATTGCTACTTTGGCAGTCGGATTTGTTTATATTCTAGAAAGGAGGATAAAAATGTCAGCAGAAACCATTAAGATTAAAGAGCAGCAAGTCGCAGAGTATGTTGAAAAGATCGGTAAGGCAAAGTCCTTCGTCTTGGTAGACTATCGCGGACTTAACGTAGCGGAAGATACCGCTATGAGAAGTGAGCTGCGTAAGGCAAACGTTGAGTACAAGGTTATCAAGAACCGCCTCGTACTTCGCGCGCTTAAGAATGCCGGTGTTGAAGGCTTCGACGCGGCTTTAGAGGGACCTACCTCTATGGCTATTTCCTATGACGACGCAGTTGCTCCTGCAAAAATCATAGTAGACAACGTAAAGAAGACCAACAAGATTAAGGTTAAGGGCGGCGTAGTCGAGGGTAAGGCCATGGACGCGGACGGAATCACCAAGGTTGCGTCTATTCCCGCAAAGCCCGTACTCATCGCTCAATTGCTCGGTATGTTGCAGTCGCCCGTGCGTTCGCTCGCCGTTGCACTTTCCGAGATTGCGAAGAAGCAAGAAGCGTAAACTATTGTTCGACGGCGTGGCGTGAAAGCGCTTAATCGCCTTTCGACGAACCAAAACAAATTCAAAAAAAGATTTTAAGGAGAAAATAAAAATGGCAGATTTGACCAAACTTATGGAAGAGATTAAGGGTATGACCGTTCTCGAGCTTAACGATTTCGTTAAGATGCTCGAGGAAGAGTTCGGCGTTTCCGCAGCGGCTATGGCTGTTGCTGGTCCGGCTGCAGGCGCAGGCGAGGCTGCTCCCGCTGCAGAAGAGCAGACCGAGTTCACCGTTGTTCTTAAGGAAATCGGTGGCAACAAGATTGCCGTTATCAAGGCAGTTCGCGAGATCACCGGTCTTGG